>JAPKAV010000091.1 GCA_028825115.1 Candidatus Nanopelagicales bacterium | reverse complement strand
CCTCGTGACACATGGCACGCAAGCGTGATGAATACAAATCCGTAAGGTCAACAAAGTGAGCGCCATGAAGTGGCGAGTTCCCGGTGAAGTTGATTTGGTCTTTTATTAATACGGGTGTGCCGGGGGACCACTCAGGGTTGAGACCTCCGCAGCCATTCGTCAGAATCATGGTCTTGCAGCCACTTGCGGCCGCGGTGCGGACAATATGAGTAACTGCGTCAACGCCCTTTCCTTCATAGAAATGGGTACGGCCAAGGAAAACCAGGATCTTCTTTCCGTTGATATCAACGCTGCGGATCTTTCCAGAATGCCCAGCAACTGCGGGTTCGCTAAAATGGGGCAATTCAGAAACGCTGAATTCTGTTATTTGGGTACCAATTTTTTCGGCGGCGGGGACCCAGCCTGAGCCCAAAACTATTGCGATGTCATGAGTGTCAACACCGCTTAGTGAAGTGATGGTAGAAGCAGACTCATGTGCTGCGCGACTAAGTTGGTCGGTCTTCGGGTTAATTGAGATATCGATTGGGTTCACTCGGTAAATCTAGTACTTATTGGTGCCAATTGTGCACACGTCGGTCAGCTATCGGCGACAGAACCCAAAAGGCTAGGGAAAATTGTGAAAGTTGATGCCAACTCTTCGACCGTAGGGTGCTTCTGCACTGCCAAGGTGAGCGGGTGAATCAGCTCGGTAGCGTGTGGTGAAACGAAAACAGGGCCAGAGAGGATGCGTGATGTTTTACGGCAACAAATCTTGATAAAACCATTGACGTGCTCCCGGATTTTTGATTGAGCATTCGGGGCCAGTGGACGTCGATACACATCTCCGCGGATTTCACCTGAGTCAAAATCTGATTGACTCACGCCCATCGGTAAAATCATTTGCCGCGTAGAAATGCCTTGTGATCGGGCGTGAACGCTATTGAAAGGAAGTGATCTCGCACAACACCGTGCCGGCTGGAACGGTTGAGCCCACCTCAGCGTTAAGCGCTGTGATTTTTCCGGTTTTATGGGCTGTGAGTGGTTGCTCCATTTTCATCGCTTCCAACACTACAATTAAGTCTCCCGCTGAGACTTCTTGACCTTCAGCGACATCAATTTTCACGATCGTACCTTGCATGGGTGCAATGAGAGCGTCACTGGACACATTTGCAGATGCTTTCTTGCGCTCACGTTTCTTTGCGGTGGGGGTGGGCTCGCTGGATTCGGCGCCAAAGCCCTGGGGGAGGGTGACTTCGAGGCGTTTGCCATTGACCTCAACGACAACAGATTTCCTGGCTAAGTTTTCGTCGAGTTCATGGGAGTCACCCGAGTAGGCAGGGATCTCGTTATTGAATTCGGTTTCAATCCAGCGAGTATGGACTGTAAAAGGCGTGTCTTTGTCCGCCGGTGCAAAAGCGGGATCGTTGACTACAACCCGATGAAAAGTGAGTGCGGTTGCGATTCCATCCACATTGAACTCAGCGAGAGCACGGCGAGAACGCTGCAAAGCTTCGTGGCGGTCCTTGCCAGTGACAATCAATTTGGCCAAAAGTGAATCAAAGTTTCCACCAATTACAGCGCCCGCTTCAAAACCCGTGTCAACGCGCACTCCTGGGCCGCTGGGAAGCTGCCACAGGGCGAGTTTTCCTGGACCGGGAAGGAAACCGCGACCGGGGTCTTCCCCATTGATTCGAAACTCAATGCTGTGACCGCGTAGTTCGGGATCCGAATAGTCGATTGTGCCGCCCCGGGCAATGCGGAACTGTTCGCGCACGAGATCGATTCCAGCGACTTCCTCGCTGACCGGGTGCTCTACCTGAAGGCGAGTGTTTACTTCAAGGAATGAGATGGTGCCATCGGTGCCGATCAAGAACTCGCACGTTCCAGCGTTGTAGTAGCCGGCCTCTTTGATAATGGCTTTTGAGGAAGAATAGAGAGCTTCCCGCTGTTTTTCGGTGAGAAAAGGCGCTGGTGCTTCTTCAATCAGTTTTTGGTGGCGTCGCTGCAGTGAACAGTCACGCGTTGATACAACCACCACATTGCCGGCCTGGTCTGCGAGTATTTGGGTTTCCACGTGGCGAGGATTATCGAGATAGCGTTCAACAAAGCACTCGCCGCGACCGAACGCTGCAACTGCCTCGCGGACTGCTGATTCATAGAGTTCCGGAATTTCCTCAAGAGTGCGGGCCACTTTGAGTCCACGACCGCCGCCACCGAATGCCGCTTTGATCGCAACAGGCAGGCCATGCTCTTGAGCAAAAGCAGTAACTTCAGTGGCGTCGTTCACCGGATCAGGTGTGCCAGGCACCTGCGGGGCTCCGGCGCGCTGGGCAATATGGCGGGCACTGACCTTGTCGCCGAGTGAGCGAATTGCTGCGGGTGGAGGACCGATCCAAATTAGTCCGGCATCAATCACAGCTTGGGCGAAGTCAGCATTTTCGGAAAGAAACCCGTACCCTGGATGAACCGAATCGGCACTGGACTCTTTCGCCGCACCGATGATCTTGGCAATGTCAAGATAGGACTCTGCTGCAGTTGACCCACCGAGGGAAAAAGCATGATCCGCGAGGCGCACGTGCAGGGCATCACGGTCGGGATCGGCGTAGACCGCGACTGATTCGATTCCCTCGTCCGCGCAGGCACGAATTACTCGAACCGCGATTTCACCGCGGTTGGCGATCAAGACTTTTTTCACAGGTGTTTCCCTCCGGTTGCTCCGCTTAAGTCTATCGGGCGCTGTTCCATAGTTGCGTCCACGTGATCCCCAATTGACTCAGGAGTTCACGCACGGTGGGAAGTGAGATCCCGACCACATTAGAAGGATCCCCGGTTACTCCTTGAACAAAAGCTCCACCGAGTCCATCCAAGGTGAAACCACCGGCGACGGCGAAGGGTTCACCGGTATTGAGATACGCGTCCATTTCCTCGTCAGTAAGGGCACCTAGGTGGACGTCAGTACTGGCGGTTCCGAGTGACGAATGCAATTGGCCTTTTGCATCTTTGTAGTTGATGAAATGGCCGGTGTGCAGGGTGCCCGTGTTGTTCATCATTTCTCGCCAACGGGCTTTTGCGACGTGGGCGTCTTGTGGCTTGCCGTAGGGCTTGCCATTGAGTTCGAACACCGAATCGCAGCCGATCACGATGGTGCCGGGTAAAAGTTCATGTAAGTCGGAAAGTTCTTGGGTTACTTTTTCACACTTTGCTTGGGCCAGGGCTTGGGCAAGCTCTTTGGGGGTCGCCGCTGGCAGATTTTTTTCGATTGCTTCTTCATCCACGTGGCTTACCCGCACAATGGGGCGGATGCCGGCATTGTGCAGTGTTGCCAGCCGGGCAGGGGAAGCTGACGCCAAAATAAGTTTCATTCATGTCCTACTGCGCAAGGCCGGATTCACGCCAAGCGCCCGGGCCGGCGATCGGGAAGGTGCGCAGCAAGCGTTCGCGGCTATTCCAGACGTGGATCGCGGTGGGTTGGTCAGTACGGGCCTGTGCCTGGGCATTAGCGAATACGATGAGGAGCGCAGCAACGTCTTCTGGGCTCGCCTCCCCGCGATTTACTTGTAGGTGCGGCCCGGTCATAGGGGAATGTTTCCGTGCTTCTTGGGAGGAAGCGTTGCGCGTTTTGTGCGCAATGCGCGTAGCGCGTGGGTGAGTTGCAGTCGGGTTTCGTGAGGAAAAATAACCCGATCCATGAATCCGCGCTCTGCGGCAACATAAGGATTCGCGAATTTCTCGGTGTATTCCTCGATCCGGGCTGCGCGCTCAGCCACTGGATCATCCGCATTTGCAATTTCCTTACGGTACAAAATGTTGACGGCGCCTTGGGCACCCATGACCGCAATTTCTGCAGTGGGCCACGCCAAGTTGATGTCGGCTCCAAGATGCTTTGATCCCATGACGTCGTAGGCTCCACCGTACGCCTTGCGGGTAATAACCGTTAGTAGTGGAACGGTTGCTTCGGCATAGGCGTAAATGAGCTTTGCACCACGACGAATAATTCCGTCCCACTCCTGATCGGTGCCGGGTAAGAATCCTGGAACATCGACAAAAGTAATTACGGGAACATTGAATGCATCGCAGGTGCGGACAAAACGCGCAGCTTTTTCAGACGCTTCAATATCGAGTGTTCCAGCGAACCGCATAGGTTGGTTAGCGATGATGCCAACCGGGTGGCCCTCAACGCGACCAAATCCGCACAAAATATTTGGTGCAAAAAGTGGCTGGGTTTCTAGAAAGTCGCCGTCGTCGAGAACGGATGCAAGTACGTCATGCATGTCGTATGGCTGATTGGGCGAATCGGGAATAATTGTGTCGAGGGCGTAATCCTCGTCGGTGAACTCCGAGGATACCTTGGTGGGAATTACAACAGGCTCACTCAAATTGTTACTCGGAAGATAAGAAAGTAGGGCACGCACATAATCCAGGGCATCGTGCTCATCAGATGCCATGTAGTGGGCTACACCGCTTTTGGAGTTGTGGGTATGTGCGCCACCGAGCTCCTCGAACTCGACATCTTCGCCCGTTACAGTTTTGATTACGTCAGGACCGGTAATAAACATGTGTGAGGTTTGGTCGACCATGACAATAAAGTCGGTGATAGCCGGGGAGTAGACAGCACCACCAGCGCACGGTCCCATCACCAGTGAGATTTGCGGGATTACCCCGGACGCCATGACATTGCGGTAAAAGATTTCGCCGTAAAGGCCGAGGGCGACCACTCCTTCTTGGATACGGGCGCCACCTGAGTCATTAAGACCAATCATTGGACAGCCGGTTTTTAACGCTAGATCCATAATTTTGACAATTTTTTCACCAAACACTTCACCCAGTGAACCGCCAAAAACGGTGAAATCCTGTGCAAAGACACACACCTGACGGCCATCGACAGTTCCATACCCGGTGATTACGCCGTCGCCATAAGGTCGATTGTTTTCCAACCCGAAGTTGTGCGACCGGTGCCGAGTGAGTCCGTCAATTGCCTGAAACGAGTCCGCATCGAGGAAAGCATCAATCCGCTCCATGGCGGTCATTTTTCCTCGCGCGTGCTGTTTATCCACAGCTTCTTGTCGTTTGCCGGCAGCTTCGGAGCGACGGGATCCCAGAACCTGCGCTTTCCCCGCGGTGGTGTGCAGATCGGGGCTCGTCTCGGCGCTCATGCGTCCTCCTAGGTGGTGCTGGTCTCGGGCTGAGTTATCACCTGCGTACCTTATCCATGTGGGAAAAATATCCGGTCAGGCTGATCACATTGAATCTGGACATTCCATTCTTTTTTGCCCTGAAGTGGTCCGGCTGGATACCGTAGATTCAACAAATAGCGAACTGAGGCGCCGTTGTCGCCTAGGACCCGTGCCTGCGTGGACCGCGGTGATTTCCCAAGAGCAGACCGCCGGTCGCGGCCGGCTGGACCGCAGTTGGCAAAGCGAACCTGGCAG
>JAPKAV010000020.1 GCA_028825115.1 Candidatus Nanopelagicales bacterium | reverse complement strand
GCCTCGGTCGGATAAGCCTCGTAGTGATTCCTATCAAGGACGTGATGCTCGCGAGGTAGATTCGCGTGAGTCACGAGGGCCATGGATTCCCGAGGAGATCATTTTCGAGGACCTAGACAAATCAGTAAGGTTTGAGTTGCAAACTTTGCCGGAGTCTTTACAAGAGCGCGTGGGTCGGCATTTGCTAGCGGCTGAGGTGGCTTTGGGTCTGGATGACATTGAGGGTGCGTTGGAGCACTCGAGGCAGGCGAAGAAATTGGCTGGTCGAGTCGCTGTGGTGCGAGAAGCGAATGGGACTATCGAGTATCTGGCGGGAGAATATACAGCGGCTCTGAACGAGTTGCGCGCCGTTCGGCGCATGACGGGCAATAGTGACTTCGTGGCCATAATGGCCGACTGTGAACGCGGGTTGGGTCGACCCGAAAAGGCCATTGAGTTCTTACGGTCGGTTCCCGCGGCAGAGATGTCACCCGAGACCACGATTGAAGCGTTGATGGTGAGTGCCGGGGCGCGCGCGGACATGGGACAAGTCGATGCCGCGTTGCTTATGTTGAATGTTGCGGCGTTGACTTCTTTGCCTCCCGGTGATTTACGGGCTCGGATGCAGGAGGCCTATTCGGTTCTGTTGGAGCAAGCGGGCCGAGAAGGAGAAGTTCAGAAGTGGCGTAATAAAGCAATTAAGTCTGATATCAATGGAGTGACGGCGTTGGTCCGCAATCAGGAGAGCGAGATTACAGCTCAAGTAATTGAAGAATTCGATTGATTGCGCGTGTCGAGCCAGCGCCAAATTCCGCTTACCTGCGCCGCTGAACTACTTAGGTGTTCAAATTTATTGGCGACCTCTTCGTCCTCAAAAAAGCGTGCGTTTACCTCCCGATCTTTTGCTAGCACCATAAGTAAGGCGTGGTCAAAGTCCATACCTTCACGGTGGGCCTTTGTGACCCACTCGACCCAGTAGTGTAACTGGGCTTTAGATTCAGTGAACACACGATCTATTTCCGTTGTTGGCCCAAAATGGCTAAATAGGAGTCGTCTGGGACCGACAGCTTGCATTGCCGAAAGTGAATTCAGTGCAAGGTCAAAGTTGAAATCTGGTGGGGGAGTGGCCGGTCTCAGATCCCCGGTTTCCGGGACGTAGACACCTGCAGCATCACCGGTGTAGAGATCCCCCGTGGCGGAGTCAATGAGGGCAACGTGATGCGAGGCATGGCCAGGGTTGTGGAATGTATCCAAAGCGCGCCCAGCGCCGAGATCGATGCTCCCTCTCTCGCCCAGAGAGTCAATCCTTTGCGAATCCGTGGGGATCAGTTGTCCAAACATTTCATCCATTTTTGGACCGAATACTTGATAGGCGCTGGCAACGATTTTGGTGGGGTCGGCAAGATGGCGTGCGCCCCGTTCGTGAACGACGATCCGCGCATTGGGAAAGGCGTGAGCAAGATCACCCACTCCACCAGCGTGATCAAGGTGGATATGGGTAACCACAATGGTGGCAAGATCATCGGGGCCACAACCTAGCTTCTCAAGGCTTGTCTGCACGTGAGGTGCGCTGAGGGCGGCACCAGTTTCAATTAGCGCGGGACGCGCACTGGCTATGAAGTAGCTCGAGGTGATTCCTTCGAAGCCGCCCATCAGGGTGTCAATTGAATATACGTCGTCGCCGAGATCCTGGATCACGGCGCGGTTATTCACACTGTCTGTCGTTGAGTCCACAGGGACAGGTTAATGCTATTGCCCGCACGGATAGGTCAAATAATGCGAATAGATGCAAAATCAATGGAGAACACACGTTAAACTTTGTTTAACTTATGGGAATTTTGGGAAATCGCATGCGCCAGAAAGAACTCCCCAGCGGAGATATAGCAACAATTTTTGCTGTAGTTGTTGAGCGATCTGCTAGAGATCAAGCGGGAAAAATCAAGTTTGACACCGTGACGTGGCAAACATTTTGTGCCTCGGTGGCACAGCGAGTGCTCAGGCTAGAACCAGGTGCGCAGGTGATTTGTGCTGGTGTATTGCGACGAAGGTTCTGGAAGACTGCAGGCGGATTAGGCAGCGCATTGGAGGGCGAGGTGCGATCGTTAAAGCGTGCACCCGAGAACAGGTAGGCTTTCCCTATGATCCCAGCTGATGAGCTATTCGAAGCAACGGCGAATGTGTCGAAAGTGGATGTGGAACCGACTCCTGTCATTCATGGTTCCCAGGAGTCGAACGCTGGGGTCCGCTTAGATTCGATCCCACAGGCTATTGCCGCAATTCGTGAAGGCAAATCAATTGTTGTCATAGACGATGAGGACCGCGAGAATGAGGGCGATCTGATTTATGCCGCTTCTAAAGCGACACCAGAATTGGCGGCCTTTATGATCCGCTACACATCAGGTTATATCTGCGTTGGGATGTCAGGTGAATTACTTGATCGGTTGAGTCTGCCACCCATGACCGCGGTCAACGAGGATCGCAAAGGTACCGCTTACGCCGTTTCAGTGGATGCGAAGGATGTTGCCGGGACCGGAATCTCTGCCGTGGATCGCGCACACACGATTCGAGTACTTGCGGACTCAGCGACAGAGCCCTATGAACTCACACGCCCTGGTCACGTGATGCCACTTCGAGCGGTAAAAGGTGGCGTTTTGCGGCGGCCCGGGCACACTGAAGCATCGGTTGATCTCACAACATTGGCTGGATTAACCGGAGCAGGGGCTTTGTGCGAATTGGTTAATGATGACGGCACAATGATGCGAGCGCCTCGGTGCCGAGAATTTGCCGATGAACACGGGCTCTTGCTCATTTCAATTGCTGACCTGATCAAGTATCGACGCCAGTACGAATCGCAAGTGACGAAGGTCGCTGTCGTGGCCCTCCCAACAGTGCATGGTGATTTCCAAGCCGTTGGATACCGCAGTGATATTGATGGCACTGAGCATGTCGCTCTGACGTATGGCGAAATCGGTAACGGTGAAGATGTTTTGGTACGAGTACACTCTGAATGTTTAACCGGTGACGTATTTGGTTCGCTTCGATGTGACTGTGGCCCACAGCTTCACACTGCGATGTCTCGCGTTGTGCAAGAAGGACGCGGGGTCGTGCTGTATGTCAAAGGCCATGAGGGTCGCGGCATCGGCCTCTTGGAAAAATTGCGCGCATATGAATTACAAGAGCGTGGACTAGACACAGTTGATGCGAACCTCTCACTGGGGCTTCCAGCTGACGCGCGGGATTATGGAACGGGCGCGCAAATCCTCTCCGACCTCGGCATTAAGAGCATGCGGTTGTTGACCAATAACCCCACAAAGAGGGCCGGGCTTGAAGGCTATGGCCTCACAATAATTAATCGACTTCCGTTAGTGGTCGAGGAAAATGTCCACAACTCTGAATACATGTCGACAAAAGTTACCCGGATGGGTCATGAGCTTTAATGGTAAGTGGTCCTAAATTAGATGGGTTTCCGTCTGGAAGCGAATACGACTGGTACCAACGCGCCTCCAAACTTTTAGAGAGCGGTAACAGTGCCGCAGCGTCGATTCTTTTTGAACGCTTACGTGAAATCGAATCAAACCCGAGCGTACTAGAAGGGTTGGGGAGGGCGCTTCTTGATGCGAAACGTTATGTTGAAGCTGAATCGGTTCTGGAAGAGTTGGTACAGAATGCTCCCGATAATGATTACGCCCATTTCGTACTGGGACTCACGCTGTGGCGCCAGCAAAAGTTCGTCCCGGCACGTGATCATCTGGCCATGGCATTTGTCATGAAACCCCAACGCTCCGAATACGGCTCCGCTTTGTCACAAGTGAAATCAACTTTGCGCCATCGAACGGAGCAAGGCATGCCACTTAAAGGACCTATTGCGCGCCAGAATGAGTTGTGAGCTCGGTGAGTCGACTTTCTCAAGAATTTGACGCGGTCTACTTCGACTTGGATGGGGTCCTTTATCGGGGTTTAGTCGCTGTCAGTGGAGCAGCAGAAACCGTTTCGGAACTAGTGCGTAGTGGTTGCGCGGTCGCTTATGTAACCAATAACGCCTCGCGGACGCCGGGTGAGGTCGCCTCGCATTTAAATGAACTCGGCATCCCGGCTGCGGTAAGTGAAGTGATCACTTCCTCCCAAGTTGCGGTCCAAATTCTGTGCAAGCTTGCGCCGGTGGGTAGTCGGGTATTCGTCGTTGGCGGTGCCGGAGTGGAACAAGCGCTACTTGATGCCGGATTTATTGCGAGCCGAGATCCACGCGACTGCGTTGCCGTGGTTCAGGGGTTTGGTCCGCTGGTTTCCTGGGATGACTTGGCACAAGCCTCATATTTAATTCAAGGTGGCGCAATCTGGATTGCGACGAATCTTGACAGCACTATCCCGACCCAAGTGGGGATCGCTCCGGGTAACGGCTCTTTTGTTGCAGCGGTGCGCAATGCGGTCGGTCGTGAGCCCGACGGAGTGGGCGGCAAGCCTGATCGGTCTATGATGGATGAGACCGTGGCTGTGGTTCCGGCAAAGGCCCCTCTGTTGGTGGGGGATCGCTATGACACTGATGTTGCCGCCGGAATTGCCGCAGGGATTAACACCATGTTAGTGCTGTCGGGAGTGAGCTCGCCGGCAGATGTGTGGGCCTCGAAGATCCGGGCCGGCTATCTGGGAGAGAGTGTGCAGGATTTGATTACTGAATATATTGGTCCCCAGGAAAGCATGGACGGCTATTCATGTGGTGAAGCGAAAGCCGTGTATCTGGCTGCGGAATCTGTTGTACGCGCAACGGGAGGCACTCGGTTGGAGCGATTACGGGCTGCCGATAGCCTAAAGTGGGCCTTGGTGGAACACGTGGGCTTGGATTCCTTCGCGGAAGGGCAAATTTCACTTGATCTCGGCGAGTAGTGACCGGTCGTGGTCACCTTAATAGGTAAAGGAAGAAACCAATGTTTGACTCAGTACCAAACCTGTCAACCATACGAAACTATCTGGAAATGGCAACAGGGCTTACCGAAGCCACTGCATCAAAAGCCAAGGAGGTGGCCGGCTCGCTCATCGCACAAGGCGTGTCAATGGGCACAAAACAACCAGTCGATGTCGCATCCAGTGTGGCTCAGGCAGCAGATGACCTGATGGCGCAAAGTAAGACAAACCGTGATCTGTTGGTTGGGTTGATTCGCGCTGAGGTGGACAAAGCAATTGGCCGGGTTGGTTTCGTTCGTGAAGATGAGCTTGCGGCTGTGCGGGCGCGAGTAGAAAAAGTAGAAGCATATTTGGCGGCAGAAAGTGCCGCCGAATCGAAGGAGGAAGCTTCTGCGCCAATCGAGTCAGAATCGCCTCTCAAGAAAAAGAAGAAGGTGGTGATTGAGCATGAATCCTGATCAAGCCTTGTCATTTGAATCGATGGACGAGACAGTTGTTTTTGAGGTCGAGTCTGATCCAGATGACATCTTGTTGCTGGATGAAGCCATTGATTCGGAACTGATTCTTCCTGTGTGGGAAGCAACGGGAAATAATGAGATCGACGCCGCTTTGGAAAAGATTCAGAGTATCGATCTCGAGGATATCCATTCTCATCATGGGATTTTGACTGATGTCCATGACCGGCTCCAAGGCATCATGGTTAATTTAGAACGTTAAAGCAGAGTCTCCTAAACAACAATTGACGATGGGAATCAATCAATGCGCAGGTTGGATGCGGAATTGGTTTCACGCGGCTTGGCTCGCTCACGGGGTGAAGCACAGGTTGCGATTGAAGAGCATCGCGTCAAGATAGATGGAATGCTGGCCCGCAAAGCATCAACTGGAGTTAGTCCGCAATCAAATCTGGTTGTTGAAGGCGCGGGGGACTCATATGTTTCGCGCGGGGCGAATAAATTACTCGGTGTGCTCGAGTCACTCCCCGTCTCGTTTACCGGGCGTTTTGTCCTTGATGCTGGAGCGTCGACCGGTGGATTCACCGAAGTGGCACTCAAAGCGGGGGCGGCCGGTGTGTTAGCAGTAGACGTCGGATACGGCCAGATTGCGTGGTCCCTGCGCACCGATTCCAAGGTGCACGTCATGGAGCGGCAAAATGTGCGCTATTTGGAGGCGGAGCAGCTGCCTTTTATCCCGCAAGTAGTCGTGGCAGATCTGTCCTTTATTTCGTTGACGACCGTCTTGCCCACCCTCAGCGCGCTCATTGACCCGTCGGGGGAAATGCTGTTAATGGTTAAGCCGCAATTTGAGTCAGGACGTGAGGCCGTGCGGGCATCCCATGGAGTTATCCGGGAACCAGAGGTGCGC
This sequence comes from Candidatus Nanopelagicales bacterium, assembly GCA_028825115.1. Lineage (GTDB taxonomy): Bacteria > Actinomycetota > Actinomycetes > S36-B12 > S36-B12 > UBA4592. Next base: position 19,687 of record JAPKAV010000020.1, on the reverse strand, counting down.
AAAGCCGCCGTCATGCGAGTCGCGCAAGCCGGCATCGCGTCCGGGTGGAAAGTGGCAGGTGTCGTTGCCAGTCCGCTACCGGGGCCTAAGGGAAATGTGGAGTATTTTCTCTGGCTGGCACACAAGCATGAAGTGCCCTCTATGCAGCAGGACACGGATACGGCAGACTTAGTTGACATGATTGACACGGCGATACACGAGGGTCCCGCATGAGCAGTGCAATGGGCGCTCCGTCCCGCGTGCACGTGATCGCCAACAGCCAGTCCACGCATGCCTTGCGAATTGCAGACTCAGTGGATGCGGGCTTAAGGAAACATGGGATTGACGCCAGCCGTGAGTCCGATGAATCGGAAAAGGTGTCCATTGGAATCCGCGAGTCAGCCGGTGAACTTGGACTGACGGCGACCGACCTGATTTTGGTGATTGGTGGAGACGGCACTATGTTGCGTGCAGCCGAGGTAGGAAGGGACTCGGGGGCGGCAATTCTGGGAGTGAATTTAGGTCACGTGGGATTTCTTGCTGAAGCCGAGGAAGAAGAGGTTCAATCGGTAATTGATGCTATTGCGGGTGGGCAGTGGAGCGTCGAGGAACGCCTCGCACTCGATGTGACCGTCTCCAGAGGTTCGCACGTGGTGGACCGCACCTGGGCACTTAATGAAGTGAGTGTGGAAAAGCACGCTCGGGAAAAAATGATTAGCGTGCTTGCCCATGTTGATGATCATCCATTGAGTCGGTGGGGCTGCGACGGGGTCATCTGTGCCACCCCCACCGGTTCTACCGCCTACGCTTTCTCTGCCGGTGGGCCGATTGTCTGGCCTGAAGTGAGTGCGCTGTTATTGCTACCCATCAGCGCGCACTCACTTTTCGCCCGCCCATGCGTGATCGCACCAACGAGTGTGATTCGACTGGAACCTTCGCCTGAGGCAGATGCAGTCATGTGGGCGGATGGGAGACGCATGATCGCGATGGCGGCCGGCTCCAGTGTTGAGGTGCGCGCAAATGATCAGCCGGTACGTTTTGCCCGACTGGTTACATCACCTTTTACTGATCGACTGGTGGCGAAATTCCAGTTGCCTGTTGAGGGCTGGCGCGGAGTCGGTAAATGAGGTTGCACTTGGCGAGAGCGAGTAGGCGATGCTCGAGTCGTTAACTATCTCCGACCTCGGAATCATTTCTGCGGCATCCATTGAGCTCGACCCTGGCCTGACCGTTCTCACCGGTGAAACGGGCGCAGGAAAATCCATGATTCTGCAAAGCATCGGTCTGATCATGGGTAATCGTGCGAGTGCAGAATTGGTGCTGGAGTCTGCCGACCGAGCTCGCGTGGATTGTGAAGTGAGGTTGAGCGGGGCCGATGGCGCAACGGTGATTGCGTTGGTTGAGCAAGGCGGTGGAGAATGTGAAGAAATTGTCGGGTCTGCTGATTTCTCACTCCTGATCTCTCGTGAAATCAATCAAAGCGGTAGGGGGAAAGTTTTTCTTGGTGGAAGGCCGGTGCCTGCGAGTGTTTTGCGTGAGGTGAGCGAAAACCTGATCGCCTTGCACGGACAGTCCGATCAGGTGCTGCTGCGCGATCCCGGTAAGCAACTCGAGCTCCTTGACCGCGCAGGTGGCGATTCGGTGGCGAGCGTCAAAACTCGGTATCAGGTGGCACTGCGCGATTACCGCAAATTACGTAAAGAGCGCGACCAGCTCTTGGCGAGTGAGAGCGATCAGCAGGCGCGAATTTTCGTGTTGGAGCAGGGTATTAAGGAGATTTCCGAGTTATCACTGACCGAGGGTGAGGATGCTCAGGCCGCTCAAAAGATTTCAGTTATGCGAAACGTAGACGACCTTAATGGAGCGATTGGTCGGGTACGTGAATTGCTAACCGGTGTGAGCAAGTCTGGACAGGAGTCGCGTTCTGCTTCGGTGCTGGACCAAATGGGGGAGGCATCCAAGTCGCTTGAGCATGCGGGAGAACTCGATACAGAGGTGGGTGCCCAGCTTGGGAGAATGGTGTCACTAATCACCGAAATATCCGATCTTGACTCAGACTTGGCCTACTACCTGGCCGCGTTGGGTTCGGACCCCCAAGAGTTGGCGGACCTGGAAACTCGGGTGTCGCATTTATCGGCGATCAAAAAAAAGTATGGCCCCTCACTTGCTGAAGTATTGCATTGGAATGTGCAGGCGGAACTCGAATTGGCAGGTATCCTCGCCCTAGACTCCCGACTCGAAGAACTTGAAACGGTGATCTCGGTGGCACTGACAGTTGCCACCGAACGGGTGGAAGAGTTAACCCAGGTGCGGGCCATGACGGCCGGGCAGCTTGAAGCCAGCATTGCGGCCGAACTGGGCGGGCTGGCTATGCCTTTCGCTCAAATGCGGATTGAGCTCGCGGTGGAAGAAGACCCGGAACTGTGGAGTCGAAGTGGGCGGGATCGGGCAACATTCATGCTGGCTGCCCACGAGGGAGCTAAATTCTTACCGTTGTCTCGAACGGCATCGGGCGGAGAGCTGAGCCGGGTGATGCTCGCAATTGAGGTTGCACTGGCCGGTGAAGTTCCTGTTCCCACCATGATTTTTGACGAAGTTGACGCCGGTATAGGGGGCGGGGTCGCAGTTGAAGTGGGTCGAAGGCTCGCTGCGCTGGCAAAGCACACCCAGGTAATCGTCGTGACCCACCTGCCCCAAGTGGCGGCTTTCGCCGATCGTCATTTGGTCGTCGAGAAAGTAGCTCAGTCCCACTCGGTGAAAACCAGCATTGTGTTGGTCGAGGGTGAGGAACGGGTCCGAGAAATCACCCGGATGCTGTCGGGCCTACCGGACTCTGAACATGGTGGGGCTCATGCACTTGAGCTACTCGAACTTGGATCCAAAGGTTAACTGGGCCGTGCCGAAATATTTGTTGATCTGTTTCATCCCTGCGAGTCGTGGAGGTGCAGGCTCGGGCAGTGATAGGCTATCGTTCCGTGGAGAAAACTGGGACCAAGCACATATTCGTCACCGGAGGCGTCGCCTCATCACTCGGTAAGGGACTTACGGCTTCTTCACTAGGCAATCTCCTTATTTCTCGGGGTTTACGCGTAACAATGCAAAAGCTTGATCCCTATCTCAATGTTGATCCGGGAACCATGAATCCGTTTCAGCATGGTGAGGTATTTGTGACCGATGACGGGGCTGAAACCGATCTTGATATCGGCCACTACGAACGTTTTCTTGATACTAATTTGCACGGCTCGGCGAACGTGACGACCGGGCAGGTGTATTCTACGGTGATTGCAAAAGAACGACGGGGAGAGTACCTGGGCGACACGGTGCAGGTGATTCCACACATCACGAATGAAATCAAGTCGCGTATCCGCAGAATGGCTGGGCCAAACGTAGATGTCGTGATCACCGAAGTCGGTGGGACAGTTGGAGACATTGAAAGCTTGCCATTTCTTGAGTCTGCGCGTCAGATTCGCCACGAAGTCGGTCGAGACAATGTTTTCTTCCTACATGTTTCGCTCTTGCCCTATATCGGACCATCAGGCGAGTTGAAAACAAAGCCGACCCAGCATTCAGTGGCAGCGTTGCGAAATATCGGAATCCAACCAGATGCGATTGTCTTGCGAGCGGATCGTCCAGTTCCAGACTCCATCAAACAGAAGATTTCTATGATGTGCGATGTTGATGCCGAAGCGGTTGTGGCGGCGGTTGATGCACTGAGTATTTATGACATTCCAAAAGTGTTGCATTCTGAAGGTCTGGATGCATACGTTGTACGCAGACTCGACTTACCCTTCCGCGACGTAAACTGGGATCAATGGGATGACCTGCTTGAACGGGTTCACCACCCCAAGCATGTAGTCACAGTTGGCTTAGTGGGTAAATATGTTGACCTACCTGACGCATATCTTTCGGTAACCGAAGCGTTACGAGCCGGCGGTTTTCACAATAATTGCCGTGTCAACATTCGCTGGGTATCCAGTGACGATTGCGCAACCCATGAAGGCGCCGCTAAAAACCTGTCAGATCTTGACGCAATTTGTGTTCCAGGGGGATTCGGTGTTCGTGGAATCGAAGGAAAGTTGGGCGCTTTAACTTATGCGCGTGAGCACATGATCCCGACACTGGGTCTATGTCTTGGCTTGCAATGCATGGTTATCGAATATGCCCGAACGATTTCAGGTCTTGAGAACGCGAACTCGGTCGAGTTTGATGAGTCAACGCCACACCCGGTTGTGGCGACAATGGCAGACCAGCGGGATGTTGTGTCCGGTGAACGCGACATGGGTGGCACTATGCGATTGGGTCTGTACCCGGCCAAACTCACCGAAGGATCGGTCGCCTATCGGGTTTATGGACAGCCGTACATTGAGGAACGTCACCGCCACCGTTTTGAGGTAGCAAACGAGTATCGCGAGCAGCTCTCTGAGTCTGGGTTGACTTTTTCGGGCACTTCGCCGGACGGACGCCTTGTTGAATTCGTAGAGCTGCCCGCGAGCGTCCACCCGTACTACATCGGCACCCAAGCCCACCCAGAATTGCGTTCGCGACCAACGCACGCGCACCCACTTTTTAGTGGCCTAATTGAAGCCGCGATTGCTTGCTCACATGCATCGCAACAGAATCTTTCATCAGCGGACGCTTAGGCGCTGCCGGGTGTCCGAACGATGGCTTGGACCAATAGCGGACAGTCTTGACCCGGCGGAGTTGCTCGCGAGCGTAACCGTCCATGTGGGCGGGAAGTGGCGAGTGGATGTGGAAACGATAGAGATTGCCGGTCAACGTGTCACGCGCGACATCCTCATCCACCCGGGTGCGGTAGCGGTGCTGGTGCTCAATGAGCGCGACGAAGTGTTGCTCATTCGTCAATACCGGCAGGCGCTTGGCATGTTTCTTTTTGAAACTCCCGCAGGCTTGCTTGATATCCCCGACGAAAATCCTTTAGCTGCCGCGCAGCGCGAATTGGCGGAGGAAGCGGGAGTGGTCGCAGCCCGTTGGGACACTCTCGTTGATTTTTACAATTCGCCGGGAGGATCAAGTGAGGCGATTCGGATCTATTTGGCGAGAGAAATCTCCGAGCTCCCAACCGGGCGCATGGTGACGGGGGAAGCAGAAGAGGTCGACTTGCCTCTGGTGTGGGTCCCACTACCGAAAGCTGTGGATTTAGTGCTAAGTGGTGCGCTGGGGAATCCCACGGCTGTACTGGGAATTTTGGCAACTTGGGCGTGGCAGTCCATCCCTGGCTGCGAGTTGCGTGGGCCAAAGGCTCCCTGGGCAGCGCGAGATGGGCTGAATAATCTGGGCAGACTGCCGGCCGTGTAGATTCATTACATCGATCGAGATCAGAAGCAGAGGTTATTGTGCGCGTTGGCGTCCCGAAGGAAATTAAGAATCATGAGTACCGGGTGGCAGTTACGCCAGCGGGTGTTCATGAACTGGTGACCCATGGCCATGAAGTCGTGATTGAAGTTGGGGCCGGCGTGGGCTCGTCAATTCCGGACACGGATTTCGTTGCTGCCGGGGCCCAGATGCATGCCACGGCAGAAGCTGTGTGGGAGAGCGCCGACATGATCCTGAAAGTGAAAGAGCCCATCGCCGCCGAGTACGGGCGCATGCGCGAAGGACAAGTTATTTTTACCTACTTACACCTCGCTGCATCTAAAGAGTGTGCGGAGGCGCTTGTGAAATCCGGCGCAACAGCGATCGCCTACGAAACCGTCGAATTGACCGATGGGTCGCTGCCACTCCTGGCCCCCATGTCCGAAGTCGCAGGACGGTTGGCGCCCCAAGTGGGAGCGCACTCACTGATGCGCGCTCATGGAGGTCGCGGCGTATTGATGGGTGGCGTCTCGGGTGTCTACGCGGCCAAAGTAGTTGTGCTTGGTGCTGGTGTCGCTGGGATGAACGCGGCGGCGATTGCACTGGGAATGCAAGCCGAAGTCCTTCTCTTGGATAAAAATGTAGCACGCTTGCGCCACGTCGACGCGATTTACCAAGGGCACATGCAAACTGTGACATCGAATGCATTTGAAATTGAGCGAGCGGTACTTGACGCCGACTTGGTGATTGGCGCGGTGCTCGTTCCGGGAACTAAGGCTCCCAAGTTGGTTTCCAATAATCTTGTGTCTCGCATGAAATCAGGTTCAGTGTTGGTTGACATCGCAGTTGACCAAGGAGGGTGCTTTGAAGACTCTCGACCAACCACACATGCGGAGCCGACCTTTAAGGTTCATGAATCGGTGTTCTACTGCGTGGCAAACATGCCGGGGGCGGTCCCACACACCTCAACGTATGCGCTGACCAACGTCACCTTGCCGTACGCGGTGGCACTGGCTAATAAAGGTTGGAAGAAAGCGTTGTCAGATGATCGGGCTCTCGCGCTCGGGCTCAATGTCCACAACCATCGAGTGACATACGCGGCAGTGGCTGAGTCGTGGTCGTACCCCTTGATGGATCTATCAGAGGCACTAGCCTGAAGTTAGAACTAGCAATTCGCGGATACCTCGATCACATCAGCATTGAGCGAGGTCTTTCCGGCAACACTGTGAGTGCGTACTCCCGTGATCTGGGCCGCTATCAGCAATGGTGCACGAATGTCGGGCTCATTGAGATCGGCCAGGTTACAGATAATGCCATAAGCGACTTCGCCACCTCTTTGGCTGACCGCCTCAGCGCGTCAAGTGCGGCTAGAATCGTGGTCTCGGTCCGTGGGTTCCACAAATTCTGTGTAGCCGAAGACTGGACCACCACAAATCCGGCAGTTGACGTTCACCCCACAGCGGTACCGCGGCGGCTACCCAAAGCAATGGCCTACGAGTCTGTAGTCTTGTTAATCGATGCGACAAATTTGAGCGACCTTCCCCAACGTGATAGAGCAATCATGGAATTGCTTTACGGCACCGGAATGCGGATCTCTGAGCTGACAAATTTGAGTGTTGATGACATTGATGGCAGCTCGGGAACGGTGATTGTTACAGGGAAAGGGAATAAGCAGCGGCTGATCCCGGTTGGCACGTTTGCCTCGCGGGCAATCGACGAGTACGTACGAGGTGAGCGTCGTGAACAAGTAGCCAAAGGGCCGGGGACCCACAATCTTTTTCTGAATCGACGGGGAAAGCCACTTTCGCGTCAAAGCGCTTGGGAGTGCGTGAGCCACGCTGCCAGCCGCGCAGAAATTCCAGGCGTGAGTCCGCACAGCCTGCGGCACAGCTATGCCACCCACCTGCTCGAGCGTGGCGCTGATGTTCGTACGGTCCAAGAACTTCTAGGGCACGCTTCGGTCACTACGACCCAGGTGTACACCTTGGTAACGGTGGAAACACTCCGGGAAATATATGCGTCATCGCATCCGCGGGCGACTTAGCCACATTCGCCGGCTGACCCTGCCAATCCGGGACCTGAAGACCCAGACACAGTAGGCTGGCCGATGTTATGACTGAGGAATCCGAAGACCCCAAGTTGGCGGTCATCCCAGAGCCCCCCGAGTTGAAAAAGCATGGGCCGGCCCGAGTAATTTCAATGGTCAATCAAAAGGGCGGCGTAGGAAAAACGACGTCCACCGTGTCACTGGGTTCGGCGCTTGCCGATTACGGGCGCAAAGTGCTGCTCGTCGACTTCGATCCGCAGGGTGCGCTGTCGGTAGCGCTGGGCATGAATCCCAATGAAATGGATCTGTCGATTTACAATCTGTTAACCCAGAGTGACTGCCACATTGGGGACGTAATTGTCAACACCCGGGTATCTGGACTTGATCTAGTCCCTAGCAACATTGATCTGTCCGCTGCCGAAGTCCAATTGGTGAGTGAAGTAGGCCGGGAATACGCACTACAGAGAGTTTTGTTGCCGATCATTGAGGACTACGACATCGTGCTTATTGATTGCCAACCATCCCTTGGGCTGCTTACTCTGAACGCGCTTACTGCGAGCACAGAAGTGATTATTCCTATGGAAACAGAGTATTTTGCCTTGCGCGGGGTGGCGCTTCTTAAGGACACTATCGACAAAGTCGTATCTCGACTCAATCCAGAACTTCGAATCCTTGGTGTTCTCCCCACCATGTACAATCCCAGAACATTGCACGGTCGTGAAGTACTTGAGTCGGTAACGGGTGCTTTCGGTGACACGGTGTTTTCCACGACCATTAATAGGACCGTGAAGTTTCCAGACTCGGCCGTGGCGGGTGAGCCGATTACTACTTTTGCTCCAACAAGTAGTGGGGCTCAGGCTTATCGCAGGCTCGCACGCGAGGTCATTGCCCGGTCAACTGTTAAGTGAACTTTTAGGTGAGCATCGACGTAGTTGACGGGGATACCCAAAGCAGCTCAGGTTTCTCAGTGCGAGTGGGGGACTTCGAAGGCCCATTTGACCTGCTGCTCTCACTGATTTCCAAACATAAACTTGAAGTAACCGAGCTGGCGCTCCACATGGTCACCGACGAATTCATCGCCCACATCAGAGGTCAGGGCGAGAATTGGGATCTTGACGAAACAAGCAGTTTCTTGGTCGTCGCAGCGACCCTGCTGGATCTCAAGGCGGCCAGGCTTCTGCCCCGAGGCGAGGTTGAAGATGAAGAAGACCTGGTGTTACTCGAAGCTAGGGACCTATTGTTTGCTCGGATCCTGCAGTACCGCGCATATAAAGAGATCACGGTTCTTTTTACCGACATGATGGGAACGGCAAGTAAGTCGTATCCACGCACTGTGGGGCTTGAGCCACATTTTGCGGAATTACTTCCAGAAGTCTTGTTGAGCATTAGCCCGGACCAGTTCGCAGCCATGGCGGCTTTTGCTTTGTCACCTAAGCCGGTAGAGGAAATAGGCATTGGGCACATCCATACCCAACGAGTAAGTGTTCGCGAGCAAGCCGCGATAATTGTTGAGCGCCTGAGGCGCGTGGGAACGACAACCTTTCGGGCTCTCACCCAAGATTGCGATACAACCCTACTTATTGTCGGTCGGTTCCTGGCACTTCTTGAGTTGTACCGCGAGCAAACGGTACTTTTTGAACAGATCTCACCATTGGGCGATTTGACAGTGCGCTGGGTCGGTCGAAATGAGGGCGATATTGAGGTCGCGGACGAATTTGATGTTGATCGGGACGTAGACGTAGATGTGGGAACAGAAGTCAACGCGAGATCAGAACAAGGATCGGGAGAGAGCGATGAATGAGCAAGTCAAAGAAGTGGTCGAGCAAGCCGATGAGTTGGGCGCACCGAACATTGGCGCGGCAATCGAGGCGCTTTTGCTGTTGACGGACGAACCCATGCCGGCAATTGAACTCGCCCAGATAACGAGGGCGCCATTGCCCGACGTTGAACGCACACTCGACGAGTTATCCGTCGAGTACACGGAGCAGATGCGAGGATTTGATTTACGGGAAGTCGCGGGTGGTTGGCGCTTTTATACGCGCAGCGAATGCTCACCGCTGATTGAACGTTGGGTTGTTGACGGTCAGCAAGCAAAATTGACCCAGGCGGCATTAGAGACTTTGTCGGTGATTGCGTACCGGCAACCCGTGACCCGGGGTCGAGTGAGCGCCGTTCGCGGAGTCAACATCGATGGAGTGATTAAAACGCTGCTCACGCGGGGATTGATTCAAGAAGCGGGAACGGAAAACGAATCTGGGGCGATTTTTTACAAAACTACTTCCTTTTTCCTCGAGCGGCTTGGGATCTCATCGCTTGCGGATCTACCTCCGTTAGCAGAACATCTTCCTGACCTCGCAGACTTGGATGCAGTGTTGGAGTCAGTTGCTTCCGGTGACTGAAACAAAGATCCGGCTACAAAAAGTGTTGGCCGCCGCAGGAATCGGGAGTCGAAGGGCATGTGAAGCGCTCATTGACCAAGGTCGAGTGAGTATTAACGGTGAGACAGTGACGGGCCAGGGCCGTCGAGTTGACCCAGAAGTCGACGTTATTCACGTAGATGGCGAAAGGCTGCAAACTAAAGCTGAGATAGTCGTGTATGCATTCAATAAACCAAAGGGTGTCCTGACCACGATGGTGGACGACCAGGGAAGACCCTGCGTCGGCGACTACGTTACTGACCTTGAACGCAGAGTATTCCACGTTGGCAGGCTCGATGCAGACACAGAGGGCTTGTTGCTGCTGACAAATGATGGGGAGTTGGCGAACCGGTTGATTCACCCGAGCTTTGGAGTGGATAAGACCTACATTGCGACCGTCAAAGAGCTGGCCAACCAAGCACTGGCCGGCCTGATAAGTGGGATCGATCTGGACGACGGAATGGTCAAAGCAGCCAAGGCGCGAATCTTGGACCGAGCCAAGAACGCCGTTATGGTGGAGTTGGTGATCCATGAAGGTCGAAATCGAATCGTGCGGCGCATGTTTGATGCGGTGGGATCACCGGTAACCGCCTTGGTCAGAACCAAAATTGGCCCCGTGGCTCTCGGACAGCAACGGCCGGGGGTTCTGAGGGTTATAAATGGAGCTCAATTACGAGCCCTTTACACCGCCGCCGGGCTCTAACCGACCTGATTAGACTTCACCAATGGCGATACGGGCGATCAGAGGTGCGACGTGTCTCACGGCAAATAATGCTGAGGAGATGAATGACGCGGTGGCAGAGTTAATTGACCAGATGATGATTCGTAATCGGGTGTCATCAACGCAAGTCATCAGTATTTTCCTGACCGGCACACCTGACCTCACGTGCGCGTTCCCTGCTGCTGGAATTCGAATCCACGGTCTCACGGACGTCCCATTGATGTGCGCGCAAGAGATGAATGTGGTCGGCGCCCTAGAACGAGTCGTTCGGATCATGGCTCAAGTGGAAACTGACCAAGAACGCGATGCAGTGCACCACGTGTATTTGCGCGGCGCGGAAGTATTACGCGCTGACCTGGCCGATGAGTCAGGTAAGTCGGGTAAGTCGGGTAAGGATGCACATGGCGCCTAGCGTTCATATTGTTGGTTGTGGGCTGATCGGCACTTCAATAGCGTTATCCCTTCAGAAATCCGGATACAAGGTGAGTGCCGAGGACATTAACTCCGATCACGTTGCTCAAGCACGAGATCTGGGAGTTTTGGCCACATTGTCGGGGCTGCAGTTTGACGAAACCTCTGATCAGAAAGTTGAGGCAGTCTTCATCTGCGTGCCTCCCAGCGTGGCCGCTGAAACAATTAATATTGCGTTCGGAAAATTTGACGGTGCGTTGATTCTTGACGTCAGTTCAGTACGTGGATCAATCATTGACGAATTAGATCGTGAACTCACTAACAGCGGAAGGGTCATGGGCGCCCACCCAATGGCTGGTAAGGAAGTGTCAGGTCCTGGCTCTGCGCGAGCCGACTTATTCCAGGATCGAATTTGGGTGCTGACCCAAGGCAGTGAAACCTCTCGAGTCACCGCGGCAATGGTGATAACTGACATGGGTGGTGGCCTGGTCACCATGGATCCGGCAGACCATGATCGCGCAGTTGCACTGGTTTCCCATGTCCCGCAATTGGTATCTAGTGCTCTTGCCGCCCAACTGATTGACGCAGAGCAATCCGATTTAGCGATCTCGGGTTCGGGGCTGGGGGACACTATCCGAATTGCTGGTTCGGATCCGAAATTGTGGAGCGACATTCTGCAAGGCAACGCTACGGAAATCTCGCGGGTGCTGCGCCAAGTGAGCAATGAATTAGCGGAGTTGTCCACTGCTCTTGACGCAAAGGACCGAGTGCGAATTGAACAGACTCTGCGCGCGGGCAATGAGGGTAGGGCACGGATCCCGGGAAAGCACGGATCCGGATCTAACCGTTTCGAGTCGGTAAACGTGATGATCTCAGACCAACCAGGAGCCCTGGCTGAGCTATTCGCTGGCGTAGGTGTTCTCGATATCAACTTAGAGGACGTCCGGATTGAGCACGTTATGGGCCGTCCCAGCGGGATCGTGCAGCTTTTTGTACCGGCGGGTGAGTCGATGGAACTGGAGACCGGGTTGTACCAACGTGGCTTTGACACTCGAGGGCGTCAATGACAACAAAAACTTTGGCGTTAGACGGTCCAGCAGGTTCAGGTAAATCCTCCGTGAGCCGCGCTGTGGCTCAGAGTCTGGGCTGGGTGATGCTGGACACCGGCGCCATGTATCGCGCAATTACGTGGGCGGTATTGGAGGCACGAATTGACCTTAAAGATCCGGTCGCAATCGCGCAGGAGGCGGCGAATACGACAATTCGCACAACAACAGATCCAAGGAATTTCAGTATCTCAGCAAATGGCCACGACATCACGAGTGCCATTCGATCACCGGAGGTGACCGCAGCGGTGAGTGCGGTAAGTGCAGTGCGGGATGTGCGCGAACTTCTTGTAAAACTACAACGTGAAGCTGTAGCAGCATCAGATTTTGGAATCGTGATTGAAGGTCGCGACATTGGCACCGTTGTTCTGCCTGACTCAGCCCTAAAGGTTTTTCTCACGGCATCTCCTGAGGCCAGGGCCAAAAGGCGAAGTTTGCAAGTGGACCCAAACGCGGACGCGGAAAACATCGCCGATACCCGGCGGGCGATCATGGCCCGTGATGCCAAGGACTCCGGGAGGGAACACTCCCCCCTTAAGCCAGCCCCCGATTCCCAAATACTGGACACGAGTGATCTGACCTTGGATCAGGTTGTGGACCAATTAGTCAAAATGGCGCACCATACATATTCATAAACACCATTGTCGCAGCCCTCTGCAGTCGAAGGCCAAGCCCCTGTGTACTTTGGGGGGTCGTCGCAATGACGTCGGAGCAAGCAAATTCAATTGATATCCCGAAGGGCAGAGCGAGCAGCGACATGGATGGACACGAAGTGAGCTCAGTGGGTCCTGACGACACCGATTTCGAACCGATGGATGAAGACGCACTACTTGCCGCGGCTTTTGAGGCTGTCCGTGAAGAATTTGGTGATTTTGACGCCGATATCGCCGAGTTGGGCTCGACCGCGAACCTGCCGGTTGTGGCCATTGTGGGTCGCCCCAACGTGGGCAAGTCGACCCTGGTGAACCGCATTATTGGCCGAAGAGAAGCTGTGGTCGAGGACGTACCCGGTGTGACTCGCGACCGGGTGAGTTATGAAGCAGAGTGGAACGGAAAAAAATTCCTGGTCATGGACACTGGCGGGTGGGAACGCAATTCACGTGGCATTCACGCCCAGATTGCGGCTCAAGCGGAGCGGGCAATTAATGAGTCCGACGTAATTGTTTTTGTTGTTGATGCGATGGTGGGAGCCACGACAACGGATGAATATGTTGTTGATGTGATCCGCAAATCTGGCAAACCAGCAATCTTGGTCGCCAATAAGGCTGATGATCACAATGCCGAGCTTGAAGCGACGGCCCTGTGGAGTTTGGGGCTAGGGGAGCCGCAACCCGTTTCTGGTTTGCACGGGCGTCGCTCGGGTGACCTCCTTGATGCAGTGGTAAAAGCGCTGCCGGAAACCGGATCGGGTCAGAGAAAAGAAGGTGCTCCCCGTCGGGTCGCACTACTGGGAAAGCCCAATGTGGGTAAATCCTCTCTGCTGAATGCGCTCGCAGGATCATCTCGGGTGGTCGTGGATGATGTGGCTGGAACAACAGTGGATCCGGTTGACGAACTGGTTGAGATCAAGGATCGTTTGTGGTGGTTTGTTGACACGGCTGGCATCAGGCGCAGGGCGAAGGAGGCTTCCGGGCACGAGTACTACGCAACGCTTCGGACCCAAGCTGCACTTGATCGGGCTGAAGTCGCGATCGTTCTTGTTGATGCATCCGAACCACTGAGCGAACAAGATCAGCGAATTATCGCGATGGTGATCGACGCGGGCAGGGCACTTGTGATTGCGTTCAATAAGTGGGATTTGACCGACGAGGATCGTCGCGTGTATCTGGCTAAGGAGATTGATCGCGATCTTGCTTCGGTCGCGTGGGCGCCCACTGTAAATATTTCAGCGAAAACTAAACGCCACGTCGAAAAGCTGGCTCCGGGTCTTGAGTTGGCCTTGGATAACTGGGATTCCCGGGTCCCTACTGGTGCGTTGAACAGGTTCATCGCAGACCTTACGGCAGCTCACCCGCATCCGCTCCGCGGTGGCAAGCAACCGCGGATCCTTTTCGGTACCCAAGTGTCAGCGGGCCCACCGACTTTTGCTCTTTTCACCACTGGGTTCCTTGAAGCCGGGTATCGACGTTTCATTGAGCGTAGATTGCGCGAGGACTTCGGTTTCGACGGTACGCCAATTCGGATCGTTATGCGTGTTCGTGAGAAACGCTCCCGCCGCTAGTAGTCGTTCTTAGTCATGAAAGTTGATTCGTGCCCATGAGATAGGGTTAGGAGTCGTGTCGCGGGCTGTGGCGCAGTTTGGTAGCGCGTCCGGCTGGGGGTCGGAAGGTCGCAGGTTCAATTCCTGTCAGCCCGACTCGTTTCCCCCCATAATCTCTCGCCAGATTGTGAGGGGATTCGTTGTTTCTGGTCGAGGTCGCCGTTGCATGTTGCAGCTCACACCACAATTTGGAGGATGCCCGGGCGTAGATTCGAAAGCACTGTTGGCTCTGGATCATGCGTGTGGCCGCTGCTTGTCGGGGGCATATTGACGCGCATTGCTTCGGTTGTTTGGTGTCTTTTGTGTGACCGAGATGTTGAAATTGATGTCATGAATCTGATGTCGGGTCTTTGCTCATTTCTGCCGGGGAACTGGCAGTTTCTTCTGGAAAAGTAGGATCAGGGAGTTGTGGAGATTGAAGTGTCAGCGGCCACTTTGCCGCCCGGAGAGCGTTTCTGTCCAAAGGATTCGTAGAAGTCGCAGACACACCACCAAAATTCACACCGGTATAGGTACGAGGCTGATGTTTGTATCAACGGATTCTGTGCGCTCACCCTAAGCAATTAATTTTTTCAGATACGACGACCTTTTTGGGACATTTGGGCAGTCGGGGCTGCTTGCAGTCGATAGGGCTTCGGAAACATGATTGGTGTACTAAACTTTTTAATTATGCCTGTATCTGTTGATCCCGTGTACGACCCAGTCTCTGAGGAGTCTCACAGGGATCCGTATCCAGCATATGAGCAGTTACGGGAAGGGTTCCCGCTCTATTACATTGCCCGTCATGATGTTTGGGTCTTATCCCGGTACGCCGATGTCAAAAGCGGCCTCCGCGACTGGGAGACATTCTCGAGTGCTAAGGGGGTGGAGTTGGGGTCTTACGTCCAATTCTTTGGCCCTGGCAGTATTCAAGAGCTGGATCCACCCCGCCATGACGTTCTGCGTAAAGTTTTGGCCCCTCGGTTTCTCAACAAGAATGTTAAATCCTACGAAGAAATGGTTCGAATAACTGCGCGAGATCTTATTAGTGAGTTCCTCGAACAGGAGCATGTTGATCTGGCAACAGAATTTACCCAGAAACTTCCCATTGCGACAATTTTCCGAATTCTAGGAATTCCCGAATCGGACCTGAAGTGGGCAACTCAAGCTGGTCTACAGATGTTGAACCGCCCACCTGGAGAATCTGGGCCTTCACCCCGCGCATATGAACTACGAGCAGAACTGGTTGCATATTTCGAATCCTTGGTGCAAGCACAGCAGGGTGGAGCTTATTGCGACGATGTCTTCGGAGACATTGCTCGTGCGATAGATAGTGGCACGATGCAGCTTGCAGAAGTTCAAGGTTTGACGCTGCTTCTTATCGCTGCAGGAATGGAGACAACCACAAGTCTGTTGGGCAACATCGTGCATGCACTTGGAACCGGTCAGGTAGCAGGAACAGAACTAGCATTAGATCAGGGAGAACTGTCCAATACTGCGATCGACGAGTTTCTTCGCTTCGATGCACCTGCTCAGTGGCTGGCGCGAGTAACGAGTAAGGAAGTGACTCTTCATGGAATCACACTCCCTCCTGATTCTCGGGTTCTCATGATTTTTGCTTCAGGCAACCGAGATCCTCGTGCGTTTCAAAACCCAGCTAAGTTGGTTTTGTCCCGTGACGGCAGTCGAAATCTCGCATTTGGCGAAGGGATTCACTTTTGTGTGGGCATGCCACTGGCGCGACTAGAGACCCGCGTGGGAATTGGAGAACTGCTCTCGGCTTTGCCCAAATTTGAACTCACTGGTGCCCCCGTTCGGTATCCATCACACGTCATCCGCGGTTACGAGAGCATTCCCATTGAGATCAAACGGTAAGTCAAGATGTGAAATTGGCATTTCACGGTACGGAGCATCGTCGAAGGGGACGCGATTGCGCGCGACTAGTATTTTGGTAACATTTGTTACAAATATTCAAGGTAACGCGACCCGTGAACCCGAACATTCTCGCCAACTCCGCATTGCGCCTATGAGAATTGGTGCGATGCTGGTAGATGGGACAAAGTAAGACGACAAGCAATGCTCAAATCACAGTCATAATGCCGGCAAGAATCAAGGAAGCAAGGGCAAAATACCACAACACGACACCGATTGCTGCGATGCGCAAAGGTGCACGGTACTCACCGGCGGCTATTTTGAACGCCCGATGGTAAACAGTGTGAAACCCTGTCACTGCCTTCTGAGCATCACCTGAAGGGTCTCGCTCAGACCAGTAGCCTCGTTCACTCGACATGCCGAGTAGGACAAAAACTAGCCCGAAAATAACGAAGGCGATTGCGAAGAAAACGACGGTTTCAGTGGCAATATTCACGTCAAAATCCTACTGGCCCGAAATTATGGGAGTGCAGCGACGGGTCGGCCGCAACCCTTTCCCGGGCAGGCGCCACATTCTTGGGCGCGAGCCTTGAGGACATCACTGTGATGGGCACGCGTGGGATTCCAACGAATCGGGTGGTCCGAGCCATAGGTCGTCTGCACATTCATAGACATACATATGAACGACTAAGGATGAAACCCTTGGCGGCCTTCCCGAATGTACCAACGGTGTTAATGCCCTGCTGTGGCGCGCCGAGATCATTCTGAAGGTTCTAGCGGCCAGTGGGTATTACCGATTTGGCGTGTACTGTGGTTAGGTATCGATATGGAAATCAGTGGACTGCTCAGCGGGATAGTTGTTGGCATCATTATTGGCTTAATCGCTCGAATATTGGTTCCCAGTATGCAGCCCATTGGATGTTTTGTCACGATCCTGATCGGCGTTGTCGGGGGAGCGGGAGGAGCGCTCGTTGGTAGTTTCGCTGAGTGGGGTTTCTGGCTTACGTTTGGAACTCAAGTCTTGATTGCGACTATTTTGGTGGCAATCGTCGCTGCTGCGTTTAAGAAAGGAACTTAATAGGGGGATACTCGCCATTGATCCGGAGCGGTAGTGCTGGGATCAGAGCATTACGACCATTTACATCAAGTTGGTGCAATTGAGAGCTGGCGGCGGAGTCATGGAGTAGATCTTCGGGTAACTGTAATTGGTCCGCTGGCACGTCTGCGGCTTGCAGTTTAGAAATTATTTGTTCGGTAGTATATGTGATGAATTCTTCAGAAATTAGCAGACGAAGTTGGTCTTTATTGCGGACCCGTTCCTGATTTGTATTGAAGCGGGCGTCCTTGGCAAGCTCATTCTTCCCGATGGCATCAACCAGTCTTTCAAAAACTGCATCACCACCAACCCCGATCATGACTTCCCCGTCGGAAGTGGAAAATAGCCCGTAGGGAGCAAATGCTGGGTGTCCTGTACCTGAACGTGCGGAGGCAACTCCTGAGATCTGGTGGGCAAGCAGGTGATAAGAGCTCCAACTGACGCCGGTTTCGAATAGCGAGGTTGCGACGCTTGATCCGACCCCAGATTGAGTCCGTTTAAACAGGGCCGAAAGGATACCAATCGACAGCCACATACCCGCACCTATGTCCAGCACGGAAACACCGGCTCGAGCGGGCTCAGCATCGCCGGTAACCCCAATGATCCCGGTTCGGGCCTGAATCACTCCGTCATAGCCAGCCCGATTCAATTCATCTATGTGAGAACCGTAGGCATTGAGGTTGGCAGTGATCAACTGTGGGAAGCGGGTGCGCATAGAGGGGTCATCTAATCCCAGTTCGGTGAGTTTGCGTGGGCGCAAGTTGGTAACGAAAACATCTGCCGCACTGAGAAGCTTATGAAGTGTGTCCTGGTCTGCTTGTTTGCGAAGATCCAGCGTTTGCAATTTTTTATTGCGATTAACCACGTAAAAATACGCCGAACCATTTTCGTGGGTTGGTGACATGCGGCGGCTGTCATCACCGGTGGGTGGTTCAATGTGGACAACGTCAGCACCCAAATCGGCCAGGATTGCGCCAGTGAACGGCGCGGCAATATTTGAACTCAGGTCGACAACCGTAATTCCAGCTAATGGTAGGCTCAGTCTCTTATCTCGCACCCTGAAAGAGTACTGGCAATTGGAACAACAATTTGTCTTAGAGTGACCAGGTCACGGGCCTGTGGGCGTGGGAACAATCGGCGCCAAGTTCAAGGAGCTTGATTCTGATCGGCAGGTAAAACCGGAAGACGGAGACGCTGTGAGTGTGGAGTCTGGGCGTCGGTCGTCGCGTATGGTGAATTGTCCGGTGTTCCCTGTTTTGGCACCGGCGTGGGGGTTTGGCAGATCAATGCTTTGTCGGTTCAACTGATGAGGATTGATGCCTCGTATGAGGCTTGGGTTGAGGAGGTGTGGATCGCGGGCTAACTGGGTAGCCCTATTGGGGTCTTTTGAACGCGGGTCTCTTTTTTGTTGGTGTCCTTTTCGCGGTTGGGAGCCACCGCCGGACGGCGACTTGGTGCTTGGCGACTGCAGCACCGAGTGGGATGTGTGATTCCCATGTTGTTTGCGTGGTTGTGTCTGGAAACGCTTGCAAGTGTGAGATATTGATCTACAGTACGGACAAGGATAAGGGGTAATTGGGATGGAAATAAATGGTTTTGTAATTGAGGCGGGTGCCCAGCTTGTGGGCGCGGATCTGCCCGGCGCAGACTTGAGCGGTGCGAGGCTAGCCTATGCGGACTTGACTGAAGCGGACTTGACTGAAGCGGACTTAAGTGAAGCGTCCTTACACAGCGCGAACCTAACCGAGGCCAAGCTTTCCATGTCGAATCTGTCTAAGGCAAATTTAGACAGTGCAAACCTAGTCAGGGCAAATCTGACAAATGCAAACTTGACTAACTCGAAGCTGGTGTACGCAAGTTTAAAGGGCGCGGACTTAACCGACGCGGACTTGACCGACGTGGATTTAACCAGCGCGGATTTGGATAGTGCGGACCTAACTGGAGCAGACCTGACTGGAGCGAAGGTCTCCATGGCGACCTTACGTGAAGCGCATCTAAAGGGCGCGAACTTGAAGGGCGCGAGTTTGAGGTTTGCAAGTCTTAAGGGCGCAGGCTTGGAAGAGGCGAATTTGAAGGGCGCGGACTTGACCGGAGCGGACCTGACCCGCGCCGATCTGACCGGCGCGAAACTAGATGGCGCGAAGTTCCACAAAACCACGATGCCGGACGGAAGCGTGAGCAAGACTTCGACCTAGGAACTCGGTCACAATGAGGCTGAACAGATCGACCCGAATTGCCCCGATTATGACAGCTAAACACCGTGCACATATGGGAAACTACGGGTGATTAGAGGAGTAACTGATGGGTCTGTTCAAGCGGAGGGTTCACGGTCATGTGATCGGGCCTGGCGCAAACCTCAACGATGTGAGCTTAGATGGCGTAAATCTGAAATCTGCCGATCTGGCCGGCGCGAACCTGTCTGGCGCGAACTTGTCTGGCGCGAACTTGTCTGGCGCGAACTTGTCTGGCGCGAACTTGTCTGGCGC
>JAPKAV010000090.1 GCA_028825115.1 Candidatus Nanopelagicales bacterium | reverse complement strand
CGAACCTAACGGGCGCGAACCTAACGGGCGCGAACCTAACGGGCGCGAACCTAACGGGCGCGAACCTAACAGGCACAGACCTGGCAGGCGCGGACCTAGTCGACGCGGACCTAACTGTCGCTACCTTCGGCAACACCACGATGCCAGACGGAAGCATCCAGAACTCTGCGATATAGGAACCCGCTCGCGGTACCCGGTGGAACGAAGTACCCCGGATTGTTCCTGCATTTGCGGGTTGGGACATGATCAAATGTGGGATATTGAGCGCGAGGGCTGGAGTATTTGATGGGTTTGTTCCGCAAGAGAATTATTGTCAAGCCTCATTGACAACGTTTGCAACTTGGGGAATCGCTCGCGGGACTTTTAGCGTTAATTTTTAACCGAGAATTCCTATTTTGAAGCTCGCAAGTTTCTCCTCAGGCGCTCCCTGACCGTTATGTTGATTAGTAAACGCTGTAGTTGCATCAACTCCGCACATTGACTCGATGGGACCGCTGCCGCCGGGGTGCCCGCTGATCCATTGGGTGAGGTCGTAGACATTGCCATTGATAATTGTCCAACAATCACCACTGGTGGCATGTTCGGCGACTGTTTCCACAGTGATGGCCAGATCAGAGGCCACGGCAGGCGCAGAGATCAATTCATAATTATCCCGCGATTCACACAACTTGTTGTTAGTCAGAAATCTATTCACTTTGATAGTCGCTACGAAAACGTGTAGAAAGCCTAACCCTCAGGGACGATCCGGCAATTGTCATAAAACACTTGTTCCAACCCAGCACTTTGAGTTCCTGGTCGATCCGCATCAGCAGGATCAGCCGTGGGGGATTTTCTATCCCACACCCATGACACCAATTCGTAACCGAGCATTTGTCACGGTGTGACCGTACCGAACATCATCCTAAGCGGGATTGTGATCTCCAGAGGTCAATCGTGGGCGTATCAACGGCGAGTGAATCGATGGCCGCGATTTCCGCGGTGCTGAAGTCGAGGTTCCGTACTGCGCCGACAGAATCTTCGAGTTGCGCAGCACTTGAGGCACCGACGAGTGAGGTAGTGACCCGAGGATCGCGCAAAGTCCAAGCAATCGCCATCTGCGCAAGGGACTGACCGCGTTCCTTGGCAATCGCCGCAAGACCCTTGATCCGATCGAGGGTCTCCCCCGTGACGAGGGAATTGGGATTCAGGCTCTTACCTTGCGTCGCCCGAGATCCTTCCGGGATGCCGTCGACGTACCGATCAGTGAGCATGCCCTGCGCGAGCGGACTGAACGTGATTGCACCAGCACCCACTTCAGCGAGTGCATCGAGCAACCCATCTTCGATCCATCGGTTCAACATGGAATAGGAGGGCTGGTGAATCAAAAGCGGCACACCGAGATCGCCCAGAATGCGAGCCGCTTCAAGGGTGCGTGCTGGCGAATATGACGAGATACCAACGTAGAGTGCTTTTCCTTGCTGTACCGCGGTAGCGAGGGCCCCCATGGACTCAGCAAGAGGAGTTTCCAGGTCGGGCCGGTGATGGTAAAAAATGTCGACGTATTCAAGGCCCAGCCGCTGCAAACTTTGGTCAAGGCTAGCGAGAATGTGTTTGCGCGAGCCAAGATCACCGTAGGGCCCAGGCCACATATCCCAGCCAGCTTTGGATGAGATGACGAGCTCATCGCGCAACCCCGAAAAATCCTCGCGTAGGATTCGACCAGCGTTGATCTCCGCGGAGCCGTAGGGCGGGCCGTAGTTGTTCGCCAGGTCAAAGTGCGTTACCCCCAGATCAAACGACTTGCGCATGATCGCTCGCTGTTTCTCGATCGGCTTGTCATCGCCAAAGTTGTGCCAGAAGCCAAGAGATATGGCGGGCAGTTTCAAGCCACTCTGGCCGGTCCGCCGGTAGGTCATCCGCCCGTCGTATCGGTCGGGATCAGGTGAGTACACGTCTAATGTAGGCATGACAGGGATTATCTCATCACCCTTGCCGTAACTGACACCACGGTTATCCAGACCTGCCGCGGGCCCATGTCCCGGACTAGAAGGCGTCAACTCAACTGCCAGCAGTCCCTAAGACGGCGCGAGGTTCCTGCTGGAGCGGCCGTGTGTTCCGACCATGTTTACTACACAAAGACGACACAATTACTACACGATGTCTGTTTTACACTTATTATTTCTATCGAAAGACTATAACAAACGTACGGATCCTATTACCTATTTTGACGGTGCCCAGCCCCTCTTAAAAGAACCCACGGTGAACAGAAACTGTTATTTGGCAATAATTTTATCTGTGAACAGAGTGAGGTGAAAAGTGGCCAGGGACGGGATTGAACCGTCGACCTTCCGATTTTCAGAAGGAAGCGCAACAGTCAACTGGGTCTTTCTGGTCTTACAGAGTCATACGCAGTTTGTCGGGGTGTCTGTGTGGTCCCTCATGGGTCTATGTGGTGTTGTTGAGTCATGTGCGCATTCCGTTCACATGAAACTGTCAGAAACCTGTGGGGGGGGGGTGGTCTTGTTCGTGCCTTGCTTTTGTGCCTATTTCACGACTGTATTTTGCTTGTACTCAAAGAGCCAGCCTTGCTCTGTCGCAGTCATGAGTTCATTCCCTAAATCTTCGGTATCCATGACGGCAGGGTTTCTTCAAGGCTATCTCCTGTTCGGGCACGAGTGGATTACGGGCCGTGTTGGAGCGCATTCCGAACGCGATGGAATGGATTGACCATTGGGAACTGTCCTCGTCTCTGCACAGTGGACTTACTTACTCATCTTGTTGTGTCGAATCTGTGGGACTTAGGGGGTGAATCTCCTGGGACAACTATCCGATGTCACCCTCTCGAATACTGGCAAAGCTTTTTGCTCCGCAACGGCGAGGGACCGACAAATCTTCCTTTGCTCTTGACGATTGATGGGATACTTCGAAACCTATCTTTAATGCCACCGCCACCGCCACCGTCACGGGAGGAATTATGCCGCAGCACGAAAATATTGACCAAGAGTCCCTCGAACCCCTTGCTACCCTTTACAAGGCACTGCCAGGTGGTTTCAACGCCATCTCTGACATTCATGCCCGCCGTTTGACACTAAATGACATGCTCGCGGTCAGGATGGCAGACCTCCCAGCCAATAAAAACGTTTACTTTGAGGACCAGAGTGTTTCTGCTCCTGAAGGTGGCCCTGATTTATGGGTGCGCATTTACTACCCGGCGAACGTGACCAGCCCACGGCCAGGAATTCTGTTTATTCACGGTGGCGGCATGGTTCTCGGCACTCTTGACACTGGCCACGGCACCGCCCTTATGTTATGTGAAACGCTTGGGGCTGTCATTGTTTCCGTCGATTACCGTCTCGCTCCCGAACATCCTGCGCCTGCAGCAATTGAGGATTGCTACGCCGGGCTCAAGTGGATGGCCAGCCACACTGACGAACTTGGGATCAACCCCGTCAATCATCTGACGGTCTACGGTGGCAGCGCCGGAGGTGGGCTTGCGATCGCCATTTGCTTGGTTTCCCACGAGCGAGGTGGGCCAAAAATTCACTTCTTGATGGCTCCCTACCCGATGATCGACGATCGCAACGTTACGCCGTCCAGCCATGCAATCGTCGACATCGGGATTTGGGATCGCGCAGGCAATATTGAGGCCTGGGAGTGGTACCTCGGTGGTCAACCAGCCGACCAGTACTCAGCCCCTACCCGAGCACGCGACCTCACTGGAATGCCGCAAACATTCATCGACGTGGGCGATCAGGATATATTTTTGGATGAAAGTATAGAGTTTGTGAGTAGACTAAAAGATGCAAAAGTGCCGGTCGAAATGCATGTTTATCAGGGCGCCTACCACGCCTCCGAAATCATTGCCCCAGATGCTGAACTCAGTCAGCGAATCTGGTCAAGACGTATTTCTGCGCTGCAGAAGGCTTTGGCTTAGGGCTTTTTAAACAAAATGGTGTCGCGCAGAAGACCAAATTACTTTACGCAGGCTGCCGCGACCTTGTCCATGTGTCTGAGGTGTTGGGATGAACTCGAAGACCGCGTAACTAGCGTCTGGCAAGTCAACGATGAATGCTGTCCCAGACCCCAAACCGACCAGTCAGGACGCTGCCATTTGGTAATAGGTTTGGGACCATCAAACTTATATGGCATTCCCGCTACACATTCCTTGGGTCAATGTCGTTTTTTCAGGAGTTTTTCGCCAGATTCGGAGCTGCGACAAGCTGTAATGCCTAAGACAAGAGCAGCAAAAAACATCCACTACTAGCTTACGTTCTCCCTCGAAGAATACGAAGGTTTTTGACGACCCACTTGCCATGCCCATACCGCCACGAATTGGGGGCCTCCCAAGTCACGGCCAAATTCTGTGTGGATACTTGATTGGTTGACCCAGGGAGAATTATTGTCAAGCCTCATTGACAGCGTTTACAACTTGGGGAATCGCTCGCAGGACTTTTAGCGTTAATTTTTAACCGAGAATTCCTATTTTGAAGCTCGCAAGTTTCTCCTCAGGCGCTCCCTGACCGTTATGTTGATTAGTAAACGCTGTAGTTGCATCAACTCCGCACATTGACTCGATGGGACCGCTGCCGCCGGGGTGCCCGCTGATCCATTGGGTGAGGTCGTAGACATTGCCATTGATAATTGTCCAACAATCACCACTGGTGGCATGTTCGGCGACTGTTTCCACAGTGATGGCCGGATCAGAGGCCACGGCCGGATCAGAGGCCACGGCAGGATCAGAGGCCACGGCAGGATCAGAGGCCACGGCCGGATCAGAGGCCAATTCAGAATTTTCGCCAGCCGCGCATCCCACAATCCCGGTAAGGGTCAACCCTAAAGCAGCCATAAGTACGACAGTCGTGCTTTTCATAATGCTCCTTAATTTAAACAACTTGTTGTTGGTCAGAAATCTATTCACTTTGATAGTCGCTACGAAAACGTGTATGAAGCCTAACCCTCAGGGACGATCCAGCAATTTGTCATAAAACGCTTGTTCCAACCCACCACCAAGATGGGGATCCCTAGAAAAGCATGGATGCACTCACAAGCCATCAGCGTGATTCTTCAATGGATGCACACGCGCGGAAACGACCCGGGAATGCTGTTCCCACCGTTGTCTCGTACCTGCAGGCCAATTACTGAGCAAGTTATGAGTTCCCACCAAGTTTGGACGATCGTGACCGACCGAGCAAAAATTGCGCAAGTCCCCTGGCTCACTCCCCACGACCTTCGCCGATATGCGGTGACCCAACTATTGGCAGCCGGTCATGATATTTCTCTGGTCGCACGGATCATTGGCCATAAATCCATCATGTCAACAGCCCGCTACGACACGCGTGGAAACGAGGCCTGCCGAATGGCTATCAACGACCTAGAAATCCCCAGCTCGATCAGGTAACCGCAGAAAAAGCCCCTGCGGTTGTGGGGAAAAGCAAAATGACCGGCGTTGTCACGGAACAATCTGGGTCATAGTTCCGTTGTCCGTAGTGTGCAAACCAGACGGCTCAACAGAAGAAGCAGCACAGCAAAAAGATCACGAACTGCTTACTGACTTCCTGATCCGCTGGGGTTTATTCACCGCATAATCAA
>JAPKAV010000089.1 GCA_028825115.1 Candidatus Nanopelagicales bacterium | reverse complement strand
GTTTGGGTACAGATGGTTGGGGGCTCTCGGACACGCGTGGCGCACTACGCCGACATTTCCTTGTTGACGCAGAATCCATCGCGGTTCAAACTCTGGCTGCTCTTGCTCGATTAGGTAAAGTTGAGAAGCCCATCATCGCTCGAGCCATTAACAAGTATCAACTACTCGATCCTGCGGCAGCCGACGCAGGAAACACGGAAGGTTCGGGCTGAACTTGAGTAAGGATCCCAAGCGGTTTCTGCGCTACCTCGAGGCCGAACGCCAAGCTGCATTATTGTACCGCGCACTGGCCGAAACCATAACCGGGGATCGAGCTAACGCGTTAATCGAACTCGCCGACATTGAAGACGCCCACGCCGAACATTGGCTGGAAAAACTCTCCGAAAACGGCGTGGACATTCCCGCTGCGCCGACCGAACTTGACCCCGCAGATCAACGACTCGTCAACACCGCGCGGGCAACCGGCCTTAACAGCGTCCTTGGAGCCTTGGAACAAAATGAAGGCGCCGACGCCGGCACGTATGACGAGGAACCTGAGGCACTTGATTCAATGTCCGAAGACGAACGCGAACACGCTAAGGTGTTCCGCAGCATGATTCTGGGTGCGGCTATCCCCACTATTACCTCGCGCGTCGCCGCGGTGCCAAAAGGTGGAGAGCCTTGGCACCGGGTTGATCGCTCTGGCTCGATTCGTGCGGCCGTCTTCGGCATCTCTGACGGGCTGGTGTCCAATACGGCTTTGGTCATGGGCTTTGCCGGAGCAAGTCTAAACGGGTCCCTCGACAACAGCACGGTGTTGTTCGCTGGTTTAGCAGGACTACTCGCTGGATCATTTTCTATGGCTGCGGGTGAGTACGTCAGCGTTGCCAGTCAACGCGATCTTTTCCGACGCGAAATTGAAATGGAAGCCATTGAACTGAGAGACAAACCAGAGGAAGAGGCAAAAGAACTTGAGCTAATTTACCGGGCAAAAGGATTGGATAAGGCTTTGGCCAAGTCAGTTTCGGACAAGATAATGTCCGATCCTAAAACTGCCTTGGACACGTTGGCGCGTGAAGAACTTGGCCTAGATCCTGATCAACTCGGATCCCCGGTCAAGGTAGCAGTATCAAGCTTCATTGCATTTGCGATCGGTGCCAGTGTCGCAGTGCTTCCCTACACCTTCCTTGAAGGATCTGCCGCATTCCTTACCGCAATTGCTGCTGCGATTATCGCTCTGTGTGTTGTGGGTGGCGTGGTCGGAAGATTATCTGGCCGCGGAATCGTCTTCAGTGCCACACGGCAATTGTCGTGGGGGGTTGGTGCAGCAACGATCACCTACGCGGTCGGTTCACTCATTGGCGTCTCAACAGGCTAGCGGGAACTGATGCCCAACTCGGAAAATCTTGATTCGCTGATCACACGCATGCGGGCTGCCTCGGGTGATCTTGGCACCCTGGCTGTTAAGCGAATGGAAGTTTTTCCCTGGTATCGGGAACTCAGTGCAGACCAACGCGCCTGGGTCGCCGTTGTCGCCCAAGCGGGGATTGGCGCATTCATGGGTTGGTATTCCGACTGGGCTAAATCCTCAGACGCCAGTGTTCCCAAACTCTCGGCTGATGTATTTGGCGCTGCACCGCGCGAATTAGCGAGTGTCATTTCACTTGAACAAACTGTTGAACTTGTTCGCACCACGATTGATGCGGTGGAATCTCAACTCGATACCTTTCTCGAAAATGAAGACTTGGCCCACGCGCGGATTGCCACTTTACAGTATTCCCGCGAGGTCGCATTTAGCGCGGCCGAAGTATATGCGCGAGCAGCCGAAGCTCGTGGCGCTTGGGACGCGCGCCTTGAAGCGCTAATTCTCGACGCCCTGATTCGAAGTGATGTCGACAGTGAAATTCTGAGCCGCATTGCTGCATTGGGTTGGTCCCAGGATCGGCCAGCACTTGTTCTTGCTGGTTCACCACCCGCCTCAGACAACCAAGAATCACTTTCCGTGATGCGCCGTGCCGCCCGAAGCCACAGCCTGGATTTACTTACTGGAATCCACGGTCCGGTGATGTTGGTAATTATTGGCGGGGCAGGGCTTGATCCGCACTCTTCTCACCGGCTAATGACCCCCTACTTCGGAGCCGGCCCCGTGATCGTCACCGAATCGGTCACCGGCCTCGCCGAACTCGGTGTTGCTGCCCGAACCTGCGTTTCTGGTGTTGCCGCTGCGGGCGCCTGGCCGCACGCCCCCCGACCGGTGTTTGCGTGGGAACTTTTGGCCGAGCGAGCACTCATGGGAGAGGCTATTGCCCGCCAGCAGATCATCGAAAATATTTTTGAGCCCTTGGATCTGGATCCGAGCCTGCGGGATACGGCCGAAGGCTACCTGGAAAACGGGCAATCCCTTGAGGCAACTGCGCGAACCCTATTTGTGCACGCAAATACGGTCCGGTACCGAATCAAAGGGATCACCGAGCTGACCGGGTACGACTTGACCGACCCTCGGGACGCTTTTACGGTCCGCTTGGCACTAGTCCTGGGGCGAATCAACTACGCCAGGTAAATGCCTTCCGCAGCCGTTATTGTAGGTTTCCTACAAGAAATACCGGAAAATCTTGGCGTCTATGGCGCCGGAGTTAGCGGATATCTACGGAAAGGTGGGCCTGTGCTTGTAGTTGTCGCGCCCGGTCAGGGCGCCCAGTCCCCCGGATTCCTCGCCCCTTGGCTCGATGTCCCCGGGGTGGCTGAACGCATTGAATGGCTCTCGCTGGTGAGCGGGGTGGACCTGCTGGCCCACGGCACCACCTCAGATGCGGACACGATTCGGGACACGGCTATCGCCCAACCGCTGATCGTTGGTGCAGGGCTGGTGACCCTGCTCAGCTTGTTCCCGCACCCTTCCGCCGCATTCGCTTCAATCGGTGCGGGCGCCGGCCACTCTGTCGGCGAGATCACCGCGGCTGTTGGCGCCGGGGTCC
Organism: Candidatus Nanopelagicales bacterium; assembly: GCA_028825115.1. Taxonomy (GTDB): domain Bacteria; phylum Actinomycetota; class Actinomycetes; order S36-B12; family S36-B12; genus UBA4592. The sequence continues at coordinate 2,638 of JAPKAV010000089.1, read as the reverse complement.
TCACCGCCGAGCAAGCCATGGTTTTTGTTCGCGAACGCGGTAACGCAATGGCTACGGCAGCTGTGGCGGCGGCAACCGGTATGGCAGCGGTTCTCGGCGGCGACCAAGAAGAAGTAATTGCCGCAGCCGCAGCGGTCGGACTCACGCCGGCAAACATTAATGGCGCCGGGCAAATTGTGGTGGCCGGCACTCTCGCCCAAATCGAAAACTTTGTTGCCCCTGCTGGTGCCCGCGTGCGGGCCCTTGAAGTTGCCGGCGCATTTCACACCGAACACATGGCAAGCGCACAGTCCACCCTGGGCCGAATCGGCAATGCCATGAGCACCCACGATCCCCGAATTCGATTGATCTCCAATACTGACGGCCAAGTTGTCCATGACGGTCGCGCCGTGGTCCGTCGACTTGTTTCCCAAGTGGCCCAGCCAGTTCGCTGGGACTTGTGCATGGAAACAATGCTGGACCTTGGCATCACCGCGATGATTGAAATTCCCCCTGCGGGGACACTCACCAATCTGGCCAAACGTGCAATGCCCGGGGTTGACACGCTGGCACTTAAAACGCCCGATGACTTGCCCGCTGCCTGGAAAATGATTGAAAGACACGGGATGAAGTCAACAATTGAAACCAGCCCCACCTGGCGCCTGGTGATTTCACCCGCGAAGGGAATCTTTATGGCAGCGGACGTCACTTTCGCCGAGGGAGATTCGCTTCAGCCCCACGCGCACATTGGCTCTATTAAGACCTCGCGTGAACAAATTCCGATCCACGCGCCGCACGGCGGCGTTGTCATTGAATGGCTGGTCCAGGACGGCGACCCGGTTTCCCCGGGTGCACCGCTGCTTCGCCTGCATCCCACCGAACAACCTGCCTGAAAGGACCTGCCCCAATGCCCACGCTTAATAGTGTCACCGGCGCCAAGCACGCTCGCATTTATTCTGTGGGCAGCTACCGCCCAAAGCGAATCGTCACCAACGCTGAGGTGTGTGAATTGATCGACTCAACCGATGAATGGATCCGGGAGCGCTCCGGAATCACCGAACGGCGTTGGGCAGGTGAGAGCGAGTCCGTTGTCTTCATGGCTGCGGAGGCCGCAAAAATTGCTATCGCGCGGGCTAAGATCTCGCCAAGCGAGATTGGTTTGATTATGGTGGGTACCGTCTCGCACCCGTATGCGTTCCCCTCCGCGTCCGTCGAAGTCGGCGAACTCATCGGCGCTCGCGGTGCACCAGCATTTGACTTTGCCGCAGCCTGCGCCGGGTTTTGCTACGGCGTGGGCATGGCCGCAGACATTATTCGCGGGGGCAGCGCCAAATACATTCTCGTGATTGGTGTTGAGCGTCTCACCGACGTTGTCAATAAACACGATCGTGGAACCTCATTCATTTTTGCTGACGGTGCCGGCGCCGTCGTGATTGGCCCCGCCGATACCCCAGGAATTGGCCCCATCGTGTGGGGAGGCGACGGCAGCCAAAAAGATGCCATCACTATGACCGCATCATTAAATGATTTTCGTAACGGCATCTACCCGGACTACCCCACCGCCGTAATGGCCGGTCAGCAAGTTTTCCGCTGGGCCGTGGGAGAAATGCCAAAAACGACCAAGGAAGCACTCGACATTGCCGGCATCACCGCAGCCGACCTTGACGTGTTCATCCCCCACCAGGCGAATAACCGAATCACCGACGCCCTGGTCCGGGCCCTGGACCTGCCCGAGAGGGTTAAGATTGCCCGCGACATCGTGACATCGGGTAATACTTCCGCCGCCTCGATCCCCCTCGCCATGGATGCAATGCTGCAAAGTGGTGAAGCCAAACCAGGTGACACCGCGCTACTCATTGGGTTTGGCTCAGGTCTGGTCCACGCCGCGCAGGTCGTTACGCTCCCTTAAGTTTCCGCAGAATAATAGTGCGGGATAACAACACACCAAGATGAAAGGCACCAAATGAGCCAAGAAGAAGTATTAAGCGGTCTGGCAGTAATTGTCAACGAAGTTGCCGGTGTTCCGGTCGAGCAAATCACGATGGAAAAGTCATTTGTTAACGACCTCGATGTTGATTCACTCTCGATGGTTGAGGTTGTTATGGCAGCCGAGGACAAGTGGGGAGTAAAGATCCCTGACGCCGCTGCAAAAGATCTTGTTACCGTCGGCGACGCAGTGGCCTACATCGAAGCCAACTCCTAAAACCAGCTCTTAGAAGTCAGTGGCTCGGATCAACCACGCGGTGTGGCCAGTCTCATTAACGTGAAACACCTTGATGAGACTGGCACCCGCTCACGCACGAAAATCACACGCAATCGGAGGATTACATGTCCAGCGAAGTTGTAATAACCGGCATGGGGATGACCACGCCGGTGGGTGGCGACGTCGAATCTAACTGGGCAGCGATCCTAGGCGGACGACCGGGAATCAGCGTGATTGATCAGACCTGGGTTGCCGATCAGCACGCAAAAATTGCCGGGCTTTTGGCGGTTGAGCCAGGTACCATTTTGGAAAAACACGAAACACGTCGGATGGATCGGTCCCAGCAATCAGCGCTGATTGCCGCGCGGGAAGCATGGGAAGATGCCGGCTCGCCAACCGTGGACCTTGAACGACTGGGCACCGTGATCGCGACCGGGGTCGGCGGTATTACTTCGC
>JAPKAV010000003.1 GCA_028825115.1 Candidatus Nanopelagicales bacterium | reverse complement strand
CGATGGCGAAATGATCACGGGCAAGTCAGCACCCAACTTCACCAGTAGATCGTGCAGAACCATGCGGGCGGTGGGGCTCTTTATCTGACCGATGGTTACCAACGCCGACGGAGTCGATTCCAGTAGGTGAGCAAGGTCAGCGTCTATGCCCACAACGGGATAGCCGAGAATCTGGACAGGTGGCCCACCAGATTGCCCGACAACACCTTGGATACAATACGCGCCTTCAACCTCAATTACGTCGATACAAGCATGGCAATGACCGCCGCCGCCGACAAGAAGAATCGGTCTCATGACAGGCCTGCACTGCTGGGGACATTAATAATTCTCTGCTCGAGCAGCTTGGCCCCGGTTAGAGGCGCGCTGGGACAACTGTGGAAGGGTTTTAGTGAGGACAAGAGCGTCCACGCCGGTCGGGCCATGAACCCATTATCGTTCAGGGCCTTCAAGACTTCATCACGTTGATCTGCTTGATCCGTGTCGAGGAGAAGAGTTTGAAGCCAATAGTTGCTTCGCGTGCCTGGTGGTTCCTGGAGGAGTGTGACTCCATCTACTTGTCCCAGTGCCTCGAGGTAGCTCTCGTAGAGTCGCCGCTTCGAAGCAATGAAAGAGTCGATTTGCTCGAGTTGAGCGCAGCCCAAGGCGGCGTTGATATTGGGCATTCGGTAGTTGTATCCGACTTCATCGTGGGTGTACTCCCACCTATGGAGGACTTTGGCGGTCGTGGTCAAATGCTTTGCCCGTTGCGCTAAGTGCGCGTCATTCGTCAAAATGGCACCGCCGCCACCGGTGGTAATAATCTTGTTCCCATTGAAGCTGAGCGTCCCCAGGAGTCCGAATGTGCCGGTGTGCTGTCCATTCACAAGGCTGCCAAGAGACTCCGCCGCATCTTCGACAACCGGCAATCCGTATTCCGCCGCCACTTCCATAACACCAACCACGTCGCACGGATGCCCGAAACCGTGCATCGGGACTACTGCTGAAATACGCTTTCCCGTGACCCGATTCACGCACTCCCCAGACTTCATCGTGGAGATTTCAGCGAGCCAGGAACGCATCGCTGTTGGATCCAGGCCGAGCGTGGACTCTTGACTGTCAAGAAAATGTGGTGTCGCACCGCAGTAACGGACCGCGTTCGCCGTAGCGACGAAACTCAGCGCCGGAACAAGGACTTCATCACCAGGTTGCACACCGGCTAGGAGTAGTGCGATGTGAAGTGCCGAAGTTCCATTAACGGTTGCAACTGCATGCTTTGCGCCGGTGAACGCGGCCAGTTCGGCTTCGAACCTGTCCACGTAAGCGCCGACCGAGGAAACGTAGGTGGACGCCACACAATTAGAAAGATAACGGCTCTCATTGCCATCGAAGTGAGGCTCATGCAGGGGGACGGGCCCGTCCCCCAAGACATTGGCGAGCGCGGCAACAATTGTTGCGGGCAAGGCGTTCATACGTTGTAGACGTCGGACTTGTACCGCACAAGGTTTTCAGGCTCACTAAACCACGCAATAGTTTCCTCCAGTCCGCGTCTGAACCCGTCAAGCCCTCCGTAGAAAGGCTGCCACCCTAGGAGTTCTTTCGCTTTGCTTGTGTCGGCCCAGAGCCTGTCCACTTCACTCAATGGTGGTCGCACTCGGTCTTCGTGTGTTTGCACGTCAGTTGTCACCCCCATAATTTCCTCAATCAATTGGACTGTAGTTTCGATGGACACCTCAAAACCACTCCCAAGATTGACCACCTCGCCAAATGAGCGTTCACTTCCGATCGCGGACACAAAACCCCTTACGGTGTCACTGACGTAGCTGAAGTCGCGGGTAGGGTGGACCGACCCCAGTCGAATTGGGCCTTCCTCAACTGCTAACTGAGTTATGACTGTGGGGATTACCGCCCGGGCTGACTGTCGAGGACCATAAGTATTGAAAGGTCGCATGATTGTTACAGGCGTGCCGAAGGATCGGTGGAAGGCGAGAGCCATCTGATCGGCACCGATCTTGCTAGCCGAGTAGGGAGACTGTCCCTCTAATGGATGTAGTTCGGTGATGGGAACATACTGCGCCGTCCCATACACCTCACTGGTGGATGTATGAATGATCTGATCCACTCCAAGATCCCGCCCTGCTTGAAGCACGTTCAGGGTGCCCTTGATATTCGTATCGACATAGGTATCCGGTGAGTGGTAGGAATAGGGAATACCGATGAGCGCAGCAAGATGCAGAACAACGTCGCAATCTTGCATAGCGGCTCGAACTCCATGGGGATCCCGAATGTCGCCCGCGAAGACTTCAAACTGCCCCACGGTGTCAGCCTCGAAGGAATCGAGCCAGCCCCAGGAATTGAAAGAGTTATAAAGTACGAATGCTCGAACTTCGTGACCCTGGCGGACTAGATACTCGACGAGATGGGATCCAATAAAGCCGTCAGCACCGGTCACGAGAATCTTTTGAGGCATTCCGCTACACCGTTCTACTTAGAAGGAATTCAGCAACCAGCCAGTCAAAGTCGGTGTCGATGTCAATACTGCGCTCAGGCGGCATGATAAACCCCAGCGTTTCATCATCGAGGAATTTTTTTTGTTCGAGGAACCATGGCACCTCGAAGTAATACAAGGCTCCGTTGAGCGTGTAAGTCGTTCGGGCATCTTGGCGTCGCCGAATTGGATCACCGTCGAATAACGGTTTGAGATTTCCACCTGCTTGGATCGCGAAGTCCCACTGAATCGGCTCCTTGGTCTCGCAGACAGAAACTACCGAGCTGGCTTGCCGAACCCTCGCCAATTCGACGATGGCATCGATGTCGGCAGAGGTTCTCAACGGAGATGTGGGTTGCAGCATGACCACTGAGTCGAAATCCTTCACAAGTGAAAGTGCGTGCAAAACCGGCTCAATACCGGGTGTGTCATCTTTCGCCAGTTTTGGAGGGCGCAAGAATGGCACGCTAATTCCCATGCTCATAGCAATGCCTGCGATTTCTTCATCATCAGTGCTTACCACTATCTCGTCAACGCTACTAGCTGCTTGCGCAGCGGCAATAGTCCAAGAAATTAGCGGCTGGCGACACATCAATCTTTTGTTCTTGCCAAGAATTCCCTTTGATCCTGCTCGGGCAGGAATGAGTGCCAGAGTGCTCAGCCAAACCACCTCCTCCGATCTGGAATCTCTGTCTTAACACACTTCTATCTCCCAAAGGATAACCAGCCCACGCCCTTTAGCAGTGGAGAGGGACAAAGTTCAGCGTCTCTCATGGCGCTGCCGGTGAATTAGGCCAGATCGGTAGCCACGCTACTCACTTGATTATTCCCGTGAACCCAGGGATGCCCCTCAGTCACTTTGTTGGGCGTTCCGTTGGTCTTATGCTGGGGTGCCTGGGCTTGGTTGCGTCGTGGGTTATGCGGCTTCTAGGGTTCCAGGTATTTCAGCGGCGTGCGGGGTGAGTTCCTACTGATTGCGGTCGAGTTGTTTCGTAGGGGTGAGGATGCCTGAGGCGATCAGGCGGTGCGGTTGCGTCCCCTGCATATCGCACACACATCGGTGTTGACCATTGCTTGCAATCGCCCCACTGGTGGGTTTCTTTGCAGGGTGCGAAAATTGAATCGATCATTTACCATTGCCGTCCTTGAGTTGGTCAGGCCAATGTTCCCCTCGTCTCATGACACCAGTGTTGACCATAGTGGGGCACTAGATGATTTTTTCGACTTGGATCGCGAGCTGACCATTTTTTTTGTACCTCCATGACCGGTTGAAATCGATATCCAGGTCATTTGCCCATTCGATCACATCGTCGTCAATGAACAGGCTGCCGCTATCGAAATCCATCCCAGTGACATCAAAAAGGATACCCTCGATGATGTGATTCAAAGCTGCCTGATCGCGAAGGTACTCGTTGTTACGAACGGCTTGCGCGTGAACCCACCTAGTGATTATGTCGGTCAAGTTCCGTGTCCGGAAAAATTCACCTGTAAGTTTCGATTCGCGATGAGCCACTGTGCCACCCTTACAGAACCATGGAGGCCCTTCGACCTGGTCTCTTGTCCTGCGAAGACTACTCGATTTGTACAGTAACAGTCCCGCCGCTGTTCCCGCGAAACCCCGCAACGTGATTCTTGAGCGAACTAGTACCAAGTACGGGTCAATTGCCATCCCACAGGGCAAGAGCAGTTCCTGTCGTACCTGGGCATTGCACGTGGCGACGCCTTCCACGCATGCACGATGGAATTCCGGCAAATTGGCCTTTGGCCGCGCCAAAACACCTAAGCACCTCTCACTCGTCCCAAGGCTCCATACCCACAGTTTCTGCAACATCCTCTTTCAGGAGGATGAAGTTTTGTGTGGACAAAGGCTTGGGAGTTTTCCCTCCCACCCGACGTAGTTACTAGCGGGTTTGATTTACCGCCTGGCAATGGTAGATGGCTCGTTACCCATGAATAGTTCGTGATCGACTTGCGGCCACATTTGCGCGGGGGCCTGCAATATTTGACGGGCAAAACCTATGAGGGATGCTGGAGTCATGGCTATCAAAATCCGAGCGAATCTGCCTCTGATTTCGCATGCGCGCACTGATGCAAAATTTCTCCAAGCAAGAATTGAGAGACTAGGTTCCTCCACTTCCGCCACGTCGGTAGTTGGCAGGTTTTCTCCATTTTCCTAGGCCACATTTGTAGCCGATGCTTCGATTGCCTAGCATTCGTCTGGCTTGGGCCTGGCCGGAACCCCTAAACGCTGTAATGAGGACCAAATATGACTGGGAAAAGAAAAATACATTACGCTGGGGAACTTCCGCGTGCCGGACTGGGGCACTAGTGAACCGGGCGCTGATCAAAAACTTCTTTGATGAATTCTGAAGTGGAATTTTCACGAGGGGAAATCATGACGTAATTTATTGATTTGCTGTTCCTTAAAAGGAAGTCTTCTCTGGGCATGGCTAATAGTTTTGTAGCGGCCTCATCAAATGTTTCTTGATCCATGCGCAGGAGGGTCCAATCTGGGGTAAATGGTTGATCCAAGAATTTTTCAGAGTAGAGACTGCTGCACATGAGAGCCTTCCGTCCTCTAGCAAGACTCTCAATAGCGAGTGTCGAATAAGCAGACACAACGACCTTGGATTGTTCCGTGAGGTGGTAACTCAACATCCAATCTTCGGACATTGGAGTTAGGGTCGCCAGACTCCCGAGTCGCTCTTGATGGAAGAGCACCTCCGCATCGTGATTCGGGTCATCGCTAGCGGTAAACATCGCGACGCTGACTCTTAATCCAACGTGCGACTCAAGGTAAGAATGCAATAAGCGCACAGTCTTTTCATATTCCACGAGGCCTTGACTCGGGGCCGACGTTAAAAGCGCAGTCCTGAACTGCGAAATCAATACGATGTCGTATTGATCTTTCACACGCGGCCCTTCCATCGAATCAAGAAGATACTGGGCAAAGAGGGAGTTTTTTATCGAACCCATGGCTTTTATTCGCCTAAAACGGTAGCCCATTGCATGGAAATTATCAATGTCATTCCGACCGAAACACAAGTATTCCGATTCATAAGATGCGGGGGGACCAATAGGGGCTGGAGCACCTAGAAGGTTGGGAAGACGCACACCATTTTGGATCGCGATGAACCGAACATCAGGAAACTTAGATGCCAACCTGTGAAACCTGGCGCTATTGTCAATGAAAGTAACGACCGCATTTGGTCGGCAATGTTTAATGACAATTCCATAGTGCGTATTTTCCCTGGTGAGTCCACTGATCAAGGTCTCCCAAACGATTAAAGGGTGAAGGTGGACAGGATAGTTTCTAACACGGAGGATGTAGTGTGAGGGAGGGTTAAGCGCATCGAGTAGCAAGGGCGACCCGGTTTCGTCCCAAATTACTAATTCGACAGGCTTCGGCATACGCCATGAGACCTCTAAGTTGCCTGCCAATCCTAGTCTGACAGCGCTCCTAAAATACCGCCCATACCGACGGAACATCATGCGAGGAGATTACAGTTTACGGTTTTCCCTGGTGGCAGGACCCCATGCATTCTCGGGCACACGCACTCATAGGTCTGAGAATAGCCGGGGCCCTTACTAGATAAGCCAGAGACTGCATGACGCATGTCAAGGTTCTTGGAAACCTTGTCTCTGTGCGACTGGTGAGATCGTGTTTCAAGGGAGTCGGAAGTTTTCACCAAGTGCGTCCCGAGTGGTAGTAAGTTTTCGGGCTTGACTGGGACGGCGTTGACGCCGCCTGGGGCAACGGTGCAAGGGTCTGGGTGAAAAGTCTATGAACCCGCGAGAGCGGCCGCACGGATTGACTATGGAATGTTCTGCCCTATTGGAATTATTGAAATCACTGAAGGTTGACGGTGTTAGTGATCGAGTGCGACTGGCCACTCAAGTCACGTATCGCGCGCTCATCGACGTGCAGGGACAAGGCATGCGATCGGCGCTAAGTTTTGGGTACGTAATGGCTCTCATGCGGGGATCCGTGACGGCTCAATGGCGCGGACGTTGACAACGGCGGCTAGTAATTTTGGGTCTTCGAATCCCCAAAGTACACGCGGGGTCGATTTTCCCGACCTTGCTTGAACTCGGGGGCAGGATTCGTTAGACATTGCTCGCAATGATCCTGGAACCGTGTTTGCACTGGTGAGCAGCACAAAGGTTACTGAGTTGGTTAAAGCCCTCGGCGACGATACAGGGATCTGGAAATCGGAAGTGTCAGCGCCGCGGGGCCGGACCCTGGTGGAATTCTCGTACCCGCAGGTGGTCCACTGTGAAGTTCGAGCCAATCACTGCGCCTACTCTCAAGCAATCGTTATTGCCACCGATGTCAGTGTTGATGGGTGCTCGAAATGTCCATCACGACAGTAGGAATCATTTGGGCTTTAGTTATCATTATGAGCAATTACAAAGGCGTTGATTCCCGAAACTCCCACTTCCTCGTTGCCTCTGCTGTTACCGCGACTATTACTTTCACTAGCGCTAGGGCTCCCCTCGGCGCGCATCAGCCTATTTTGCATCACTCTGACGAAGGGTCAGCCTCTACAGTTAATCTTCGCACAGTAGGAGAGTCGGTCGCTTTGACGATTTAGGCGACTAGCTGGGTGGCCTAGGCAATATGAATATCGCTCATGCCGGACCTGTTTGGCGAGAAGTGTGGAAATACTATGGATGTGGTTAGAAAGGACCGACCTAAACTTTAAGTTGGATAAGAATGGCTCCCACAATCGAGGGTCGGGGGCGGCAATTCCTCACATGCAACTCTGGGCAGACCCGTCTGTCAATTCTGGTGGTCGTTACACTAGAGAAATGCTTACCAAGGCTTTAGATTTAGTTGCTCGGCTCAATGGGCCGGCCCCTTCTTTCGTGATTGCAGAGGGCGCTGATGCGCATTATGGAGACATGGACCGAGCAATGGCAATGATTACTGCGGCCCAGCATGCTGGTGCTGACGCAATCAAATTCCAGCACCACCTTCCTGACGAAGAAATGCTGCCTGACATCCCAATGTCTTCAAACATGGCTGTTCCACTATACGAATTTCTGAAGCAGAATGCATTGACTATCGATCAACATCGACAGCTTTTCGAGTATGCGACTGAATGTGGCATTACTTATTTATGCACCCCTTTTTCTTGGGTGGCTGCGAAGGAACTAGAGGCGGCCATTAACCTTCCTGCATACAAGATAGGAAGCGGCGAATTCACGGACACGCCAACACTCGAGCGCATCGCATCTTTCGGTAAGCCAATGATTCTCTCAACTGGGATGTCTAATGTTGAAGAAATCGATTTTGTCTACGAATTCATGTGTAATTTGGATATTCCTTTTGCCCTAATGAACTGCACAAGCGCCTATCCACCTTCGGCGACGGATATCGCTCTGGGATTCATACCCCGAATGATTGAAAGGTATCCTCGAGCTTGGATTGGTCATTCTGACCATATGCCAGGAACTGTCACCGCAGTTGGCGCAATTGCACTGGGTGCCAAGTTGGTTGAAAAACATGTAACGATCGACCCAAATCTGACCGGTCCGGATGCGGACGTGAGTATCACTTTTGATGAACTTAAACATCTGGTAGAGGCTGCAGACATTTTGAATGATGCAAGTGGTGCTGAAAAAGTCATTCACGATTCCGAAATATCAATCCGTAGTTGGGCGCGGCGTTCGCTGGTCTACCTTCGTTCCCTTGAAGCCGGATCGGTGGTTACAGAGGGAGATATCTGGGGGAAACGCCCTGGCACGGGAGTCCCGTCCTTCAAGATAGCGGAGTTCTATGGACGCTCACTTACACGCTCCGTGAGTAAAAACAGCTTACTTAGCGAGTTGGACTTCTCGTAGTGAGTGACGTTGCAATCAAGCCCCGTCCTTTGCGCCTCCTTTTCCTGCTTGGCTCGCGTGGAGAGTGGGGTTACATACGCCCAGTCATAACGGAGGCTATACGACGGGGACACCAAGCCACTATCTGTGCAACAAATATGGCGCTCCTATCGAGTCACGGTTCTCTCGTAGAAGACGTGGTCGCAGAAGGCTACGATGTCGGTTACCGGGTACTGAACTCTCTTGAAGGGGGGACTCGTGAGGCCATGGCCAAGTCTATCGGGCTCCTGCAGATATCTTTCGTCGATATTTTAATGCAAGAGGCACCGGATTGGGTTGTCCTTGCGGGGGATCGTGCAGAGCAGATGGCCGCGGCAACGGCCTGCGCTTACACATACACACCTACCGCCCACATACAAGCTGGCGAACGCTCCGGAAACATTGACGGTGTAGCACGGCACGCCATTGGTCGGCTGGTGCATCTTCATTTCGCGGCAAATCAGGATTCCGTCCAACGCTTGGTTAAGTCAGGCGAGCAATCGTGGCGGGTGCACCTGACTGGTGCTCCTCAACTTGATGAGATACGCCAAATGGAGCTGCCCCAGGAAGATAATCTTTCGTATAACCGCGTTCGCCCGCCTGGTGAATTCATCCTTGCATGCTTTCATCCCGTCACCGAGGATATGGAAGAAACCAAGGCACACGTGGATGCCACTTTTGAAGTTCTTGAGGCGCAAACCTTGCCGGTAGTCTGGATTCTACCAAACAACGATGCTGGAGGGAGTCAAGTTCGGTTTCAAATACTTTCGAACATTCGGGGTCAAGACCAAGCTTTCGCAAACCTCCCGCGTGATCAATATTTGGCACTCATGCGAGATTGTGAGTTGTTGATCGGAAACTCAAGTAGCGGCCTGTTGGAGGCGCCATCATTTGGAACCCCTGCGGTGAACATTGGTAGGCGACAAAGCCAGCGTTTGCATGGCCAAAACGTTGTTGACGTGCCAGCCGGTACATCAGAGGATATTCAGGCCGGCCTGGAACTTGCTCTTCAACCAATATTCCGTAGTCGGTTAGTTTCACGCGATAATCCGTATGGGGATGGTCTGTCGAGCCCAAGAATCCTTGATTTACTGGAGTCCACGGCTCGAGACTCCAGCCTGCTAAATAAGCAAATTACTTACTAGGAGGAACCGAATGAATACCCCCCCCTCGATACTGTCAACGGGTTCTTTGGCTGAGGCAATTGACATAATAAGGGTCGACATTGATCGTGGCGTGATCGTCTTAGACGAAAATGACCATGTTTTGGGCATACTCACTGAGGGAGACATCATCAGAGCGATGCGCCGTGGAATTCTAAAGGAAACTCTTGTTGGTCAAATCATGACGGGTCATGTACGGGTCACGACAAGCATTCTGAGTAGCAGAGAGCTGGCACGTGAGTTTGCGGAGAGTGGCACCCTCTTAATACCAGTGGTCGATTCTGAAAGACGCCTCGTTGATGTGCAACGTGCGCGTGAAGCCGTCAGCACGCTCCTGGATCACGGGCCTAATGCGTAGTCCATGCCGCTAAGGCACGAGCAACCTCGAGTTGGAAAGGTTCATCTACATCAATACCGTGAAGAGGCGGAATCTCAGCCACTTCCCCGTCTTCCGGTCTAAAGATCAAGCATTTTTCACGGAGGTAGCTCACCGGAGTGACATAAACAGATCCATCCTCGAACATGATTTCGGTGTAATCACAATCAGGTGCTAAGCGAATCCACTCCCCAAATTGTGTACGCAGGAGGAGATCTCGGGGAGACTGAAGCGGTCGACAGACGCTCGCGGCTGGGCGCTGTGGGATCTCCTTCCATTTCGCCACAACGGTCTTCACATCCAAAGCGGAGCGCAGAGGACTCGTAGGCTGGAGAGTAACGACTGCTTCTGGAGAATAGTTCTCTTTGATTCTGAGATACTCAAGTAAATGCAGAATCGTAGCGGCTGTAGTTGCATCATCTGCGGCCAGATGCGCCGGTCGCAGATACGGGACCTCGGCGCCCGCCTCTCGAGCAATATCACGTAGTGCCGGCGAATCTGTGTCCACAAAAACCCTGTCGATTTCCTGGCAACCAAGTGCCGCAAATACAGCCCTTGCGATGAGGGATTTACCCGCGACCTCGATCGAATTCTTTCCCGGTAGCCGCTTAGATCCTGCGCGCGCGGGAACTACGGCGATCAGTCCGCTTGACATATCAGGTGTAAAAGTGAGTTCAGGTCCGCTTCATCAAATGGTATTGGGTTATAATTGAATGATCCTGATCGCTGGTTGAGAGTCAACTCTCTTAAGGTTCTTATTGCAGGTTCCCCTGTAGCTCCCCACTCGGAGAGGTTTCGAGGAACATTGAGGATTCCGTATAGTTCCTCGATCTGCTGATAGAATGTCCTGTTAGATCCCATCTCCGGGTTGAGCAACTCGTATCCTCGATATCCGCGGGTGGTATTGAAATCTATGACATATGGCAAAATAATTCCACCTGCGAACCCATGGGGCACGTGAAACTGTGTGCCGACGGGGTAAGAAACTCCACTCGCAATACCCCCCGGGCTATTTAGCATTGCTAGGCCGGCGAGATAGGCGCCCATCTGAACTCCGGACCACGAATCTTCCTCCTCTGAGTTAAGAGCGACTGGCAGGTGTTTTGTGATAAGTGCCACTGCCTTCACAGCTAACGCCGTTGCGGGTGGCGTAGCAAGGGGGCTGCTGACCGCCTCCACCGCGTGGACCAACGAATCCAAGCCTGCTGAAAGCGCCACCTTCCGGGGGGAGCCGACCAACAGTGCAGGCTCTAGAAGCGCGTACTTCGGGAAAACATTTGGACCATTAATTCCGAGCTTAATACGAGTTTGGTCGTCAATAAAAGATGCTGTCCAGGTGGCTTCAGAGCCTGTTCCCGCCGTGGTTGGTACGCAAATCATGGTGCGGAGTTCCTTTTTCACCAGCCCCATACCTCGGTAATCACGAGCAAGCCCAGGATTTTCTAAGAGTACGGCAACGCCTTTCGCAAGGTCTAAAAGACTTCCGCCACCGATTGCCAAAATAAACGAGGGGTCACTTTGGCGGACTAGCGCGGCAAGGTCATCTAGCTGGTCGTAAGTTGGCTCACTTAACACTGAGACCGCCGACACAGGGATAGCGTTTCCAAAATGAATCTCCACTTGACTAAGCAAATCACGCACTGCCGCTGAATCAACGACAGCCGTGTCAATTAACGCGATTCCAGTGCCCGTGATGGTGTTACCTAGTGCAGAGTGTAAGTCGTCATAACGGGACTTGCCGAAGAAGCATTCCGTATGAGCCAAAAACCTCATTGTGTTGCCTTTCGTGCCCAGGAACCACCATGAGCTCGGAGATGCTCGGCAGTCTCAGCCACTGACTCGACTACGTACCTGAAGTCCAAGTCAGGCATCCACACGTGGAATGGCAACGAGACCATGTTGTCGAAAAACTCGTCTGTGTTGGGCACGTCTGCTTCTCCGTTTCCTGATGCAGCGAACAACTCGTACCGATTGAGTGGGTAATACTGCGTGGCTGGTTGTATGAGGTGTTGCTGCACTAGTCGCTCCATAAAATCGTGATTATTGGCACCGTAGTTGTAGCCGTCGTAGCGAAATGGTAGGAGGTGGTGTGAAGAAGTGCGTCCATCGGGAATGGTTTGAAAAACCAGTTCAGGGTAAGCCGAAAGCGCTTCTTGGGAATAAAGGAATCTTGATCGACGCTTGGAATTGATTTCAGCGACATGATCAAGTAAGACGGTTCCAATGGCGGCCTGAGGCTCCCCCATGCAAAAATTGTGCGGCCACACTCCTTCTATGTCGAATCCCACATCGCTCATAGCCGGGTACCAGTAGCGGGAGTCGGACCGAACAAATGGTCGATGGCCGTTGTGTCTGAGGCCAGCAACGTGTTTTGACAATTCAGGATTTTGAACTGTAAGCATCCCGCCCTCTCCGAGTGTCGAGATATTCTTGTGCGACTGGAAACTGTACACGGCTAAGTCTCCCACAGAACCGGTCTCGGCTTCGCCGAATTTGGCTCCAATTGACTGCGCGCAATCTTCAATCAGCAAGACATTTGCCTGGTTCGCGACTTCGCGGAGTTGATCAAGATCCGCCGGTAGCCCATACAGATGGACTGCAATAATGGCTTTGGTGCGTTCGCTGATTAAAGACTTTACGCTTTCTACGGAAACGACGAAAGTATCTCGATTAATATCGGCCCAACGCATTTGCACTCCATGGCGTGCAAATGGGTAAGCAGAAGCGCAGTAAGTGTGCGCCGGGCAGATAACTTCGTCACCTGGACTCAAGTTCATCAATATTGCGGAAAGCTCGAATGCTGCTGCCGCTGAGGATGTGGCGAAGGCCGCTGGAACCCCAATAAACCTAGCGAACTTTTCCTCGAATTTGACTTGATTTGAGCCCTGGGTGAGAGTGACACTCGAGTCCATGGCTTGCATGACTGCATCCTTGTCTTCCGCGGAGTAGCGGTAACCTACTCCGGAAAAAGGAACGCGGTAGGATTGGGGAGGTGCCAGCGCTGCACTTGTTTCCTGCTTCATGGTCGAAGTCTACTGTACCGAGTTTTGTATTTGGATTGGCATTTCACGGGCTTCCGGTCGATTGATACTGAACCCGTGCGGGACACATACGTCAAATCACGTATCTTAAGAGTCCCCTGTCATTCTTGTGTGGGCGATGGCAGATCGGTAAGATTGGAAGGTTGTAAGATCACAATCCCGGGAAGGAAGGATAGGGTCTCGGCTTGACGAAGACGCCTGGCCTGAAAGTCATTTACCTAGTTATTTACCCGCTTGATGTTAGGGATGCTAAGAGGTTCGGACTAACCGAACTCCAAGACGCGGGCTTGCAGGTTGAAGTGTGGGACCTCTCGCATTTTGTTCATCCTGCAGCCAGTGGATTAGGCATCGAAAGTCCCAATTGGGTGAATATCACCGTCTGCTCGAGTGTTGAGCACTTCTCTAATTTGTGCAGCACCCTGACAGCCGAGCACACAGTAATTCTGTTCGGGCTCTTGCGACGAGAGCAACTTTGGCAAGCGCGCAAGCTGCTGCGTTTAATTTCTGCAACCCCTGCTCGGCTGGGGTCAATCTCCTCTGGGCAAACACCCCCCCCGATCCTCCCGGGCAGATGCGCACCCCTAGTCAGCGGCCGAATTGGAAGAGTGTTCAGACTCCTCTCTCATCCGCGCAAATGGAAAAAGACCCCCCTGCACCTGGCCTCCGTCATGTTACTCCAATTGATTGCCGTTCAACGCCGAATGCATCTCCGCAGTTCTATCCGTCCGCTGGACCACATTTGGGCGAGTACCATGGTGTCCGGTATCGGTTCTATCTTTGCTAACGAATCAACGAAGGTCACTTATATTCATACATTGGACTATGACCAAGTGTTGGCAATCCGTAAATCTGGCCGTCAGCCGCTTTCGAGGGTTGTTTTTATTGATTCGATGGGCCCATTGCACCCAGATTATTTGCTCCTTTTCGGCGAGAGTGTTATCTCCGCACAGACCTATAGTGAAATTATTTGCCGAGGGCTGGATGAAATTGAAAGGCGACTCGGGACCCAAGTCGTAGTGGCTGCTCACCCTCGCTCCGCTCCGGGGGTGATGGAGGCGTGGTACGGGGGTCGCACACTTTTCTTTGGGAAAACCGCAGAACTTGTTGCTTACGCGACCGCGATTTTTGTTGCCGAATGCTCAACAGCGATTGGACTGGCAACGGTGTTCCAACGCCCACTGGTGATCCTGTCCTCCGCTAAATTCGACTCATTTATACAGGATGGGAACAGAGCATTTTCGCGAGAATTGTCCACGCCGATCATCGATTTGGATGCTCCCGACCTACCGCCCTTCAACCTAAATGTGAATGAAGAAGCTTATGCTCAATATGTAGAGAAATACATCAAGCGACCAGGCACTCCAGAAGAGCCCTTCTGGTCAGTGGTCGCCTCCGAGATTGTTTCCGGGGCTCAGCCTCCAGACGTACAGATGCTTGACTAATCTATGGCTTTCGAAGTACCGCCCACATATGTGAACTGCGACCTGTTTCAATGACACACTTCTGCCAAAGAGCTAGTTCATCATCGTCAGATGTATCTATAATTGATCCCCAAAAGCGATCGGTCACCTTGTCTCGGTTGTTCTTTAAGATGTCCAAGTCAAGAACACCCGGAGTGAATACACGAAGAGGTTCAAGGCCCACATTACTTGCCAACTTAGCCATGGCCGCTGGGTTAAGGAAGTTCAGGTGAAGCGGGGGGGGGTCACCGCAGACGACTGGGCCCATAGTGTGCGGATATCTAGGCCTAGGCCGCTTAGAGTCGTTACCACAATGACGTCTTCGGACTGCATGAGATCAGCGATACTTTTTAGCCAGTGATGTGGGTCATGAACGTGTTCAAAAAGTTCAAAACTGGTAAAAATCGAGTGTCCTTGAGGCAATTGATTGGGTTCGACGTCTTCCAGAAACGATTCAATGACAGGGATTCCACGTCTCCGGCAGGCAGCCGCCGACTCGGGGCTTGGTTCAATCACGACGACTGGCAGGTCACTAACAACTCTGAACTCCTCCGCAAAGGTGCCGGAGCCTCCACCGATGTCGATAACATTATTAAAAGAAACGGGTAACCCGCTCACTATGTCACGTATGAGTTCTGCTTTAGGACGCCACAATTTCTCACGTCGCACAGACTCTACGGCCGGATAAAAAACTTCTGCCCAGTATCGAGATGAAATAGAGTCCGAATAAAAGGCAACAAAGGCGTCGAAAGTGGGCCTGGGGCTCACCCACAAAGACAGACATTGATGGCACTCAAGATAGCAGAAGCCTAACTTTTCGAATGCTAAATCGCCTTTCGAGTCGCATGCAGGACACGCCACCGCTTCGCTCAAGGTATCTGTGAAGAAGATCTTAATGTCCTGCTTCGCGAGATCGAGATATGTATTGAATAAATCCGTCGGACGAATCTCATGCTCTTTAAGTCGTGTGGGCATGCACAGAGTACAGCGGGCTTATGGTCGGTCCCAAATCTGACTGATCGAGGTTAATTACCGACCGCTCTCAAACATTTCGCTGTGGCCCTTTGACCACAGTTCAAAACCAGCATCTATGAGTTGCCCGGTATCGTCAGATTCCAGTTCGCGAAACTGATCGTTGAGTTCCACGAGTGCCGATCGAGGGGTCGGTGAACGCAGAACGTGGTGAGCGCCCTGGAGAATAGGGTGCTCGATACCGTCTACATCGATCTTGATCAAAGATGGTGATTGGGGGATTTGACCGCTCTTAAGAATGGAGTCCTTTGCCATTCCGGGAATTCGATAACTCATCTGCTCAACAAGCGGCAGCCTATCGAGTCTGAAAACCGCACAGAATGCGGAACGAGCCCTTCCTTCTCCAAGCGCACTCATATGCAGAAGAGCGATCTAGTCATTTGACGACAATAGAGTGGACACCACCCCAATCTGCTCTTGTAGGCGATTAACTAAAATATGTTTGGCCAATGGCCAAAGGTTTAGGGCTGAGGGCCCCAAGGAATACACCTACTCAAAGCACATTTTTGCGTATGAACCTTTACTTCACCGCCTTAAACCGGCAGTCGGCGCGAGCTAATTTTGAACTCAAAAGGTGAAGTGCATACACAAATCTTCGAGGTTAGCGGCGGTGCTCCGGTTTAATAACCGAGAGACACCAAATCCCTCTTCAGGTGCTGCGCAAGAAGTAAATTCGAAGGTGCACAATACTCACGGACCACGACTCGCTCCGTATCCGACAGAGACAAAATGCGCGGACGTTGCGCTACGCTAAGAAAAATGTTACGCATGCCCCTCACGATTAGAATGAGCGAGGGGGCTCTACGCCCCGCAACTGTTCTTGCCCAAACGACCAGACGAAAACGTGCATAGAACGGAATGTTGTTGAGCTTCCAGGAAGCATCCCCAACTCTTCCAACATTCTCTCGTACTGAACTCCCTTCTTTCTTTTGGAACTCAAAAGTGGAAGCTGAATCCAAAATCTCGAGTCCTGCAAAAGCGATGATCTTCTCACAATTTTTTTCGACACCATCTTCAAAAAGCAAAGTCAGGTTGTTGGACTTGCCAATCACCTTTTCCAAATCTGTTACTAGCGAAAAGAAATCTATGAAAGCGTCCTGACGCTCAATCACCCGAGCAATCGCTCCTTGCTCGCTTACCCCATTCCATGCGGCCCAAGAAGCTAAAAATTCCGGTTGATTGCGGAGCGTGACTATGGTCAATAAATCAATCTCTTTTGGGAGGAAGTTCCTGATTCGCTCAAGAAAAATCGTCATCGGATGTTGGCCTCTGCGGGGTGTATCGCTATCTGAAGGTTCGTGGACAGGGCCCAATGATGAATTTAGTCCAAGTGGGCTTGGCCACCAAGTTAAATGTTCGTTAGACAAAATTTGCACCGGATTTGTTGAGAAATCGAGTCCCTTGACCCATCTTGAAAGAGCCTGTTCCCAAGTATCCTGTCCTTGACAATAAGACACGATGACGTCTTCAAATTCATTAAATATTTTTCCGGGTGTGGCTATAAAGCTCTTACCAAAGGTGTCGCGCGCATAGTGCCTTCCCAAAAATCCAGAAAATTGAGGGTAGAAATTCATTTGCTACATAGTGGTGGCGGTTTTATGCAACCCAATATGAAGCATAAGCCTTTTATTCATGCCCTGAGAGTACATGCAGTGATCCACGACAGGCGGAGGCGGAGGAGCGCAATGGGTTTTTGGCCGTTGTTAGCGGAAATCTAAGAGTGGACCAAAACGGCAAGGTGCTTTCTAGTGGTCATCGCTCAACGATTGTTGTTTGATATCGCACCGTCTCGAGCGCCCAAACGCAAGTAAGTGAACGGAGTGAGCTGGAAATTGGTAGATCTTTACCAATGTAATAGAGCACTAGATTCGCCGTGACTAAACTTTGAGGCCCCCACAGAACCCCGCACTCAAGCAGGCGACCTTGATGAACCTGCGCTAGGGCAGCACCCTAGGCTTTTCGCGGCCTGAGTTGCGTTGTTTAATGGCAATCACGGTGAACACGCCTCCGCTTTATCGCAAGCGAGAACGCCTTTAGTCTTTAGAAAAAGCGGCAGAGGGAGCGCAGTGCCAGCACTTTTTGCGTCACCATGTTTTTGAAGAGATCGAACTGCTAGACGACAAAGATCTACCCTGTTACCTTCACCACAGGCATCGCTAAGGCGTAGCTTCCACAAAGAAAGAACTGGATGACTACCCGCCATGCGTACAGATTGAGCCGACATCCATTTGTAACTTTCGGTGTGTGTTCTGTTTTCAGACGAATCCACTTCTGACGCTTTGCAAGCACGCGCTACATGAGAGGAACAGGTACGGAAACGGCCCGGGGGTGCTGTCGCTACCGGTAGGAATTCTTAGTTCGCGGTTTGGTAAGTGCTCCAAAGGGTGTGATCGTAGGCGCCTAATTGCGCAAATTGGACAGCTTCTCGCATTGCGACTGAACGATGTTCATCAGCGCTCACGTAGAGCGAATGAAGTAGCATTAGCGCGGATCGTGCGTCAGTAGTGGTGACTGCTGGCTCACCCAATGAACGTATCTTTCGGACCACTCCCGCGTAGATGTCCATGTGACCCTGACCGTAGGCGTCCATGTTCGACTGGCTGAAAGTTTCGGTTTCATCGGGGCTGGGGGAGTAGGCCACCAACTTGTCAGTTGCCCAACCACCCAGAATTGCATACCCATTTGCCGCGATAATCGAAACAGAAGACTCGACGTCATCTGGTCGAGTTGCAGTGGTAATCTCCAGCGAGCCGATGGCTCCGTTCTCGAACTGCAGAGTGGCCACGATCGAATCCTCTACCTCGATCCTCGAGCCCATTGTTGCCTTGACAGCGAACACCTCGGCCACAGGTCCGCCAAAGTGCTGAATGAGGTCAAGATGGTGAATGCCCTGATTCGTTAAGGCGCCTCCGTCGAGAGAGTATGTTCCTCGCCAATCCCCTTGATCGTAGTATTGCTGTGTGCGACACCACCGCTGGCGAATCGAGATAATGCGGGGATCGCCCAACTCTCCATCCTGGATGCCGCGCCGGATACGTTGGACAGGAGCATTGAAGCGGTACTGAAAAACTGGGAAAACATGGCATCCGCGCTCGGCGGCAAGATCGACAAGTTCATCAAGTTCGGTGAACTTAAGAGTCGGCGGCTTCTCGATCACTACACTCTTTCTCCACCGCCCAACAATCTCGCGCGCGTGTGGATAGTGCAGTCCACTCGGCGTCGCGATGGCGACGACATCAATTTCCGGGTTCTGTTCAAGCATTCGGCGGTAGTCCTCATACACCCGTACCTCTTCCCTCGGAGACATTCGAGAGGCTCGCTCGAGGTCTAGATCGCAAACCGCAATGAGCTCAAGGTCGTCGCTCGACTCGATAGCGGCCACATGATGGCCAACAATGCGGCCACAGCCAAGGATCGCAACATTCAGCTTCCTCTTTAAATCACTCATTGTTGTCCTTCGACGCTAGTGACTTTGCTTTTGTCCACATGTCCGCAATGCCCTCCTGTATTTCCCATTTGGGCTCCCAGTCTGCAAGGTTACGAAGGAGTACATTGTCTCCGAACATACCGAACTGGTCACCTGGCGTGTTCTCGACAATCTCTACAACATCCCACCCAGCGTCGGCACATGCCAGCAGGGATCCAACGATTTCCCTGACGGAAACGGCCTTCCCTGAGCACAAGTTCATAGTTTGGCCATGGGTGGCCTCACTTTCAAGCACGGCTACAACCGCTGAGACTGCATCGTCAATATGAACGAAATCGCGGAATCTATCCAAGGAACCCTTCACAACAACGTGCCCGGAGCGCATGAGTTGGGCGAGGTAGATGCTGATCATGCCTTGGCGAAGGTTATCAAGATCCTGACCCGGACCGTAGACGCTGAATGGGCGCAGGATTGAGTGGGACATTCCTAAACTTGAGTACAAACGCACGTAGTGCTCGGTGGCGGCTTTGCCCGCCCCGTAGAAACTGAGCGGATTGAGTAGCGAGTTCTCTTTCACGGGAAGCTCGAAAGGGTTGCCGTAGGCCGCCATCGAGCTTGTGTAGACGAAGTGAGCTACTCCGCGTTCCGCCGCTACCTCGAGCAGTCGGAGCGTGGCGTTAACGTGCCTAGTCATGTCGTCCCACGGGTCGTCAAATGAAACCTCGCCTGATGACTGAGCAGCGCAATGAACAATCGCATCTACCTCACTTGGCAAGTTATCCTCGACCTGCTCCCGTGAGCGCAGATCGCACTTAACAACAAGTAATCCAGGCTCCACGCTGAGGTTTCGTCCTGATGAAAAGTCGTCAAGTGCAACAACTATGTAGCCGTCCTTGTGTAGACGTGAGGCAACTGCATTTCCGATAAACCCGGCCGCGCCGGTTACGACTACAACTCGTTGCATTACAGTTTCCGGATAACTGCACTCAGGGTGTCCGCGTGCCCAGTGTCGACTAGTCGCTGCCGGTAGGCTTTCTCTAGATCGTCACCGTAAATTTTTGCAAGCTGGAGATTGCCGCCGGGTCGACCGTGCTCCGCCCACGTCACATGATTTGCCAGCCCGTACCGTTGCCGCTGCGTGATCTGCACATCGACGCCCACCTTCGACAACAAAAAACTCAGTGCATCCGGAGTAAATACCCATTGATGACCGACCTGAAAGTAGAAATCCCGGAATGAGTTCAGATTGTAGACTTCAAGAAGAGCCTCATTGCCACTCGGAAGCTCGAACTCCAACAATCCTCCGGGATTCAGCAGGTCAATTTGTTGGGTGAGGAAGCTGAGTGGATCACCAACATGCTCAAGTACAAAGTAGTGAAATATAAGGTCAAATTTTACATCACCACTTTCGACCAGCTCGTCGACCGTGTTGAATGTCTTCAGACCGAGGGCGTTCAAATCTTCTCGGAAGAGCCCCGAAGGTTCCACAGCAACACAATGGTGACCTGCATCTTGAAGAGGTAGCAGCATGAAACCCGACGCACACCCAACCTCCAGGATAGATTTGGGCATCGACAGATCAGCGGTGAGGCGTGCCATTCGCTCGACCCTCAACGTCTCATTTCGCTCGCGGTGCGCTTCTGCGGTCAGTGGCAACGATTCAGTCCCTTCCCGAGACTGCATGAAGACGGCAAACTCGTCTCTGTAGAAACGGATTTCCTCTTCCGTTGTGAGGCGTGGCCACAAGTAGCGCACATCGCAGGAACCGCAGCGAAAATACGCATGTTCGTCAGTCCCCCCAGCTACGACGCGCGCCTCCACATGCTGGTTCAACTCGTTCTCGTGGCATAAGGGACACGCAGAGGGCAGCGCCATGAAAATTCTCCTCGTTAGGCTAAATCAATGGGTCTCGAATGTGATTATCCGTATTGATCATCAATAGTTGTCGGGTGTGTTATGAGATGCAAGACTACACCGCGGGTAGTCCTGACTGGGGATGTGTCGGACTAGAACAAGAGGAACGAATGGTTGGCCCGTGTCCTTGGAGATCGATGGGCTTGCCGACGTTTATCAAGTTCACTCGTAAGTCGATAGAGGGAAGCGCCTTTCCACGGGTCTATGCTGGTTATCATGGTGAGAGAGGGTAATCGCGTGAAGACTCTTGTTACCGGCGGAAGCGGTTTTCTCGGAAGCCATATCGCCGACGAGCTCGTAAGACAAGGCCGGGAAGTTGTGGTGCTAGATCTGGAAGCGCCGGAATCAGAGGATCGTGACTTCGTCCTCGCCGATATCCGTGATACCCAAGCGGTAAGCGATGCCATGATTGGATGCGATGAAGTATTTCACTGCGCGGCAATTGCCGATCTAGACAGGGCGCGAGATCTGCCGCGGTTGGCACTGGAAGTAAACGTTCTAGGAACCCTCACAGCGTTGGAAGCCGCAGGGGCAGCTGGCGTACAACGTTTTATGCTTGCAAGTAGCGTATATGTATTTTCGAACGGCGGATCCGTGTATCGGACGACAAAGCAGGCAGCCGAGAGACTCGTAGAAGACCTTTCCCCGCAGTTAGGCCTTAGATCCACGATCCTTCGCTTCGGTTCCCTGTACGGGCCTCGGGCTGACCCGCAGAACGCAATACTTCGGCTGGTCACGCAGGCGGTAAATGACCGCCGAATCGACTTCTGGGGTGACGGGACAGAGATCCGGGAGTACGTACACATCACTGATGCCGCATCGTTGGCAGTTACTGCCTTGGATCCGAAGTATGCGGAGGAGGCCTTGCACATCACCGGTCGTGAACGAGTTTCTACACTTGAGTTGTTACAAATGATTGATGAGATCCTCGGGGGAGGTATAGAGATCAAGTTGTGCAACGAGCCATTCGAGGGGCGATACAGACTCACTCCGTATTCGTTCACGGCCAACCGTGGATGCCGTCTCGTCGGCGACACTTATGTCGATCTTGGACTCGGGCTCGTTGAGGCGATCAAGGCAAGCAGCGAGCAGAACCCGATGGAGAACTTTTAATCATGATCGTAGCCATCCTCATTGGCCGTAAAGGGTCCTCAGGATTTCCCGGCAAGAACACTATCGAGATCGCCGGGCACCCTATGGCCTGGTGGCCCCTTGAGGCGGCTAGGCAAACTCCTGAAATAGATTTTACGTATGTGTCCACAGATGACCCCGCCCTCGGTGACATCGGCCTTGCGAAGGGGGCACGTCTAATCGAACGCCCAGACTATCTAGCCAGCAACGCGGCCTTGGGAGAAGACGCTTTTGTTCACGCCCACCAAGTGATCAATCGGGAACTGACGGCCGCGGGAACTCGCCCTGAACTTTATGTACTACTTATGGCCAACTCCGTCACGATCTCGCCTGCGCAACTGCGGCAAGGAATCTCCCAAATGCGGAGCAGACCAGATCTTGATTCGGCGGTCACGGTCTCCTGCTACAACATGTGGAGTCCACTGCGTGCCCGTAAGATCACAGAGGACGGACTTCTTCAACCATTTGTCCCTTTCGAGGTTTTCGGTGACCCGGCCACATTGAACTGCGATCGTGACTCGCAGGGAGATGTTTGGTTTGCAGACATGGGTGCCTCAATTGTGCGACCCAAAAATCTTGACGCCCTGGACACGGGTCTCTTGCCACAGAAATGGATGGGTCAACGAATCTACCCAATCAAGAATGTGGCGGGGCTTGACGTTGACTACCCATTCCAGATGCCACAGGCCCAGTGGTGGTTAGAAAACTCCCAGGATTAGCCTCGAAACATTTGCTGGGACAAGTACTCCTCTTCAGGAACGCGGCTTTGCAGGTCAAGCCCTCGCAGATAACGCACCACCTCCTCGGTGGCTTCTATCTCCATTCGGGAGCGGCAATCAATTGACATGGAACCCATGTGACTGGTGAGGAGGCACCTGTCTATCTCACCTAGAGGCCCCCCATAAGGTTCATCCTCGAATACATCAATAGCGGCACCTCCAAGATGACCTTCACTCATTACCCGATGGAGGTCAGACTCGTTGATGATCCCGCCTCGGGATGTATTTATGAGGAGTGCGTCTGGCTTCATCTGGCGCAGCTGCTCAATACCGATCATGTTGTGGGTGTTCTTCGTCATCGGAATGTGAAGGCTGATTACGTCGGCCTCTCGGTAAATGGTTTCCTTGCTTACCCACTCCAGTTTCAACTCAGGAACCAAATTATGACGAGGATCCAAGTCATTAACGAGGGTTCTTGGAGTACCAAAAACTGGGATTCTCCGTAGTACCCGGCTGCCAATTCGGCCAGTTCCGATGATTCCGATGGTTACTTCCGAAAGCCGCCGACCCATGTGACGATCCCACACGCCTCTGTGCATCTTTAGATTCGCCACATGAGTGTGGCGTAGGAGCGACAGCATCAATCCGAATGTCAATTCCGCCACTGCTGGGGCTGGCGCTTCGGGTGTATAGGCCACAATGATTCCACGTTCGCGTGCCGCAAGCAGGTCAACGTTATCAAGCCCTACCCCAACTCTGGAAACAAACCTGAGATTCGGCGCAGCATCCATGACCGCCGCTGTTATCGGCTCCGTCCCAGCAATGAGAATTTCCGTCTCGGCGGCCATCTCGGCAAGTTCCAATTCCTTGAGTCGACGACCCAGTGGGTTGATTTCAAAATTCACGCCCGTGGACTCAAGGAGCTCGAACGGGAAACTGTTATGAACGCCGAAGGGCACCGTTGTAACTAGGACACGTGCCACTGACACTGACCTCCAATCGTTGCAAAGTGCTTACACTTTATCTCGTACTATACGGCAGGTCGAGCGCCATCGTGTTGTCAACCGCAGCAGCCAGGCCACGCAAGTCTCTAATCGCTACATCAGATTCATCAAAGTTGGATGCGACCTATAGAGAGACTTGAACGAATTGTTTTGGCGGCAACCCAAAAAGTAGACCCAGGGGGCGACGTGGTTCTTAGGGGTTTCAAAGTATATTTTTTTGGAGCAATCTCATCCGTCTTTGGAGCTGGCGGCCCTGCGCAACTTGTCTCGATTCTCAGGATCGGGGTGGGGTATTGCGGCGTATACCTGGTCGGGGGGCCCTGGCAACCTGCTCTCAAAGGCGTTCAGAAGGCCGGTGCTCATAAATTCCACCCACTCTCCTTGCCCTCCCTTACGAAGTGTGCTTTTTTTTGCTCGAGATCTTGAACGAAGACGGGTTTCAAGGTTGGTTTGGGCTGCTTCAATCCGAGTTCGTTCAATTGAGTCCGCGATAATGGGGGCATCTGCGACGAATTGCAGGCCTAGATGATTGAGGATTCCCTGAATAGCCGGGACGGGGTCACCTTCGAATATCTCATACTGAATCCAGTGAATCCGAGGGTCTTGCTTCACTACCTCGCCCCAGTCATTGATCCAGTTGTAGTAGTACTCAATAGGAACTTCCGTTTGACCACTCGTAAGGGCTGTGAGTGATTTGAGGAAGCCTTCCTCTCGAGGAAGGTCGGCTATCAAATTATGTTGCCAGTGGGATTTGTCAGCGAGCACATGGAAATATCTGCTTATCATCATGTCACGCAGATCCCGGGATGTCACTAGCAAACCAGTCCCAAGTTCCAGAGCAAGCTCGACAGTGGACTCTACGTAATGCGAATGAGTTTTGATAAAGGTGTACCTGCGTGAGGATTGAGATCGTATAGTACGAGGTGACAAGTCATGGTCGTGATGCAACTCCCTAAGTCTACGACGCCTTAGCAAGGAACGGTTGGCGTCAACGTACGGAAGTTGTCGAAAGAGTTGTTCGATACGTGTGGTACCTGACTTGGGTAACCCAGCACACCACACGAGGTGGTGTGGAAGGTCCAAGTTCCTTGACTGCAAGTCAAGTCTCAAGTCGCGCGTTACCTCGCCAAGTGTTTGAGGGAGGTCGCGCACCAACGGCAAGGATCGCATGAGTACACGATACCAGTTCTCCTACACGGAAATCGACCCTTTGCAGGGCAATTAGGCGGGGACGCCGCATTTAAATGACAAGACGAACTTTCGCGATAAACACAGGAGTGGGGAATCAGATGCTGCTCGCAGACGCAGATTCTGCCTTATTCCCGGGAACGACCGACGGGCGACGGAGGCCCCCAATTAAACCTTCACTTCACGAATCAGCTCATCGATAACTCGCTTGATCCCCACGAGGTTTGCGACGGTTCGGGATGTCCCGGCAAGGACAGGGGCGGAAGCTTCCCTGACTTGGACGAAAAGCATGCGATTCTCCATCGCTGCGACAGCATCCTGTTCGCTGTCTCCAATAAAGAGGCATTGCCTGGCGTGGTACCCGTACTTGTCAATTAGAGTACGGACGGTAACCGACTTTGATGGCGGCACTCCATGAACCGACCGGAAGTAGTCGAGCATCCCATGGTGACGCAAGATCTGTTTGAGCTCAAGATTAGGTGTGGCCGAGACAGCGTGCATAGGAAACCTTGCGTGCATGGAAGTAAGAGCGGCGGACGCCCCTGGAATTTCTGGCGCTGCCATCACTTTGCGCAGAACAATCGCAGAAAACGCGTCAGCGAGTTCTACGGCTCGCTGCTCGCTCAAAATAACACCAAGAAACTGCTCGTGAATCATTTCAAATTTACGCAACCGATTCACCCCTCCATTTGCACGGTGCAGTTCAAGGATCGCCTCACTGTGTTCGGGGGATCCCGGAAAAAGGTCGACGAACGCTTGTCCTTTTGCGGCGACAGAATCGATGAGCACCCCGTCGACATCAAAAAATACCGCTGTCTTTCTATCAAGCAAGACTAAATCTCCCACTGCTCTCTGTGCTTCGCATACTCGAATATTTTAGAACTGCACTGGGACCAGAACTGCCTCATGAGATAGGGAGGACCTGCAGTTATGCGCACAAAGTTTTCTAAGGCATAACCTGAAAGTGGTCCACGGATGGCATAACCGGATGCTCGAGCGGAAGCAACTAATTGCACCGCCGATTTGTGTGATGCGCATTCAAGTAGTACGAAGTTGGCGTGGGAGGTAAAGGTGATCAGACCAGATTCGAAAAACTTATTCACGAGGTAGTCTCTTCCAGCAACGACATCCGACACTCGGGCCAAAGTCCAGTCGAGATGATCCAAGATATAGTGTGCGGCCAAGAGAGCGATGGAATTAGACTTTGTAACGCCGCGGAACTTTTCCACCTCGGCTATACGCTCTGCTGGCCCAGCGCAAAAACCCAGTCTGAGCCCGGCGAGCCCCAGGGCCTTCGAGAACGTCCGAGTGACAATGACATTCGGATAATCCTTGGTCAAATTCAGTGCGGACTCTGGCGTGAACAACCAGTATGCCTCGTCAACAAGCAAAATAGCGCCGGCGTCGAGTGCGGTATTGGCGATTTTGCCAAGCTCAACCGAATTTATCAGGGTACCTGTGGGTTGGTTTGGATTTGCGAGCACTATTAGACGTGGCTGCTCCCTGACGATGGCGTCAATCAAACTTTTAACGTCCACGTTCAAAGTGGAGTCGAATGGGAACCCAATAAGCCTCGCCCCGCACTTCGCGGCAAACACCTCGTAAAGGGAATAAGAAGGGCTCAAAACAAGAACATTGGTCCCCTCGTCTACGTACGCATCGAATACCATCCCTAAGGCCTCGGAAGACCCGGCCGTGACAGTCAGGTTAGATGGCAGTACACCGATCCAATCAGAAATGCGCTGTTCAAGGCGATCCGAGTCGTGGTAGGCCGCAACATCACTGGGTCGTATACGCCCTAACATTTCAGCTAAATTTTTCTCATCCCAGCCGACGACATCCTCATTTCGATCCATCCGTACCAGTTCAGAGCGATCTTCGAACGGTATTGCAACGCGCTTTATCCGCGTACTGCGTTCGCTGATCGGAGGGGTGAATATCGGTTGCATCAGGAAATCACATATCGAACTGGCATGTCGAGTTCTGCTGTTGGAGTTCAGAATGGGAGTCAAGCGGCATCGAATTCTGCTGAGTGTTCTCAATTTGAAGTTGCCCCTCATAACTTACGAAAATTGGTTTGATGTCATCGTAGCTGGCTAATTGCACACGGTAGAGGTCAAGCAAGGCAACCCGCTGAGCGTGGTCATCGCGAACTGCTTTTGTTAATTCACACTGCGGGCTTGTGTGACCCATTTCCTCGGCTCTCTTTAATGGGTGCGCAGCCGAAGCTATTTTTTTAAAATTTTGATTAAAGCGGAGCCAGGTATTTTGACCCGAAACAGTAGCACTCATTGAAAAAACGTAATCTGCGGTTTCGCCCTGCAAGATTCCGTGCGATCGATGTACGGCACGAATAGCGCGATTTTTAGTCATCATTAGGACTATGAGGTTACCAGATGCGATGGGAAAAGATTCATAACCGGCCTAGTTGGCGGCTTGGCCCTTCACAGCCTGAATGACGGACTCAACATGACCTAGCATTTTATGGACCGCAACGAATCCCTCTTTTTGGGTTTGCCGAGTTCGCTATTCATTCCCTGGAGCGTGCACTCGGAAGTGAGTCAACCAGTGAACAGTTTGAGTGCTTTTAATGTTTCGTAATCGTGACCAATTTGAGTTTTGGTGTTTCGTGTGTATATATTGGGAGAGTGAAAGACTTAATAAAGTCGCTATGTCTGGCCCCAGTTGGCTGGGCGTCAGCATACTTGAAGCTTCTTGGCAGGATGCGGCCTCAGTGGGGTTCAATTCTGAATGACCGGATGTATGAAGACAGCATTGCCAGGACTGCTTCCATCAGACACGTAAGCTCCAGCGAGGGCTCCGAAATAAATTTGCGCATTCATGCACCAAATGCCACCTGTCGGTTTAGGGCAGACTCGTTCTCCACCAAAGAACCGGAAACTCTGGAATGGATTGAGCAGTGGGGGGGAGATGGAGCTTTTTTCGATGTTGGAGCGAATATTGGGTTGTATAGCCTCTACTTCGCCAAGTTATTTAGTGACAAAGTTTACGCATTCGAACCATCCGCGTTAAACCTGGGGCTACTCGCTAAGAACATCGCACTAAACGAATTGAGTGATCAAATTGTGGTTATGCCAATTCCACTGACCGCGAGCAACGTCACAGCTCCCCTTACTCTGTCCCAGACTAATGAGGGTGGAGCGCAGTCCACATTTGGAGCCACATACGGGCACGATGGGCTCCCGCTTGTGGAAAAGATGACTTATCAAATGCCTGGATGTAGTTTGGACTTCATTGTTGAGAGTGGAATTATTCCCGAATTACCGTCGTTACTCAAGATTGACGTAGATGGGATAGAACACCTGGTCCTTGAAGGGGCTCAGGCAGTCTTACGCTCAGCAACCTTACGTTCGATACTTATTGAGGTGAATGACGAGTTTGTGGAACTCGCATCTGAAGTCGGCCGTCTACTACATAATTCCGGGTTTAAACTGGACGCTAAGCGTCATGGCGACATGTTTCAAACAGGTAAATTTTCACATACATTCAATCAGATCTGGGTGAGAAATTGATTACCATCAACTTACGCCGAGTAAAGGAACCGCGTAGAAAAATGGGGTCGTTAGATTTTTTTTAAGCGGAAAATCGTTCAGGTGTGCACTTAACGTAGACTCGTAAAGCTTGGTCTGTCGGCCGATAAAAAGGTAGTGCGGTGAACTGACCGACGTTTAGATGATTGATTTTTTATGGCCTGAGAAAATTACGGATGTGTGACATTGGCACTGGCTGGGCGTCATCTATCATTTTTAGTTTGAATGCTTCGCACCTGCTCGACGAGTGACGGCGGCGAATGTACTACGAACTTTGTGTGCTGGTTTCCGCCTAGCCCTTTCCGCAGAACTGCCGCCGCAAATATACATTCTTTAACTGAGGTCCGTGCAGTCGCTGAAGGGCTGCCCCAGTAACCAAAAACATCGACCTGGGTGGCACCCAATGACTTGGCAAAATGAACTGCTTTGGGAACCGACATAATTATGTAAGGCGCAAGCTCACTTCCCCCACCCAAGCTCGGTGTAGTCGATTGACAAGAATCGATAATTTTTTCTAGGCAAATGTGCGGATGAAGCCGCATGGTCATGAGTAGAACGCCGCCCTCTACAACATATTTCCATGCGGCCCGTATATTTTCGCGAATCTGTTCGTTCCAATCCAAAGCGCTAAGGGATACTACGAGGTCGAATGTTCGCGCCGGCTCCAGCAGTGTCGCGCCCTCCAATACATCACCCGCGATGACACGTCCACCGAAACGTTCAACAAGATGCCCACCAAGTTCAGCGGCATGGGCATGGATCTCAAGACCAGTGTACTGCCAACAACCAAACTGTTCATTGAGTGCGAGACCAAGTCCACCACATGCGCACCCAATGTCGAGGATCGTCGTCGTGGGTCCAGGGGCTACTAACTCCAGTGCAAGCCGTTCGGATGGATAGAAGTGGCTATATTTGAATCGATTATGTGAGTAGTAATCCGAGAGCCCCGGACCGTTGTAGCGAATGTTCATGTACATTCCAGTCTCGACAAGGATAAAGCCATGAGGACGATCCTACTCCTCACCAAAACGAATCAGTGACGCGAGTAAAGCCTTCCATTTTGTTAAGCCACCTTCAGAGTGCAGTGGATATATTTCTTCCACTGACCTTGACATCCCAACAAAGTTAGGGTTCCGAAGAGAAGCATTAACATCCCTTGCGTTGCTCACATATTGCATTGTTGGTCCATTTTTTAGGAGATTCCCATTGAATTGGCGGCCATCCCTAAACACCAGAATCGGAACTCCTCGTAAATTCGCATAAAGTGCAGCGGTAATGAAATTGCTACAAAGCACCACGTGGCACTTGGCTAGGTCTTCTCTCATCATAAATTCTTGCGAGAATGAGCACGCCATCAACGTCGAAAAAGATAGCTTCAGGTTGATTGATTTTGGGCATAGCTACTCACCACCTGAGATAGCGCTCACCTGCCCGGTTACGTAAGTGTTCTGTTCAGACCCCAGCCAGAAGAGGTAGTCGGCTATCTCGCGGCGATCCGCGGCTCGCTGTATGAGTATGAGGAGTTCTGGTTCAGCCGATTTTCAGTTGGAGAATGTTGATTGTCTCTTGGTGTCTGTTACACCGATGCGAACAACGTTGGTAACCACGTTGTGGGCAGCCCATTCACGGGCAAGTCGCGGGATGAACTCGCACGCGTGGTTGGCTAAGGCGTAGGCGAAGGAATCTACACCGCACCCAAATCTCACACCGATACTCGAACCAATGACTGTCAGTCTGTTCTTGTCGGATTTCTAGTAGATTCGGAAGACCTGACCCGTGCGGCTTGACTCTGCCAATGATCGACCCTTCGGGCGTCTTTGCGTTGATCTGTCAGC
This sequence comes from Candidatus Nanopelagicales bacterium, assembly GCA_028825115.1. Classification (GTDB taxonomy): domain Bacteria; phylum Actinomycetota; class Actinomycetes; order S36-B12; family S36-B12; genus UBA4592. Next base: position 48,815 of record JAPKAV010000003.1, on the reverse strand, counting down.
CACCTGGCCGGGCAGGCAGCAAGCGCTGCCACCGGACGGGGTGTGAAAGTGAAAGGGATCGAAGCGCTTCCGGATTACGGTGGGGAAGTGTCCCGTCACGCGGAATCCAGCGTTAAGGTACGTCTGAGTCAGGGCAAGACCAATGTCTGAACTTGCACCTAGAATTAAAACTCTGCGTTTTTGATCGTGCTCACTCATATTTTTTGAGTCTAGGGCACTTCATTTGTGTAACCGCGAGAAGTCGTATGCTCGGGGGGTCGAGCACTTAACCTAGAGCGGCGGCCCACTCCCCTAGTGCCATGTCACAGTGAATCGAGCAAAGCACGCCACTTAGTTAGGCCACCATCCAGGTACAGTGAGTAGGTCCGGTCAATGGATCTTGGCCTCGCGTCAAAGTCAAGTTCTCGGAGGGCAGCAGCTATTTCGGCCGCGTTATTCACGTGCGTAACAGATGGTCCAGCATTCACAGGAGACCCATCGAGCAAACGGCCATTCCTAAACATCAGAATTGGAATCCCTTGCAAATTCGCATCAAGTGCAGCGGTACTGACATTGCTACAAAACACCACGTGGCACTTGGCTAGGTCTTCTCTCATCGTAAATGCTTGCGAGAGTGAAACCCCAAAGGGTAGGCTCTCCGGTGCAATCGGGTTCGCAGGGTGCGGTCGAAACGAGAAGTCCCATTTTTCCTCGGCCGATAGGACCAGTTCTTCAAGTATTTGGATTTGCTTTGCACACATCAAAACGTCGTACTCACCGAGAACAAGAAGCCTTCGGCTAGTGAATGCATCGGTTCGATTTCTTGACGAGTCTGCGGTAGTTGAATTGCGTGACAAGAATCGTAATGCCTCAACCTTGCGGATCGTCGAGGGTTCCAGTCCGTTGGCAATCATGATGGCTTCACTTTTTGGATCGATAACGGCAACACCGGAGGGAGCGGGCAGTGTGCGACCGTTCTCAGCATTAACACCGGAAAATCCAATCGCATATCGAAGATCCCAAGTGCGCACAGGCACATGCGCCACTCCAATGTTTGGGCCTGCACCCCGACGCGTCTGTGCGTGGAGGAGCGCCAGTTCCCACGGCTGGTTCTCCATTAAGTAGATACATGAACCCTGGGCTTGCTGAAAGGGGAGCGCCTCATCAAAAAGTGTGAGCCACAGTGCGTTCCTGGCTGCTCCTAAGCCCTGAAAATCTGAATTTAAGCGAGAACGGACTAGTGGCGAGACGTCCAACCTACTCACGGTATCTACCCATAGGAGTCGCGCCCCGACCCGTTTTGTGATTTTGCGTATCCGCAAATACTGCCCGGCCGCTTTAAGTGCTACTCGCGGCGTCAAGTACTCTTCAAGAAGGACGTGGGGGGAGGAATTATTGCCTCGATTCAGACCCCGGATTGCGGCTCGCGCTGAACGTACGTCGGGGAGCGCGGCACTTCTCGAGTCAATATGGATCCAGTTGATCGTTTTCCCCGTTTGGGTAATGATCGGGGCAAGTGGACCCCAATAGTTGGATGTGTAAGCGGCCTCCTCCTGCGCTGCTTCGACATCAAGATTGGCGAAGTAATCAACCACGGTCAATGCAGGACCATCACCAGTTTCAGAAGAGCGTTTATGGCGATGCCAAGTGAAGTAGCGGAGATACTGCAGGGCTAGGTAACCAAGGCCACTAATAAGAGGAGGGAGGCTCCTCTCTATGTGGGAGGAAGAGAATCGCATCTGAGATTCATCTTTGTTCGTGCTCCGCCCGCGAATGAATGTGATTCGGCGCCCAGTTTTGTTGCACCAGAGTGTAAGAATCTCTTCGAGGGCGCCATCGGCGCCATCGACGTGCAGTTCTTTCACATGGTGGGCCTCTGCGATCTGCGCGAGGGCCCAAAGGCGCAGGGTTGCATACGCGATGGATGCTGGAGTGAAGGAATAATCCGACGGAATCGTCATCCACCAATAACTAAGCCCAGGACGAATGAGGAGGGTATCAACTACGGTCGTGGTGCCGCACGGGCTTTTCCCGACCGTTTCAAACCATGACAGGTATCGTGGCTTCCAGTAGTCGGGGTCCCCGTTGATCAGCTCCGGAAGCGAGATATTCCCTGCCTTGCGCTCTTGCTCAGATATGTATTGGGCCCAATAGACCGTGAAGTATCCGGGCGGTGGTGAGTGCTCAGGAGAGCACCACAGCATTAACTTCTTCATCGCCTTCGCATGATACTTGAATAAGGGGGAATGGAACCGCAGCGACATGAGACAGCCCATCAGGGTAGCCTCGGGGCTATGCGAGTTCTCATTTCTGGAGCGAACGGACTGTTGGGTCAGCATCTGATCCGGAGCCGAAGTCGAGAAGCAGAAATTCTCGGAATTGTTCGCTCCAGGGATTCAACCGGTAGTCGAGGTGAGTACGAAACACGCGAATTAGATTTGACACAATTTTCCGAAGTCATTCAAGTGCTTGACACCTTTGCACCTGAAGTGATCATTCACACCGCTGCTGAGGGCCGCGTGGATGCAGTTCAGAAGCGGATCGATGAGTTTAGGGCACTGAATGTAGAACTGCCTTCGCTTCTCAGCGAGTATGCCAAAAATTCAGGCGCGCAAATAGTGCACCTGTCTTCCAATGCGGTATTTGGAGGCGGAGCCGAAAGCTACTCTGACTACAGCAGATTTGACCCGATCAATGGTTACGGGGTCCTTAAGGCGGAAGCCGAAAAATCGGTTATTGAGCAGAATCCCAATGCGCTTGTGGTCAGGCCGATACTCATGTATGGGTGGCCACAGCCGTCTGGAAGACAAAATCCGGTTACTTCGTGGATCTCCAGCTTGCGGGAGGGGAAAATGATTCGTGTGGTTGATGACGTGTGGACGGAGCCATTAGCGGCTTGGGATTGCGCGGAGGCGATTTGGTGCGCACTGGATGAAAGGATGTCGGGACCTTTGAATGTCAGTGGCGGTGTGAAGATGTCCTTATTCGAGTTTGCGCATGCCGTGGCATCCGTTTTCGACCTGGACTCTTCACTAATCGATCCTGCCTCGAGTGGAGATTTTCCGACCCTCGCACCAAGGCCACGTAGCACCTCTTTTGATCTGCGGCGACTCAAGGAAGAACTAGATTTCTATCCGTCCTCCCCAATGGAAGGACTCGAGAAGCTGAAACGTGACGAGTCTGCGATTGCCCACTAAAATAATGAAACCTATTTCTCGCCCGCTAGTTTCCGTGGTAATTCCCACTTATAATATGGAGCAGCACATCTCGGAAACGCTGATTTCTGTTCAGAGCCAAACCCTTGAATCGTGGGAAGCAATCGTGGTTGATGATTGCTCAACGGATTCAACTCCCCGAATCGTCAATGAATTTGTGGAGCAAGATCCACGGATTCGATATTTTCGCCTGTCGAAGAACAGTAACTTGCCTGCAGTCCCCAGAAATTACGGCATCCGACAATCGCAAGGTAAATATGTAGCTCTACTTGATCACGATGATCTATGGAGTCCTCAAAAGTTGCAGCGACAAGTCCAAGTCCTCGACGCCGACGAGACCATAGCAATGATTCACTCTCATCTTTGGGTGGTGAGAAATGGACGCCGTTTATGGGGCCTCCTCTATCTCCCGTCGCCACGAAAATCTATCGCTACGGAATCAAAGTTGAAAAAATCTAATGTAATTCAGTGTTCTTCCGTCGCGATTCGCAAAGATGTGATAAATGGACTTGGCGGTTTTGATGAGTCACTCGAATTAAGGGCCGTAGAGGACTATCACCTTTGGTTTCGCGTGAGTCAGCACCACCGGATCGCATTTATAAGCGAAATTCACGGAGCATGCCGCCACGACAGCACAGGTACTTCTGCACGTGAAAATATGCAAGTCAGGTTGCAGGGGATAGATCGAGCTGTAGGAACTGTTAGCTTTGCCAGTCAACAGAGCCTCTTACGCAAAGCAGGAGAGAAGGCGTTGCGCTTTCCGAGCGCGCTCTTCTACCTTGCGATCGAAGGCCGTTACCGACAATGGTTTGGTGCGCCACCAAGATCTTGGTAGAAGTCCAAAATTTTTTGCCAGAGGAAATGGCGATTATAGAATTCAACGACTTGGTGTCGCGCAGCATTTCCCAGAGTTCCCAGGTCAATCCCACCGTTCATGATCTCACTCATGCTAAGGAGAAGTAATTGGGAATTCTTTATTGGAATAAGGAACCCATTTACTCCCTCGGTTATTACTTCGTTGCACCCATTAATGTCAGTCACGATCGAGGGCAATGACATGGCTCCCGCTTCAATAACCGAGTTGGGTAGTCCTTCGCGGTAACTTGGCAGGATAAAGACATTGGCTGCCGCGAGGTATGGTCTAACGTCATGATGCCATCCGAGTTCATGGATCCTGTCTGAACCTGCCATCTGTTCTCGGGTTTTGGTCGGTAGCGAGGATAGCGCTTCTTCCTGTTCGCCAACAAGTAGTAGGTCCACATCGAAATGGGAATTGGCAAGTTCAACGAATGCCTCGACCAACTCGACTATTCCCTTGTCCGGAACCAATCTGCCGACATACACGAAAACAGTATTCAACTCGGAAATACCCAGACCAGTGCGAACATCAGAATCAAAATTCGCCCGATTGTAATGGTCGACGTCTACTCCATTGATCGAACCGTTCCCGATAACCGTAACGATTTTCTTAGTGAGGTTCGTGTGGACAAAATCTCTGAGCCCGAAACTATTTGATGTCAAGGCGGTCGCGTTAAAGTAGGTGAACTGCTCGGCGAGTTTCATGAGTAACCGCCGAGTCCCTCGAGCTTCCATCAATGGCATCCCCACTACACCGTGAACTCGTCGCGGAACCCGGGCCAAGCGACCCGAAAGCATGGTCACGAGTCCGGCCTTTGGGGTGTACGACTGGATTATGTCGGGTTGATTTTTTCGCAAAAGCCTGAACATATGCCAGATCGAAACCAAATCGTGAAATGGCGAAATGGTGCGTCTCATTTTAACTGCTTGCCAGCCAACACCCTCCCGCTCGGCTACGTTAGGGAGTTTGTCGGAAAGTGAGCTGACGATCGTAACATCGAAATGCTGGTTAAGGAATTCTGGTTGCCCTTCAATCAATGAATCAAGTGAATCCGCAACCGTAGTGACGATCCAGAGTTTTTGCTTCAAGACTGCACCTGATTACTCAAGTACGTCAACGGATCGCGAAAGTTCTCGACATCGGCGAACTGCGCAAGCCGTTCAGTGTTGGCTACGCACGCCTGCACTTCATCACGCGTGACCTGCTCTAACTCTAGGTCGATCTCCTTGCTACGAAGCACGTCAATAAGTTCTGTGACGCAAACCCCTCTCCCCCGGCCGATATTTATGATTCCTGGATTCCCACCCGTAATCAGTTGAAGATATAGATTGGCAGCGTCTGTCACATGAGTAAAATCACGAAGTGACTCACCTGCGTTTATCACCCGAAAGGGCGACGATGATCTCGCTGCCTGCTCCAACCTGTAGATTACCGAGAATCGATCTTCACCTCCAAAAAGATTAAAGAGTCGAACGATGGTGAAGTCGATTCCGAACTGCTGCGCGAAACTAGAAACCAGTTGTTCGGCGGCAACTTTTAGCGCACCGTGTATGCCATTTATCTGAACCGCATCGTCTTCCTTGCAATTAGCATTGTCACCGTAGACAACAGCGCTACTTGTGTAGATCAGTCTTGAGCACTGTGAAGATTCCGCCCATTCCAAGGTCCGCGCAAGGATCCCTAGTGACTGATCTAGATACTTTACCGGATCTGATAAATCGGATAGGTGATTCGCAGGTTGGAACGCATTGACGATCACAGGCAAATTCTTGGGAACCGATATTGAGGTGTCAGGGTTTAGCATTTCGCTCGACGAGATGACGGTGGCGTTTGAATGATTCGCGATAGCGTGCGTTAAATTACTGCGAGCCCCGATGACCACCAACTTCTGACGTTCGACCTCTGTTGTACCCACATCTGGAGTCTAAAGGATCTGAGTATCTAGCGCACTAACGCCCAAATGCCTTTACGTCTGCGGCGCACGCTGGTAACTATTGTGTGGTTCTGTGAAGGTACGGATCGGAACGAGCGACGCGAGGGGATCAGAACTAACTTTGCACTTTTAGCCAATTTGTTTCGCGGATATTAGATGGACCGGGAAGCGGAAACGGGTCGACTCGTGAACTGGTAATTAGCTCGTGCGAGGTTTGCTTAGTTTCTTCTGTTGGCGACACCAAGATCTCATGAGCCTTTTCACCAGGTCGAAGACCCGTAAATTCGACGGAGATGTTACGGCCCGATCTACTGATCATGTGTTGAGCAAGATCAACTATCTTGATGGGTGATCCCATGTCAAGTATGAGGGTTTCGCCATGCGAACCAATTACTGCGGCCTGAAGAACGAGGTGGACTGCTTCGCGGATTGTCATGAAGAATCGAGTAACTGTTTCATCTGTGACAGTTACTGGCCCACCTTTTTCAATTTGGAATCGAAATGTTTCTATGACTGATCCTCTTGATCCGAGGACATTCCCAAACCGAACTGACACGAAAGATCGCTTAGAATCTTCAGGTACTCCGGCAGTGAGTTGTTCAGTGAGCAATTTCGATTTGCCGAGGATGCTCGTGGGGTCTGCGGCTTTGTCGGTTGAAATGTTGACGAAGTGAGTGACCCTGTGATCCGTGGACGCTTGTAGCATGTTTGCGGTCCCGCGGACGTTGGTTTTGAAGGCTTCTTCGGGGTGGCGTTCGAGGAGGGGAAGATGTTTGAGGGCAGCGGAGTGAAAAACAATTTCAGGCTGGGTCTCTGCGAAGATTTCGTCGATCCTCACTGTGTCTCTGATATCGGCGAGGATCAAGTTGGGGGACATTAGGTGGCCAGATCCATCAAGGGTGAGCTGGACTCGGTGAAGGGCGGACTCATCTCGATCTAAGAGAAACAGGGCGCTTGGACGATAGCGCGAAATCTGCCGTACTAATTCAGAACCGATGGAACCTCCTGCACCCGTGACAAGGATCCTCTTACCCCGGATGAATGCGGTGATTTCAGCCTCATCTGTTTTGATGGGGCGCCTCCCCATGAGGTCTTCTTCGGTAACATCGGAAATGTCACCTAACTTGACCGCCCCGCCAGCAATTTCTGATGCGGTCGGGATGATTGTTACCGAAACTCCAAGGGGTCTCATACGTTGATCAAGTTCAAGAAGTTCCGCTGCTTGAATCCCCGCGATGGCAATAAGTAAAACTACCGCTTCAGTCTGAGAACAGATTTCTTCAAGTTGGGACGAATTACCAAGCACTTTGATACCTGATCTTCGTAGGTGATGCTTCCTCGGATTATCATCAATAAAGCCAATGGGCTGGTATTCATTGTGACGGTCGTTGAGCATCAGAATGACGACTTGTGATCCAGCATCTCCCGCTCCATAGATAAGGGTCTTCTTCCCTTCACGGCCGAGCAATCGTTGCTGGCGCACACCCCGCAAAACAAATCGAGCACCGAGCATGCTTGCCGCTGCGACTCCAGTAGCAATAAGAAACGTGGAGCGTGGTAACTCGCTCTCGGGAATGAGTAACAGCGTTAATGTTCCTAGAGCTCCCACAAATAGGCACGTAACAACAACACCGAGAACTTCATCAAAAGAACCCACAACATATCGACCTTGGTACAGATGGAATGCAGAACCGGCTGCGATATGGAGTACTGCTGCGAGTACACCACTGCCAAAAGCAATCAGCAGGAGCGAGTTGCTGACATTGAAATCATATCGGAATAGCAGAGCCATCGGGACTGCCACAATCCACGAGAGGCCGTCCCAAGCCACTTGGACCAATCGTTTTTGGAACCATGGTCTCTGGGTCACTGAACTATCCTACGCCAGTTCAACATGTTCCTAAAACTATAAGTATGGATCATGGGCTTTCCTGTCTTTGAGAAATGATGCGGGTGCGCCTACCGCAATCGTAAGAGGCGGAATTGATTCGTGTGCGTATGAAGCGGCGCCCAGCACGGAATCGTCGCCAATTTGGACACCATGACGTGCCGTGGAGCCAATGGCTAACACAGCTCGCTCACCTATCGTCACGTTACCGCCGGTTCGGGCGCCTGGGCCCAGTGACGCAAAGTCGCCCACATTGCAGTCATGTTCGATACTTGAAGCTGTGTTGAGCGTGCAAAAAATTCCGACTTGGGAGGAAGTTCCAACCACTGAGTTTTGGTGAACAGTGGAGCCCTGTCCAATATCGGAATCTTTTGCAATCGATGCTGTCGGATGAATTAAGGGAGGAAACATTAAAAGGGGATAAGTTTTGTTGAGTTCGAACCACACTTTTTGGCGCGTGAAATTATCTCCGATTGCGATCGCCAAGACCGCATTCCCGGGTGTAAGACCGTCAGGGAGTTCTGGTCGGGCAGTGAAACCTAAAAAAGTTTGGAAATCCGAGTTTGGAGAAATAAAGGCCTGAATCTGGAAGCCCGATGCGATGGCAATCTCGGCCAAGCTCTTCGCGTGCCCCCCGGTACCCCACACGTAGAGTCCCTTATTCACGAGACTCCCTCTTCGAGAGGATCACTGGTTCCCTTTGGCCCATTAGAGCTAGGCGTTTAAAAGATCCGGATTTGGGGCTGCCAAAATGAGAGGTCTTCAAGTGGAAATTTGGTCGCGCCATAAGAACACTCTATTAGGTGGTCTGCCGCGAAATGAATAGAGAATAGGCTATGTCCATGAATGACATTGGAGCAAGACGTTACCTATCTGCTCCCGTGGCTACTCCTGAAGACATCCACCGGGTCCAGGAATCCTTGCTTTCGGGTTGGGTTGCGCCGTCGGGGCCGGAGTTGTCTGCCTTTGAGACGCAAATTGCGCTCTATGTAGGGGTATCTGAGGCGGTTGGGTTGAGCTCCGGCACGGCAACGCTCCATTTGGCCTTAAAATATTTAGGCGTGGGTCCGGGCGATCAAGTTTTAGTTCCCACACTGACCTTCGGTGCAACCGCTTTTGCAGTGACCTACCTGGGAGCTGAGCCGGTATTTGTTGACGTTGACGACGCGTGGAACATGGATCCAGATCAAACACGACTGGCCCTGGAGGCCTTGAACGGTGATGGTATTCGGGTTGGGGCCGCACTTCCCGTCGACTTATATGGTTCCCCTGCCAATTACGGAGCGTTGATGCCTTTGTTCTCAGAGTTCGGTGTCCCGGTTTTTGAGGATGCTGCTGAGGGCCTTGGCGGTGATTTTGGTGGCCGAAAATTGGGGGGCTTTGGAGTGGGCGGAGCCCTATCCTTTAACGGAAATAAGATCCTGACCACTTCGGGGGGTGGCATGTTATTGACGAATGATAGCGAGTTTGCGTCCAGAGTCCGTTTTTGGGCTACACAGTCGCGCGAGGATTTTCCTTGGTATGAACATGAAGAGATTGGTTACAATTACCGGTTGAGTAATATTTTGGCGGCCTTGGGCAGGTCACAATTGGAGAGAATTGACCGTACGGTAGCTCGCCGCCGTGAGCTTCGTGAGTTGTATCGGGAGGGTCTTGCCCAGTTAGAGGGTATCCTGGTACAAGAGGACCCACGGTGGGGTCGTTCAAATGCTTGGTTATCTGTGGTGACTTTTGATCTTGGATTATATCCAGATGCGCCCACACGCGTTCGATTGTCCTTGGAAGAAAGAAACATTGAGTCCCGTCCAATTTGGAAGCCGATGCACAACCAGCCCGTTTTCCGAGGTGCTCGCACTTTCCTCAACGGCAAGGCCGACTCCGTCTACTCTTCGGGATTGTGTCTGCCTTCTGGTCCAAGGATCACTGACTTCGATGTTGAAGAGGTCTGTTCGGTGATCTCGAAGACCCTTGGCCCGTGAGCATGAAGCGTCTCGCAGATTTCGTGATTTCTGGATGTGGAGTGGTTCTACTGTCGCCAGTTATTGGACTTCTTGGGCTACTTGTCCGCGTGTTTCTGGGTTCGCCGGTACTCTTCCGGCAAATTCGGCCGGGGCTCGGTGGTAAGCCCTTTGGGCTCGTGAAATTCCGAACCATGACCGACCGATGTGATCAATACGGTGATTTATTGCCGGACGCTGAGCGCCTGACACGCTTCGGAACCTTTTTGCGCTCGACAAGTCTGGATGAACTTCCAGAATTGTGGAATGTGGTTCGCGCAGACATGAGCTTGGTGGGTCCCAGACCACTATTGATGGAATACCTGCCCCGATACTCACCAGTTCAGGCTCGCAGACACGAGATCCGGCCTGGGTTGACCGGGTTAGCTCAAGTAAAAGGGCGCAATGATTTGTCTTGGGAAGAAAAGTTCGATTTGGACATTTGGTACGTGGACAACCACGATTCCAAACTTGACTGGGCAATTATTTTCTGGACAATCAAAACAGTCATCACAAGACAAGGGGTATCTTCCAAAGACTCAGCTACTGTTCCGCGTTTTAACGGCACCCATTAGTGGGCCTCTAATCTCAAATTTGAAATAAGTTCACAGCAGGTTACTGGTATGCTCAGAGGCAGGGCACCACTTTTGCGTCTGTGAGCTAGAATCTTTCGATAACAATGTGTTCTTCAAAAACGTCCGGAATGGGGATCAACATGTTGAAAACCCAAAACCGCTTAAGTCGTCTTCTCCAACTACCACTTGTGCTCATTCTTGTGATGCCATTGTTCTATTACCCGGTTTCAAAATCTGTATTGAGCCCGATTCTGACTCCGTTTTCATCCGGTTTGGCTAATGTAAGTATAACAATTATTGCACTTGGCTCGGCAGTTTTGGTACTTGGTTCTCTAGCGATCAACATGGTGACTGAAAAACCTCGATTTGGTCCGATCACGTTGGGTTCTGTGTTGCGTTGTCCTGAAATGTGGGGATCCTGGCTAGTTCTTTGGCTCTTCATAATCACCGCTTTCCAGCCAGAGCCGACGTCTACCCAGAATCTAGCGGCTTACCTCGTTTCACTAGCAATTCTTTTTGCCACACGCTACGGCACTGGACTGGTCGAAAAAATTTTATTGACAGTTACAGTTCTGTCTGCATTAGTGCTTAGTTCCGCTGGTCTCGTTGGAGCGTTCAACTATTCAGTATTTAACTTTGTTGGCAGTAACCCTCGGGTCTACGCGATGTACTGCGTCATAACCGTGTGCATGATTTTCGCTGTTCGAATCCCTGCATTCGTTAGAGTGATGCTCATAGCATCGCTATATGCCGCAATTGTTGTTTCCGAATCGAGAACCGCTTTCGTGACAGCGCTTGTCGTAGCAGGTGTAGGTTTCACCGTCACCGCAAAACGACCCCTACTGCACGGACTGGGAATGTTCACTGGTGGTGTTATGGTTCTGGCAGTAACACTAAGTACTCCTCTGATTTCCTCTCGGATGGCAGCTAACGAAATTACCAGCCCCGGACTCAGCGTGAATGATTCAGGCAGAGCCGTTGGATGGCGAGTAGTTATTGACTCTTTCCTTCAGGCACCGCTATTTGGGCAAGGCGCAGGATCAGGCCAAACAGTGGCCCTGCGAGATGCGTGGCCGATCGATCACCCTCACAGCGAGTATCTACGGATCTTGCACGATGGAGGTTTGGTTGCTGGGATTTTGACCATCATCTTTGTGGCGCTGCTTCTTTGGACACTAAGGCCCAGAATTGCTGGGCACGTCAGGGCTCCCATAATTGTGGGGGGTTTTTTGTTGATCGTTGCTGGTTTAACTCTAGGTACGATAGAAAACTTTATCGTCTTCCCTTCGTTAATGTGGCCTGGTGCCTTACTTGTGGGAATGGGACTAAAACAGGCTAGGAAAGATCAAAACCCATCCAACTTGCTTCAAGCCACAGCCTGATCAGATTGCCCAAGGAGTAAATTTTTGGAATCAATATTTTGAGGCGTACCTCGCTTTTAGACACAGGATATCGCGATAAAACCGGTCAAGTCGTACGCTGAAGTTGTGGGTCAAGTATTCAGTCTTGCCATGGTTCACTCCTTTTTGCAGCTCTCAAAACCCAAGTGGTCAGGGCCTCACCGTCTTGCCGCAAAAAGAATTGCTGAAAAAATCGTGTCGCTGTGAGGCTACTGTTAGTGGGTTCCGATGAACTTCAAATCGGTACCGGCTCTCAAGCCAGTGCCGTTCTGAGTTTCTCTTTGGGACGAGGCCCATGTACCCTGTTGAGGATAAATGAATGTTGGGTCTGACTGGAGTTTGATTTGCAGTTTGACCTGCCCCAGACGGAGTTTCCTATTTTGGTTTTGATTTCCGGCCTTAATGAAGGCCCAATCTTACGCCACGTGTCTAACCTGATGAGTTCCGACTGAGAACCGTTTCATCGATCCGAGCCGGTCAACGGGTAAAAAGCTACGTCTGACTTGGACGTGATTTGGAAAACGAGTCGAGATTCTTCGCAGGGCCCCTGACATTTTGGGAGCCAGGTCCGTCACCGAAAAGGCTTCAAGCAGATCAATGGATGTCCTGGTGGCTGATGGTTATCGGTTAAAGCAATGCGCTCGTGTTCTTGGAGGCTTTCCCCGGGAATATGACGAGTACAGTTTGCGACCATTGACGCACGCGAAGATGCGCCGAAACCGGGCACTCCCCCTGGTTAACGGACATCATTCGAAGTGTTCGCGTAGCTCCTCGCGGGAGGTCTGGCTAGCGCCGGGCGCCTCTCGGACTCAGAAACGGTCGCGGGGTCTTCGTGAGTGCGCTTCTCGGGGGACCCTTCGAGCATAACGTTGCAATTGTTGACCTTTTATGACCAGTCAAAGCATCTCGAAACTCGCGGGAGGCTACCAATCATGATCTTGTGAATCGTCGTTTTAGCCGTGATCGGTCTGACGATCTGTGGGTAATTGAAATTGCAGAACATCACTCTCGTGAAAGAAAGGTCTACTGATAGCATTAATGTCCCAGAGGATCTAAGCTAACGCGATGGAACACCTCAGACCTCGAAGCATCCGCACATGCACTTCCATAGTCGATCCAGAAAAACATTCGGGTGGAGGACCCCAGCAGCAGTATTCACCGATCAACTGCCGTTAATCCAATAAGCCAGCGTTGCAACAACCGGTTGAATTCAGACAATTTGCTTATTAGCTTTCGCGGAAAAATTCCCCTCAGCCGGCCTCATGCCGTCATTCGGGTCAGTCGGTGCTGCCGATGACATTGCCATGGTGGAATCTTTCTGGTTTTCGATGCAGGTTGAAATGTCGAACCCGAGGAAATGGAAAATACGCATCGAGTCAGCAAATGCGATATTCGAGCTCGCTGGAGTCTTCTATAAGCGACAACGCAAACACTCCAACATTGGTTGCATATCACCCGTCGAATGCGGAGCCAGCCTGCAAAAACAACCTGCCTAAAATCAACGAGAAAAGGCAACCAACTTAGGGCGGTTCGTGATGTCAGCCAAACCGAAGGCAGACCCAAGCCCACGAGGTCATTACTCACTGGAAGGAGGACCACAACAAATACCACCCGCACTCACGTCCGGGATATTCACTCCGAACAGGTACGCTCAGAGTTGCTAGTGGTTCAAGATTCAAAAACTCTCAACTTACGTGGACCGATCAGCGTGGTCCTCCAACTCCTTCTCGGTTTGAATGCTAAATCAAAGGCCTACAGAGATGACAGGCCTCCTTCGAGTTCTATGACACCACCATTTGTGAACTCGCTATTCAGCGCATAGGAAATCGCCATTGATAGGTCCTCGGGAGTTCCAAGGCGCCCCAGCGATGTTTGGCTCTTAAGTGCCGCGAGTCTCTCAACGCTCACGTCACTGAGCAAGCCTCCCGCGAAATATCCCATTCGTATGCTTGCACTCGTCACCCCGAAACGACCGTTCTCGATTCCCACGGATCTAAAAAAAGCCTCCCCGAAGGCCTTTGAAGCAGAATAGATGCTGGTGCCTCGCACCACTGCTTTTGTTCGAAAAGATGACAGGTACACGAAGCGGCCGAACCGGGAACGCACCATGTGTGGCAGCAAGGTATGTGTCATCCGAACATAATTCAACACATTCGCTTCGATCTGGAGATTGACCGATTCTGTAGTTTCTTGAATCAGCAAGCGGTTTTGGTTCATGAAACCAGCTCCAAGAAAGGCAATCCTTGGTTTTGGCCGAGACGATTGCAAATGTGACAGGCAATCAGGAAGATCCTCTACATTATTTATGTCCCAAGTAAATTCCCTAGCCGGTGGCGGGGTCTTGCCGTGAATTCGGATCATAGAAATCTCTGGCGGGACCTTGTCAAGAAAATCAGTCAAAGCGTGACTCATTGGTCCGTAGACAATGAGTGAGTCAACACCACCCTGTGGGAATGAGTCGTGGCTCATGGCGTAATAAATCCATCTCTGGTTCGAATCTTCTTGTGACGGTAGGAGTATAACCCGGAATGCAGTTCTGTCACCTTGGCTGGCACTTTGAAATCAGCCAGCGATTCGAGGCACGCCTTACGGATCCGTGGTTTGAGATCAGCCGGATTCTCTGGCTCTCTGAGCACCACTTGGGCTACCACGATATTCCCAACGAGAGCGTTTTTTTCACCAAACACCCGAACGTCTTCAATGTTGTCCAGTCCGATGATGACATCTTCGACCTCAGCAGGGTAGACCTTTTGACCACCAACGTTAATAAGGTCTGTGGTTCGCCCGAGAATACGGATGTAGTCGCCGTCAACCTCCACTCGATCTTGAGTATTGAACCAGCCGTCCTCATCAAACGGAGAAGGTGCGTTGAGGTAACCGACCATCGCGTAATCGGATTTTACCCACAGAACATGTTCACGAACTTGAGTCATGAACCCTTCGCCCCCAATCTTTAGCCACAGCGATCCGTCAGGGCGTGATTTTGTTCTGAGGACCCCCACTTCAGATAAACCGTATGTTTGCTGCAATTTTACATCGGGAAATTGGAGTGCGAGTCGATCCAGCGTCACCTGTGGCATAACTTCTGTTCCGTAGGAAATTATGCGCAGACAACTCAAATCGTAATGGCTCCCCACATCGGAATGCACCAGAATGTTCAGGAAAGACGGCGTAGTTGGTAGTAGTTCCACACGGTGGCGTTGGATTGCTTGGCAGACGGCGCGAACCGATCTCTCGCGCACCGTGACGACTGTCCCAAGGTTGGACAAAATGTGGAGAAGTGTGTTAATTCCTCCGAAGTGATCAAGCATAAGAAACGAGATAGCCGTGACGCGGGGACGCGCGATCCTAAACTTTTCAAGAACAGAGCCAAAGTCGAGCAGGATCCCTTTCGGGTCTCCGGTTGATCCTGAAGAGAATAGGAGAAGACCTGGCTGGTCTCGAGGTCTAAACTCACCGAGCAGGGAATTCTTATTCTGTGGCGTATGTGGAACTATTCGAATATCCTCTGGATCCTTAGCGAACTCAATGTACAGATCTGCCTCGGATAGCTCCAGAATCGTTGTCAAATCCACAACGGAGTCGCTGGTCATCGGTGCAAAAATAATACCTTTACTCACAGCCGCCAAAATAAAGCAGAAAATGTGTGGGGAATAGTCCGCAAGCACAACTACAACATCACCACGCTTGACACCCGCATAGCTCAACAGTGCCTCGTACTCCGGTACACGATCTAGTACCCACGCGAAGGTAAACTCCTCGTCATCGTCAATAAAGGCAACTTGATCCGGAACTGAGGCGAATCGCTCAAGAAGAAAGTCACATGAGTAGGTCATCAGATTTCCTTCTTCTGTGCATCGCCAAATAGGAATTTGCGAAGCTCCACGTTATTCTCTTTGATACTTTCTAGGGTACCTGCTCCTCCATGTCCCGGGCAAATGACAGACCAGGGCGGGAGGGTGTCCCAAAGGATTCCGAGGGATTCGCGCAGGGTCGCAGGATCCTCCCCGGGGAAGTTGACGAGCCCCAGGGAGTCTCGATAGAGAGTGTCTCCAGTGAAGATGTACCGACCGAATCGGATGCAGCAACTTCCCAGTGTGTGTCCGGGCGTGTGGATGAACTCAATTAAATCGTTGCCTGTCAAGTAGCGCGAACCAGCCGATGCAGCTGCGTCCACCCTGGGTGTTGAGATCCTGCCGGGAACTTTAGCAAGCATCATATGAAAATTTGCCGACTTCAACAAGTCTAAGTCGGCCTCATGAAGGTGGATTGGCGCACCAAAATTTTCCCGGATTGCAGCCGCCGACCCAACATGATCAAAGTGCCCGTGGGTACAGAAAGTTCCCACAAGTCTAAATCCTAGGCTGTGGATACCTGCCAGCACAGCTTCCTCATCAATCCCAGGATCGATAATAAAACCAGACTCGCCATCCTCAAGCCGGCAAAGGTAAGTGTTTGAAGCATGACCTCGGTTGCGAATTCTCCAGACGCCCTCACCAATCTGAATTGGCACCGCAGATTCAATCTGGTCGTTTGGCATATCCCCCCTCTATCGTTAGGCTAGAACCGCAGAGACCTGGCCAATCAGTACGAGGATTCATCCTCACCGCGCTGGCTTTTGTTAGTGCTGAGCGAGTTCAATGATGAACTCTGTGAGCGTGCCCACGGTGGCGAGTGGCATAACCTCTCGGCTCATTGCCACCTCATCTGTGAGCGAAATCTGGCGACCCAGCTTTTCACTCAACGCTGTCTCGACATCCACGACGAGAGATACGAGACTCAGCGAGTCGACAGTCGAGTCGTGACCAAATAGAGCCGTAGTCGGCAAGAGAAGGATCTGTTCGTCCACTCCTCTCTCTCCATTTACGGCACGAATCGCGTCAAAAACTAAAGACTGCGCTTCTTCAATATTCATTCCTCGTATCCTATTCTCACTCGTGCCACAAAGGTTTCCTTGAAGCATGACCTTACCTAATCGTGGTATCACAACCGTGCAGGGGCTTTACACCCCCGAGGCAGCGACCCATTAGCATTTTCAAACTCCCAGGGATGAGCGATTTTTTGCGGCATACGCCTGTCCTTGGCTTCCAAGTAGCGGTCCTGCTAGGATCCCGGCGAGTGACCGTTGTCTGTGTGAATTGTGGCAAGCGGCTCTTCAACCATTTTGGCTCGGTCGCTCAGTAGTGCGACTACTCTCGCCTAAAATGTCGCGAACATTTGGCGCCCGCATCGCTGAGCTGAGTGGGCCGCAGTTGCGTCAAAATCGATCTTGTTTATGGAACGCGATTCTCCAAATCGATTGGTCTTCGTTGGCTACAATCGGACCAACATGGTCGCCCACGAAAGCCCCACGCCGAAGCCACATAAGAGGACAAGATCCCCAGGCCTTGCCCGACCCTCCAGGATCGCCTGCGATAATGCGATTGGGATGGATGCGGACACCGTGTTGCCTACGGTGACTAAGTTACGGAAGGCTTGACGCTCCGAAAATCCTAGAAGTCGTGTCAGTGAGTCCAATGCAAGCTTGCTCGCTTGATGAAAGACTACTAAGTCGATGTCGTCGACAGACAAGGCATTGCGCTCAAGGAGCCGCCGTATCTGGTGGGGGACTTTGGTATTCGCGAAGGAAAGGACTCCCATACCGTTCATGTGGATATCATTGGGGCTTCGTCTGCTGCCACTTGCGTCTACCACCTCGTCGCGATTTTTCAGCGTGGATGGCTGACGCATACCACCTGCAGGGATGAAGAAATTGCGATAATCGGAACCAGAGGTTTCACATATAGCGTCCAAAACACCAGCGTCATGGCATGAGGCCATCCAAGTCGCAGCTGCGCCATCGCCGAAAAGACATTGGGCGGACCTGTCTCCCGGATTGATCAGTTTGGAATATGTATCCGCGGTCACAACAAGAATATTGGTGCACATGCCCGTAGCAATCAGGCCCTGCGCAATTACGAGGCTGTAAACATAACCTGAGCAGGCCAGACTCGTGTCGAAAGCCATCACTCCATCGCCCAGTTCCAACTTATCGTGGAGCAAACAAGCATTGGGAGGCATTATGTAGTCAGGAGTCTGAGTGCAGAAGATGATTCCATCAATGCGCTCCGAGAGACCCTCGTTGGCGCTTAAAAGCTTGCGACAAGCAGTTTCAGCCAAGTCCAGCGCTGTTTCACCCTGACCGGCAATGTGCCGCTGGCTAACTCCCGTTTTACTCTCCACTAAGTCCATCCGCCATTCGGGATGAATATCGTTCATCTCTGTATTTGTCACGACGGAGTTTGGTAAGGCTACGGAGATTGCTTTCAAGCCCACGCCGTCTACTTGCATGATTATCCTCTCAGTATGAATGAGTACTTACCGCTTCATGAGCAAGAATAATAACTAACCCTAAAAATCCAATCGAAGGACCCCATTAGTCGGTCGGCGGTCTTCATGATGTGGCCCCCACAGAGTGACGGTTGTTTGAGGTCACATTACTCGGACTCGCTGCAAGGGGTCCCGCCGAAGCCTTATCCGTAGTGGGTTTAACCTTACGTATCTGTTGGGAACTTCAGTTTTCTGACTATTCCCCGGGCGAACCTAGCTTGCTTGGTCATCATAATAGGAATTAAGGGGGGTTAATGGCCGCAACATTACGGATAGCCCGTGCTTCTGAGTTGAATCAGATCACCTCTTTTATTGAGCAGAATTGGCGTCAGGATCATGTATTTGTAAGGCGCCCAGAACTCTTGATGTGGCAGCACCTAAACAAAAAGGAAGAAACCCTAAACTTTATTGTCGCTGTGGAATCTGCTGAAATTGTGGGCTTGCTGGGCTTTATTCCTTTTCGGCGCTTTGATGAGTCACTTAAAGAAAACACGATTGCGCTAGCCGTTTGGAAGGTGATCAAAGAGGCAGGAGGTGGGACAGGCGTAATGCTTTTGAATCAACTTGTCGCAGATTTTAAGCCCACCACTACGTTCGGTATTGGTCTGAGTGACATGGTTGTGCCCATCTACCGTGCTCTTCGTTTCTCAACGGGTGTTATGGAACATTTCGCGATTTTTCACCCCAACCTTGAGGTATCCCAGATAACAGGGCAGAATGTTAATCAGAATAAGACGGCGGCTACCCCAATGAAAGTAATTGGACGATCCCTTGATCTCGAGGAGTCATTGCTACTAAAACTGGAAGCGATGCTCCGTGCAAATACCCCAGAAAAATCGGTCGCTTATTACCGAGAGCGTTTTGAACGACATCCGTCGTTTCTTTATTTTATGATAGTGCTGGGTAGGGGTGAGGATCCTGAATTGCTCTTGGTCTTGAGAGAGGTAAAAGTTAAGGGTTCATTCCTCGTCAGGGTAGTTGATGTCGGTGGGGATGTGAGTCTCTTACCACAGTCTGCGAGTGTTCTGAGTGAGTTCATCAAAGACTGGGGCGCTGAGTACCTCGACCTAGTGATGACTGGTGTGGATTCAAATGAAATGCTCAGAAATGGATTCACCAGCACCCGAACTGACACCGATTTGGTTCTGCCAAATTACTTCGACCCTTTCGAAAAACGCACTGTAAATGTGGCTTACGCAGTAAAATCGTCGCTACGTGAGTTACAAAAGCTTCACCTTCACCCTTCTGATACCGATCAAGACAGGCCAAACTCATGAGACAGTTGCACATGTGACCAATTCACCCGTCAACATAATCATGTATCACTACGTCCGGCCTTTGAGCCTGTCACGCTATCCAGACATTAAAGCACTCGAGTATCAAGAGTTCCAGCGCCAGATCAATTACTTTTGCAAGAATTTTGAAATCCTCGGGATGAAAGACTTACTAGCCGTAATTGACGGCAGCACAACCTGCGAACGGCAAGCTGTGGTTTTAACCTTCGACGACGGGTTCATCGATCACTTTCACAGCGTCTTTCCTGTTCTTCATGATTTCGGTATCCAAGGCTGCTTCTATCCCCCATCCCTTCCCGTACTCGATAAAAAACTCCTCGATGTACACAGAATCCACTTCATACTCGCCGCGGCGAAAAACCATGAAGACGTCCTCCAAAGACTACAACTACACATCAATGACCATCTAGGGTCAAGTCATGCGCGAGCGTCGCTTGAAGCAGCCGGCAGTGGGAAGCGCGACTCTCCCGAAACAGTCACGATCAAACGCTTGCTCCAACGTGATCTCCCAAGAGCGTTAAGGACAGCGATCTGTGAAAATCTTTTTCGGGAGTTTGTAAGCATCGACGAAAAAGCGTTCGTAGAAGAGCTGTACATGAACGAATCCCAAATGCGCCTAATGACAGCCAATGGCATGCACATTGGGTCCCACGCAGACAGCCATGAATTTCTTGGTAAATTAGCGCCCAAAGACCAAGAGCACGAACTTCATCGTTCCATAGAAATGCTTGAGATTGTTGGAGCGGACCCGAGCCACGGTTGGTCATTGGCTTACCCATATGGAGATTACAACCAAACCACATTGGACCTTGCAACGTCCCTTGGCTGCCAAGCAGCCTTCACCGATCAAGCCGGAGCCGCGGACGTCTCCCCGGGAGAGCGGCTCGAAATTGCGCGCTTCGACACCAATGATTTTCCGCAATGAAACCGTAGAATAAGCCCGTTTCTAGACAGCGTTTTGACGTTCGCTCAACATGAAGGAAACTGCCGACATCTCGATATTTGAACCTTCGGTGGGTGCCTTGCTTTCCAAAACACCGATGATGTCCATACACATGAAAACCCAACGACACCCGAGACGGTTCATATTGCTTCTCCTGCGTATTGCAAATGACGGCAACACTACGAAGACATGGACGTTGGTGACACGGGGGGCTCGCAGATCTCCGGACCGAAAACAGCAAACTTGAACGCTTCCTCGCTGAGTCTGATCTTGACAAAATGATGCTTGGGAAGATCGCGAAAAAATTATGTGTCCATCGGCCAAAAGACGAGCTGTTTTGCTGCCACAGGAAAATTTTGAGGGATTAGAGCGATTCGCACGCATAGTGGTTGGGCCCCTCAGATCCACCCAGCACGGTCTGCTCAGTCATGAAACACCAACTGATCCTGACCGCTGGCTGCGCACGCATCTCGACTTGTCAGCACATGGGCCACGCAACACTCGTAAGGGTCGCCGGCGCCCCCGGTCGGACCTACGCGGCGATGGCTCTGTCGTGAATCGTAAAAAAGTGCAACGCATTTACCGTGAGAGGGGATTCCGAGTCGATCGTAAGGCCTGACGTAAACAGGGAAGAACAGCAACCTGCCCTATCAGTTAGGCCGATGCCCCGAACGGGATTCAGGCGATTGTGCCCGTTCGTGCCAAGTATTTGCTAACAACTGGAGGGTCATTATGAGCGCCCAAAGTAAAACAGCAGCCGCGTTTACAACGCTAATCATGCGCATGATGACCACTGACTTTTCAACTTCTAGGCCGGAAAATAATCGCATAGTCGCGTGAAAAAGGGGTGGGTATCCTCCGCCTGCACCGCCAACGTGATCTGCAGACAAACTACGTGGCCATTCCTGTTCGAAGAGACCAGTCGCGCCAACTCCAGAGACTCCCGCAAATCACGGGAACCCGCAGATGATGCAAATGCTCAGGATCACCCAAGAATAGGAAAGGCAAGAACGGGCAGATAGAGCCACATCCCCCCCTTCTTCAAGTTAAGGTGTGCGTTGAAAGACTGCTGTCGCAGATAGATCTATGGGATTGGGATCACTGACTTGCTAGCGACCTTGCCCAGAGTTCCAGGGTTAGCAATCGCAGCGCCATTTGGTTCACTTGGCCCGTTTTGTTTATTGGGTTAGCCATTGTGGTTCGAATTGCGTGAATGTTGATGTCTGGGATTTGTGAAAGTGCATCAGCATTGAGGGCATCGTGATTCATGCCCCAGATCTCTCGCAGCCATGTCCGTACGGGAGGGGTGAAACCACGTTTGGGTCGATTCATAACTTCAGGCGGGAGGATTTGTTTGGCGACTTCCCTTAGAGACATCTTCTGAGGTTCTTGCGAGTAACTGGACCCGACTCTTGCACTCATAACGTATTCGACCAATTTGTGGTCAATTAAGGGAACACGACTTTCAATCGAGTAATGCATGGAAAGTCGGTCCACTTGGGTGAGTCCGTTCACTCGAAGGTAGCCGACAAGTTGTGCGTTGGTAAAAAAAGCGTCGACAAGATCAGGATCCGGTGGCATGAGAAATTCAGGTGAGGGGACTTTTCCGCAAATAGCTTGAATTTGTTGATTGATCGATCGGTAGCCGTATTGAAACTCGTAGAGAGGTATTGGAACCTCGGTGTGTGTCGCCCAGTTTTTCATGAAGCGAGTCCTGGCAACCTCACTGCGAATTCCACCCCAATTTAATCCCCAGTCGAATAGGCCTTGTTTGCCCCGAGGTGGCGGTGAGTAGAAATCCTTGAGGGACCGTGATCCCTGCTGCCCTAGATAGCGCCGCGTCGAAATAGCCAGGTTATTGACCCAGCTGTATCCCCAGAAGAGTTCGTCGCCACCGAGACCGGTGAGCAGAACGGGTACATGTTCTTCCTCAGCCATCTTTGCGACCGCTGCGATGCTGGGACCGGCAATATCGGCGATCGGTTCGTCTCGCCAACTGCAGATGTCTGAGAAAGAATGCGCCACCTCTCGGGTGTCCAAGTACCGGGTGTGACAGGGGATGCCAAGCTTCGAGGCGAATTCATTTGCTTGGGCTGCTTCATCGAAACCATTAGCTTCATAACCTACTGTGAAGGCGTGCAATTCTGTCCGGTGAGTGGTTGCGAGTGCCGCGACCAAAGAGGAGTCAAGACCTCCGGAGAGGGATATCCCCACCGGACGGTCGCTCGTGCACGAGACTTCAATGGATTCTTCAATTACTTCCCGCAGGTCTTTTGTGTTCAATGGTTTTGACCCGACAAATTCCATGGGGTCCCAATACTGCTTTAGGGTGTGGGAGCCGTCGGTCAAGGAAATACTGAGAATGTGTCCGGCAGGGACCTTGTGAACACCCGTCACCAGCGAATGTGGTTCTGGAACAAATCCGTGCAAAAGGTAATTTGAGAGAAATCCTGGATCAATCTCGGACGGCACGACTTTTGACTTGATCAGCGCTGATTGCTCACTGGCAAAAAAGGTGGCATTGCCGTCCCTATAGTAAATAATTGGTTTTTCACCCATACGATCCCGGATTAAGTGGACAGCATTCATTTCTTTGTCCGAAACAACGAGAGCGAACATTCCCCGGAGGCGTGAAATACCGTCCAACCCGTGAGCTTCAATCAGGTGAGGGACGACTTCCATGTCAGAGGTACTGGTGAAGCTGTGACCTGCCGCCAGGAGCCCAGCACGCAGCTCTGAAGCGTTGTAAATCTCTCCGTTGCCCAGAACGCCAATCTGGTGGTTCTCGCTCCAGAATGGCTGTCCACCGCCTTGAACGTCCATGATGCTGAGCCGATGCATGGCCAAGTAGGCTGCGGGTCCCTTGATGTAACCGGAACCGTCAGGACCGCGATGTAAAAGAAATTCACCGATGTGATTTGTCGTATCTGCCAGCGAGTCCGTCACACCCGAGGGTTGAATGACTCCAAATATTCCGCACACAGTGTCTAGCCTCTCGTGCAGTAGATTGTCATTAGATCTGAAAGGCTACCAAAGCGCTACGAAAACCGCGAGAAGCAACACTGCTCACTGATTTGCCAGCCCCTTCGTGATTGCCCGGTAGTCTTGTATCGACGGAACCGATCTGAGGGGAAATGTGACTTTGCCTAAACTGCCCATAGATCCTCGATCTCTGGTGTCGCTGGATAGCCGAACATCATGAGAATCGCTGTAGTGCATAGTTTCTATTCCTCGGCCCAGCCAAGCGGCGAGAATCGGGTGGTCGAAGATCAGGTTGAGGCTCTGAATCAGGCGGGACACCAAGTTGAGTTGATCCGGCAAGACACAGACCATCTTCAGGGTGGTTTCTACGCAGCCAAGACAGCCGTGAACCTGTTGAGCGGTTCTGGTTTTGACCCTAGCAAGACACTATTGCGCTTCAATCCTGATGTTGTTCATGTTCACAATCTGTTTCCCAATTTTTCAACGAAGTGGGTCTCTAGGATCTCTGCACCAACCGTGGTTTCGCTGCACAACTACCGATCGGTGTGCTCCAATGGACTTTTGTACCGAGACGGAAATATTTGTCACGAATGCCCAGATCGAGGGAATCACCGTGCAATTGTTCATGGTTGCTACCGAGATTCGCGGCTCGCGACAATCCCAATTGCGCTCAGTATCTCCCGGACCCAGCAGAATCTGCTTACAGGCGCTACCGGGATTGTTACTACTTCCGAGCTCTCGGATCGGGCAATCAGGAGGTTTGTACCTCTTGAACTCTCAACCCACATGATTCCTAATTTCATTGACCAGGTGGATTTGATTCATTCAACCCTTACCAGACCTCGAAAGTGGATTGCAATGGGTCGCTTCACACCCGAGAAAGGGTTCGTTGACCTTGTGCAGGACTGGCCGCACTCTGAGCAGCTACTTGTGGTGGGTGACGGTGAATTAGAAGAGCAGATTAAAGCGGCGGCTAAGGAGAAGCGCATTGAATTCCTTTCAAGTGTTTCGAGGGAGACTCTACGTGAAATCCTTGCTCAATCATTCGGCATGATATTTCCCAGCAGGTGGTACGAATCTGACCCTCAAGTTGTCGCGGAAGCCATGCGGGTGGGTGTTCCAGTTGTGGCTTTCTACGCAAACACCTCCGCAGAACTCGTAAGCGCAACAGGGTCTGGTGCCGTATACCAAGACCGCGTCTCGCTGGAGGCTGCATTGGCGTCCGTTGTGGAAAACAGAGATCAGATGTCCGCTGCCGCACTGGGAGAATTTCAGCAGAGGTGGACCAAAGCTGCTTGGTTGGCGAAGATTGAGTCTTTATTCGAATTCGTGGTGGAAAAAAATGGCTAAACGACTCCTCATCATTCAGCCATATGTCCCCTCTTATCGAGTACCACTTTTCCGCAACATGAAAGAATTGCTCTCTGGTATCGGAGTCGAGCTCGCTATTGCGGCACCTTTGGCGAGTGGTCACGACAGTTCACGAAACGATGACGAAACTGCCATCTTCGCGGATTTCGTTTTGGAGAAACACCAAGTGAAAATTGGGAAGAAGAGTTTTTTCAAGAAGGATCTGCATAATGTATTGAATACCTTCGACCCCGACATGGTCATTGTTGAACAAGCGATTAAGAACCTTGAGGCTTGGTCTTTGGCACTGCGACCAAAGTTTCGAAATAAGCCCAAGGTTGCCATGTGGGGACAGGGCCGCTCCTATTCCTCTACCCAGTCCAATGTTGAAGCCGCGATGAAACAGTGGCTAACCAAACGCATGGATTGGTTCTTTAGTTACACCCAGAGTGGCGCCCAGCCCGTGATTGAGCACGGGTTTCCACAAAATCGGGTCACCATTTTAAATAATTCAACGGATACTTTTTCACTGCAGAAAGCAATCTCCTTGATCTCGGCCGGAGAGTTGGAGAGCTACTTGCAAGGTCACGGGCTCACTCGAGGAGCCGTCGGGCTATTTCTTGGTGGAATAGATGAACGCAAAGGGGTCCCTTTCCTGTTGGATGCGGCACAAGAAATTGTTAAGACTTGCCCCGAATTCAAATTACTAGTGGCGGGCGACGGCAGCCTGGCGGGCGAAGTGCGGGGACTACAAGAAAGAGGGGGCCCTGTCGTTTACTTAGGTAGGGCGGATGGCAACGAAAAGGCAATCGCTCTGTGTGCTGCTGATTTGCTTTTGATCCCCGAATGGGTCGGTCTCGTCGCCGTAGACTCCCTAGCTGCTCGCGTTCCCATTGTCACTACAGAGCACCCATCCCATTCCCCCGAAGCGGAATATCTAACAAAAGGCAAGAATGCACTCTTCGTCGAGCACAACGTTCGAGTATTCGCGGATTCGGTAACCAGACTCTTGGGTGACCGAACAGAGTTAGAAAGGTTATCCGGTAATTGCGAAATACTCGAATATGAACTCTCCATTGAATCAATGGCCAATCGATTCGTTGCTGGGATTAAGGCTTGGAGTGAAATCGCCTAGTGGGTACACAATACCTACCGAAGGACTTCGAATCCAATTTAATTTATTTCCTCATGATTCCAAATCAAATCCTGCATATTGGATGGTAGAGCTTCGGAAAGACACAAGTCAGCCTTGCAAGTGAATCTCAGCGGTCAGCACAAAAACTGATCGCGGGTTGATTAACCGCCCAGCCATTTCGCTGTTGATGCTTTCGGTCGTTAGCATCGAGGTCGGCCCATCTCTGTTCTTTTCGCCACTGGGACCGGTTTCGATCCAAATGCGCTTGCAAAGTTCGAACGAGAGATACCGTCAGCTTTTTCAGATATTGAAGACCCATTTATCGAAGACGTATCTGAAAAGGAACTAACTATTAGAAGAGATAATTTTCCAAATTTTTCAGTTAATCTATCTCGTAGAACTCTGGAAAACCGGTTACAGCGGGCTCCTAAATGAATGCACCATGCGATATCACTTTGAGTGCGATTTGCGTTCGAGCCGGTTCGTCACAGGCTGTGATTCCCTTTGAAAGAATAGGGCCCTCGACGGAACTTAGCGCCCTTACGCTCTCTTGTGAAGGTACCAACTTTGCTGCCGAGACGAACGCCTCACTGGCACTCATACAAATTGAACTTCAAGATCTCTATCGAGATCGCTTGCGAAATATGGTGGCTGCAGCCTCGCTGATCGGGCTTGAAACTTCGATAGCAGTGTTCATTGTGAGACATATTTCCGCGAGGAAATATGTGCGCGTGAAGACAAGGAAGTGACGAATTCTTCTGTCCCAGAGTCCTCTACTTCCCCTGAAAACAAAGCGATTTGGTGGGCGAGTTCGTTAATACTGGTGTTGCTAGATGGAATCACGTTGATGATTCTTGAGAGATTTGAGAAGCAATGATCATAGGTAGTAAGACTTATCCGAGCATCAATACCGACTAGCCTAAATTCCTAGTGTTCGTGAGGTATCAAACTTTGGTGGGGCCCTCGAAATAGAAAAATTTATTATTCTGGGCCGTCCAGCTAACTCCGACAGACTAGGAAGGGAACATGAGACGGAATGCCTCAAGAACCTTTTTAACTCCACGTTTGATTTTTTTCCAACGGCTCAATCCAAATCTCTGATTGAAATACCAGGCATCTGCGCGAGAATCAAGCGCCGGGGGGTTGATTACCGGATAAGGGTCCAAAATTTCACTGAATTGTGTGGGATACCAGGAGGGACGAACATTGGAATTGGAAGCTGCTGCGCCAAACCCGTTGTGGACTGCAAAATTCTTATTTGAAACAACCGATTTCCAACTATTTATCCAGTGAGTCAAAATCCAACCATGCTCCCAAGAAAGTTGCCTATCAGAGATAGCTGATCCGAGCGAATCGACCCAGAATTCCGCAAATCTTTCCCCGCCAACACCCACCAATTCAGCGCGAGAATTAGTTTGCAAGGTAATGGAGCTTAACTCAATGGTTTGGACCCAGCGATCTTTCCAAGTTCCCCAGTACTGGCTCGATGGCATTTTGGAAAACCGAAGGAGGGACTCTGGTTGTGATTGCACCCTCTGCGGAACAGCGTTGAAAAGAGTTACGCTCCCTACCTCGGGATCATGAGCGAATTCCTGGAGCATTAGTCCTGCGAGGAAGAGTGAATTGGGTGCAATGATTACGTCTTCTTCTAGGATTATCCCCTTTGTTTCGTGTTCAAAAAACCAAGTTATTCCTTCTAAGACGCCTATACCAAGCCCACCATTTTGCGGTAGCAGACGAATCTCGCTAGGGCAATCCCATACAAATTGATTTGCGACTTCTAAGCAGGCCGCGACTGCAGTAGCGTCCTCGGCTACGCCGTATCGGGGGCCATCAACGTGGATGTATACCTTGCCTGGGCGGTTTACTTTCAGGGCGGTCAGGGTTTCGTAGAGTTTATCTGGCCTTCGGAACGCCAATACCAGCACCGATACAAATCCTTGGGATTTTGCATGTTCCTGGTCACTTTCGAATACTTGATCCATTCCCCTACCCCTAAAAATTATGAACTATGCGTGACAGTAGCTCAGAGAACAAAGATCAAATCCCTAGCGATTCTCACGAAGAGGTCTTAATAAACATGCGGCCAGTGTAGTCAATAGGGACCAGAAGCGGCGCATGATCCAATTTACTTATGAACTCATCGAGCGCCCTTCTGGCACCCTCCCAATGACCGTAATCGTCAATAATGCATACGCCGTTCATTACAAGCTTGTCGTAAAGAATTTCTAGTTCAGCACGGGTGGACTCATACCAGTCAGTATCCAGCCGCAGGAGTGCTATCTGATCTGGCACGTGATGCTTTAGAGTCTCTTCAACTTTGCCTTTTATGAATCTTAATTTCTCGGATGGGTAGCCCGTTTTCATCATATTTGCGTAGACATCATCATAGGTAGAGCAGGCCCAGACGCCCCTAGCATTATTGATGTCAGATTCCGCTAGGAGTTCCATTGCACTCCGACCTGAGTGGCTTTCTACGTCTAGATCAGAAGGGTCCGTCATCCCGGAAAACGTGTCATAAAGCCACAATTCTCTGGTGTGATCGTTCATGGCATCCAACTTCTTGGCCACCGCCATCATGCTGCCGCCCTGCCAGACGCCGCACTCAACAAAGTGACCAGGAACTCTATTGCTCACCAGGTATTCAACAGACCTTATTAGCATCCACAATCGAGCATCGCTTGTCATGGAATACGACCTGACTTGCTCCACAATGCTTCGATCAATCTGCGTTGCCTCGACAGGAAACCCATCGCTGTTTATGCCGCGCCTCAAGAACTTGTTTTTGACCCTGGTAAGAACCGATGCATGGATCCTATTTTTCACATTATTTCCTTGAAATAATTCATGCCGGATCTCGGGTACTGGATGCAAGCCCACAGACTTTTCGTCGGTCAAACAGTCCAGTGCAAGTCATATCAGGGTTCGATTTGGCAAAGTCTGCGAATGAATCGTTGCCATCTACGTCGTCAGAAACCAGAAAACCATTCCGTGTCAGTGATCGTTTTGCAAGATCAAATTCGGATATTTGCCAATGGTAACTGTGATCAGAATCATGGTACCAAATTCCGATTTTCTCCTTGATCCCTGCCACATGTGATTCTAAATGCTTCATAGTCTTTGTTTTTGGAAGAATTATCGGTGACCAGCGAGCACGCAGGCTGTCTTCCACGGAGTTCAGAATGCGCTCATCTATATCAAACGAGTACAGGTGTCCGAACCCAATTTTTTCCATTGCCAGCAACATTGCCCGAGTTGACTGGCCATTAGCAACCCCCGTTTCAACCACTGCTTCCGGTCGGGTGCCCGTAATCAGGGTCCACAGGGCTTTAACCGTGTTAAGTTCCGACCCATAATCATCGGGAAATATCTGGTTCAAATCGCCTTTGTCCTTGAAACCAGCAGGAATGGGTGTGCCACTGGCAATTCCGTACCTCCCCAGCGCCTCCGTCAGGTCGCAATAGATAGGCACACCAGAAACCGAAAGATTGTGAAGTGTGGGTCGGTAGTAACGCCCGATTCTCCTCTGACCGTAAATACCAAGTTCAAAGCGAGCTTTAAGTGCATGTGAAATTCGCAAGGCAAACTCCCGCTTCCTACGGTGGCAGATTCTTAATGATAGTGGCCAACGCCCAACTTACAGTAACCGCTGAATGTTTCTCTCTGCGCTCCCATTAAACTTGTTGGTCGACTCTGACAAAATCGGCCTTCAAATTGACAAGCTAGCCTCGCCAGAAATACAAAGACCGTTCTCTAATTCCAATACTTTTGATCGCGAGCAAAAAGGATCTAAAGGAGGATAGACTTCATCGCACAACTCACGACTATAGTTGAGTTATGGCCAAAGTCACTGTAGCGATGACTGCTGATTCAAACTTCATCTATCCTTTGGCGATTTCGATATTCTCTTATTCGCAACAAGCCGCCGGTGAGATTCAATTCGAATATGCAGTTCCAAGTGATTGGAGGAAAATGCTGCGTCAAAAAGAAGTCGATGAAGTTGAGAAACTCGTCAAATCCCTTAATTGGTCATTTAGGCTTGTCGAGTGTCCAATCAGTGCAGCCGAGCTACCTAGGACGCTTCATATTTCGCCTATTACATTCGTGAAACCCGCGTACTTTGATATAGCTGATGCAGAGAAGGTTCTTTTCTTGGATGCCGACACAATCGCAGTGCGTGGCTGGGAAGACATGATCAAGTTCATCGACAAAAATGCGATTGCTGCAGACAGTGAAGAAAACATGCAGGACTTTGAATTGAAGTGGGGCTCCAATGGACAGCCTCGTGGTTGGTATGCAAATGCGGGAATGCTGGTAGCTAAACCAGACTTGTGGCGTGAACGGCACGAGAATCGGTGGCGGTCGTTGATGAACGATTACCGTGACCACGAATTCGAATTGCTGGAACAAGACGTTATGAATGCGGCGCTATTAGGGGCTGTGGATCCCCTTCCGCCTGAATACAATTTTAGACCTGCGTACGGGAAGAAAGTGGAGAACCCAATTGTGTTGCATTACGCCGGCTACTGGAAGCCTTGGCTAGCAACACCCGGACTGATACGCAGTCTGAATCCTGAACTCCGAGTTGCGTTTGGAGCATACGCACGGGTTGAAAAACAGTTTCAGGCTTTCGTCGAAGGTCAGTCTTTGAGTTCATCAAAGATTTTTTGGAAGGAGGCTCGTCGCTCAGTCCGCGGTCCGTTTGGTCTCAAGGCGCAAAAATATAATTTAAGAGGGCTGCTGGGGAATATTAAGCGAATATTTCTGCGTTAGTTTTCGCGAAGGAATGGAGTTTCGGCTAATCGTGGTCGGAATCGCTGAACCATGATCTTCTTCGACTGCACCTAGCTTCTGCGCAACAACTCACTCGCTGTATTCGAACTTAACCGCTACGCTGCGACTTGGGCATCCTGATTAAAGGTGACACATTCGTGAAGGTGGTATGGAGATTGAGATGGTTTAGGTTTCGCTTCTGATGTAAACGAGAGGGTATGGCGATGGTGCTTTTCGCGACGATTCCGACTCGGGGAGACCACCCGGAGGTACTGGAAAACATCGTCAATGAGTCTGGTTTGTCCCCCAATCAATTTGTGGTAGTCAGGACCCTGGAAGGAGCAGTAGTCCCTGAGGGCGTCAATGTGATTGACGACTTTGGGTCCATCAATATTCAGCGTTGGTGGGCTACAGGTATTAAGGCTTGTGTCATACGAGGTGCACAGAATGTGGTCGTTGCCAATGACGACATCGAAATTGATAGGTAGACCTTCGGAACTTTAAATGACGCACTCCGCGTTAGCAAGGCGACGCTCGCTTGCCCGGGAGACAGTGGGGAACATAAGAGGTCTTCCCTTCCTGCAATGCGGAAGCTGGTTGGTTCACTCTGGGCGGTGGACCCAAATCACGGTCTATTTCCGGACGAACGGTACCGCTGGTATTACGGTGACGACGATCTAGACATTCGGTCTCGCCGTAAATTCAATGGGATAATCACAGCTGATGTGCACTATAACCATCTCAGTCCCGGTGCAGCAACGAATAGATCACCGGAGATACTGCAAATGCTTGGCTCAGACCTGGCAACCTTCAGACGGCAGTATCCAATGGATTTTGCGTACCGTAAGGTGGTCGAGCAAACTCAAGGCAGGACGGGACACAGAATAAGGCGACTTCTCGGCGTAACGGAGACCTCCGTTTGATGAGTCGAGGTTGGCAGACCTTGCTCCTGGGAAATGAATTCAGGCCCGTTGTCGTACCGGATCACTAGTGGTGCTCCGCGTTGAGCAATGATTTTTTTCACGCGGTCGATTACTTTCTCACCGGCATTGGGTACGTCGGTCATGTCGAGAAGGGATTCACGGGTGTGTTTATCCACCATGGGTGCGAACTTGATGGGTGTTCCGCGCCGGCAGCGAGTCAAATTGGAAATCAATCGCCCAGATCACGTTCGCTCCTTGAGCATTAGTGATTGGGCAGGTGCCTCCTCGTTTACGTCGTGGCCTACAGGCGCTACGTGGAACATCTGTCCAGAGGCATAGATGCGTTCGTAGCGGGCGGTCAGGACCAGTCGGTGTTTCATGAGTGAGAGGACTTCGCTGGGTGGATCTGGGAAGCCCAATAACTTTACCCGCGAACTGCTTTGATGCCCCAAAAAAATCTAGGAGCAGCGGAACAGCTCGTCGTTTAGTCGTTGGGTTCATAATTTTCTCTCAGCAATCTCCCTAAGCATTATCCTGTCAAGCTCAGCATCAGCAACGAGGCGTTCGAGTTTGCCGTTTTCGGTCCGGAGATCTTTGAAATCTCTTGCGTCATCAACGCACATGCCACCTGGATCATAAGAGCTTGCCGCGAATGAATCGAGACAAGTTCGCTAGGCTGCTCCACTTCGTTGCAGAACGGCCCTGGCGGTTCTCGCTAGTAGGTACACATCTGATTCCAAAGACCACTTTTCAACGTAATGCAGGTCGAGTTGTAGGGCCTGATCCCATGCGAGGTCTGAGCGGCCTTCGACTTGCCAGAGTCCGGTCATGCCGGGTTTGAGCGCAAGTCGGCGGAAAGCTTCTGTTTGGTATCGGTCTACGTCGTCAAGTGGGTGGGGCCTGGGGCCAACAAGGCTCATGGAGCCTCCGAGAACGTTAAAGAGCTGTGGTGTTTCATCAAGAGACCATCTGCGTAAAAAGCCGCCAACTTTTGTGATCCGGGGGTCGTTCGGTAGTTTAAACATTGGGTCCCTCAGTTCATGTTCCTTTCGGAGATCCTCAATTAATTGATCGGTGTTGTTGCGCATGGTGCGCAACTTGAACATGGTAAACGTTTCACCTGCACGGCCCACTCTTTGTTGTTTATATATCACTGGTCCGCGTGAAGTGAACCGCACCGTTAGGGCACTAATGAGCATGACTGGGCTGAGAAGGATTATGGCAACTAGGGACCCAACAAGGTCAAGGGTGCGTTTCGATGCTCTCTGAGATTGCGAAAGAACCGCTTCGTCCAAGTGAAGAAGGGGGAGGCCTGCGGCCGGGCGGACACTTAGGCGTGGACCGGCAACATCGAGAGCTCCTGGTGAAATAAGTAAGTCAATATTTCGCCCCTCAAGACGCCAGGAGAGCTGGCGGATTACTTCATAGGGTGCGTCATCACCCGGGTCAATCGCAATCGCTGAAGCCGAATGCTTTTTGATGATCCGATCAACGTGTTCAAGCCAACTAATGAGCTCGGACTCGGACTCCTGGTAAGTCGGGAGCCTAACTTGGTCCACCACGTGGAAGCCGGCGTAACTTTCTTGATTTAGTTTGTCGGTCAACCTCTGGCTAGTTGTGGGTGAACCAATCACAATAATGTTGGAGAGAAACTTTCCGGTGCCTCGCTGCCGGTACAGCCACTGACGCCAACCAAACCGAGAGAAACCGATCAACAGGATTCCCAGGGGTAATGAGATGAAGGCGTACGCCCGAGAAATATCCGCGCGAATCAGGTAGCTGAGCCCCGCCACTGTGGCGAAAAGCACCAACGTGGCCGAAACAGCTCGCCGGACCTCCTGGGTTCCCAGGCCAATGACTCGGAGGTCATAGGACCCCCTAATTAGTAGCAATGCGAGCCACAGCAGACCAATCACTACGGGGGTACCGTAAATTGCGAAAGTTGGGTCGATCGCCCATGTAGAGGCGCGGGAACTAATGAGAAGGCCAAGACCTAAAGAAGTTCCGATCATGATCGAGTCGGTGACAATGAGCCGATTGCGGAAGGGTGACATAACGCGAACAGATTCATCTGTTGAAGTGGTGTCGGCGCTGCCGACCGAGGACCGGTAACGCTGTTGATAACTCAGGGGCTCGGAAGATTCCACGTGTCCTTGGTCAATTTGTTCAGACAAAACTTCTCCCATTCTCCGCCGGTTGCACTAAGTCTAAGTCCCGCATGGCTTTATCAGCGTAATGCTGCTTTCGGGGAACAATTTCTAGGGAGTACTAGAGTGGGTTGGTGGGTACCAGGGAATTGATGCACAGGTTCCGAAAGCAACCTGCATCCATATATCTCGGTCTCTTGGCCGCAGGGGTTGCTCTCACCCAGTATGCAAGCTACTTGGGCAAGGGCGAGCCAGTTTTTAAGGGCCAGTCAGCAGCCATTGTTTTATTCTTTGTGGCCTTCGGATTTGCATTCATATTTTGGCTGGGAGTTGAAAGTCGCCCTAGGGCCAAAGGATTGATGTCCGGCTTCTTAATCCTCATGAGTGCCGCTTGGTTTGCACACTTGTTTCTCTACAGGCTACATGGCGATGATTTCAACTACCTCGCCTTATTGTACTTCCCAATATTGGTCATGATTTGGTTTAAGCCCCCCGACTTGCGCGAAGCCTGGACGGCAATTTTGGCCTTTGCGTGGACAGCTGCAGCTGTCTTGGTATTGACCAGAGTTCTTGAAATGTTGGGAATCCTTGAGGTCAAAACACAACCCCTGGGTGTCATAACTTTTGATAAGGAACGCTACTTCCTTCCCTTGAATGATCTGTTGGGAATTGATGGGCGCTGGCCTGGCCCATTCGAGCACAACGCAGACACGGCGATGATGGGCGCGTTGCTAATTATTGTTGCCGTGGCTTACTGGACGAAGGCGAGCTGGTTTTTTATCGCGGTGGGTGCGTTCACCCTTCTGATCACTAGTGGTCGGGCATCAATGGGCGCGGTAATCGCCGGAATTATCGTGATCATCGTGTTCACGAAACATGGTCGAATTGGGCGGATACCCCGGGTAGCTAGAGTTTGGGGTGGACTAGCAGTTCTACTTGCCGGCGCGGTATTCATGTATACAAGATCTGCAGGGGTCACGGGTCGTAACAATTTCTGGCCGGCATTCATTGAACTTTGGCAGTCCTCGCCGCTTGTTGGCATTGGAACTTCGGGGATTTCCATCAGCGGTGGAATCACACAAGAATACGGTCACGCCCATAATCTCTACATTGATGAATTAGCTCGTTACGGGCTTTTGGGATTCGTGACTCAGTTTGTAGCAATTGCATTGGGATTGGTCATTGCGTTTATCGCCGCCAAACGAGGTGTCGCAGGTCCGCTGGCAATTTTGACCGCATATCTCGTCACAGGTGTCACAGAGCCACGCAACTCGTGGATTGGTCCTTCAGCCACTGGCATGTTAGTGATCTTGGCTGTTATCACCGCAGCATCTGCTCTTGAAAGCAAAAGGCCACAACTTAATCCGGTTGATTCTGAACATTAGCGCGTTACCGGGCTGCTCAGTTTAAAGTCCCAGTAATGCAGCCTGCCGGTCGAAATCAGGAGCGAGCGCACGCACTTCCTCAAAAGTGCCCTGAGCGATTGAATGACCGTCTTTGAGGTAAATAAGCAAATCTGCTCGCCGGACGGTGGCTAAACGGTGCGCCACCGTGACGGTTGTCACCTCGGATTCCAATTCATTTAACATTTCAATGATGGCTTGCTCGGTTTCTGAATCCAACGCGCTCGTTGCCTCGTCAAGGACGAGAAGTTTGGGTCTGGTGTAGAGCGCCCTGGCGATTCCTAGCCTTTGCCGTTGCCCACCACTGAGTCGAAATCCTCTTTCCCCCACGTTAGTGTCGATTCCTTCACGAAACTGCGTCAGGAAGTCTGCCAAGTGGGCCCGACGTAGGGCGTCCCAGACCAGTTGGTCGTCAATATGATCACGGGGCAAACCCATGGCTACGTTTTCTCGAACACTTCCAATGGTGAGGGCGACGTTTTGCGGTACGTAGGAGATCGCTCCGGGCCAGCGAAGAATCGCTTCACGGGGGGTCACTCCACCAACGAGGACACGCCCTAGGTCGGGGTCCAACACATTAAGAATCAGGTCAGCCAGCGTTGATTTTCCGGCACCGGTACTGCCCACGAGTGCAACAGAGTTACCGGCTGAGCACGAGAAAGAAATGTTAGTTACCGCCGGGTCGGCGGCACTTTCGTAACGAAGTTCGACATTTTCCATGACAATATCAGCGCTGAATCCTGGGTAGCCGGACTCAATACTGCGGTGGATCTCTTCGGCGGTAATTCTGGCAGTGGAAGATATTTCATTGTTTGGCAACGCCGCCAGGTAGTCGTGCATAAAGAAAGTCGGCTGGGCTTGAATCGATGCGTTACGAATTGAAATTCCTGCGCCTTGAAGTCGAAGCAAAGCCGGGATGATTCGACTGCCCGCTGCCAAGAACAGTGCGGTAGTTGCAGCGGCTGCTCCCCAATCCTTGGTAAGGAATTGCACCACCGCGAGGACCAATATTCCTAAATAAAGTGCGGCCTCGAGGACGTATTTAGGGATTTCCATAATGTAAGCAGAGAGTGCGCTCGTTCGCGCGCTCGTTAATGCGTTGGCCTCAAATTTGGCGACATAAAGGTCACGGCGATTGAGAACTGTTGACTCGCGGTAGGTTGAAAGAGCTTCCGAAACTATGGTGAGGTTGGCGATACGGGCGTCCGTCATTGTTTGCGCGTTTCGGGCTGACCATCGCCCGAGAACACGTTGAAGTATGAGAACAATGCAGAGAAAAAGTGAAAATGCGACAATCGTTAATACTGGATCGAAGAGTAACAAGCCGAGCCCAACGATTAAGAATAAGAAAACTTCAGAGGCGATTATGATTCCGGAGCCAAGCAAAGAAACAGTTGCTGCGGAGGCTCCGGCTCCCAGGGCGTATGTAGCCTCACTAGTTGTCCATTTTTGGATCACCACAAGTGGACGACTGAGGAAGTCACGGGCAAGTTCGACGGAGAGCTCAGCTTGTCTGTTTGCAAGGAAGAACATAATCTTTCGAGCCATGAGTGCAGAAAGACCAGTTTTCACAATTAAGATTGTCACGGCTGAAAGTGCCAAAATAACGGAAATTTGGGACACGGTTAAATTTCCCAATCGAAGAGTGTCCAGAAGGTCCTCTATTGGGGCCGGAATTTGTGTCAATCCAACTCCCGAAACGGCGACCGCAGCCACAAGTCCAATCAGAGCAATTCCCAGCAGATCTAACAGCCCCAGGGACAATTGCAGAATTCCAGCGAAAATCAGAAGCCGACGTTTTCCTGGGTCGAGAAGGCTGATGCCCTTCTTGACGGAGGCAAGAATTCTGCGTCGATGAAAATCGTCGATTCCTTTGCCATCATATGCGGTATCGGTCACTGGAAGATCTCTATCCCTCGACTCAGTCACCCCAGCAATCTACTCGTTCCCTGATCTTGAGAGATCAGGGAACCCGGTTCCGACTATTCAACTTTCCATCCCCGGGACCGAGAAGGGTAGTGACATAATGCGCTTGTGAGTTCCTTTGAGCGTTTTGTGGCGAGTGCTGCTCGAAAGTTTGGTCTCGAAATCTCTCGGGTTTCCTCAATTGGAAATAAGTTGCCCGTGGAGGCGACCCCCCAGGATGCCGAACTGATTGCGTCCTTGAAACCGTTCACCATGACATCTGGTGAACGACTATGGTCTTTGATCAATGCGGTGCGTCACGTGGTGGATAACCAGATTCCCGGTGATTTTGTTGAATGCGGGGTGTGGCGAGGTGGCAGCGTCATGTCCATGGCTCAGGAGCTTTCGTCTTTGGGTGTAGCTGATCGGCAGATTTGGCTGTACGACACTTTCAGCGGCATGACGGCGCCAACGGCCGAAGATATCGAGGCGGGTTCTGGTGTTACAGCGGAAACCATGTTGGGTCAGACAATCGTGGGTGATGGTGACAATGTGTGGTGCGTCGCAGGTTTGCCAGACGTCCAAGCGAACGTTTTCTCGACCGGGTACCCCAAGGAAAAATTTACTTTTGTTGAGGGTGATGTCGCTCGGACATTGCGAGAGACTTTTCCTGAAAATATTTCCTTGCTCCGACTCGATACTGACTGGTACGAGTCAACCCGCATGGAACTTGAGGTGTTGTACCCACGGTTGAGTGTGGGTGGGGTGTGTATTTTTGACGACTACGGTCACTGGCAAGGTGCGCGCAAAGCGGTAGACGAATATTTTGAAAAACTGGGACACCGGCCTTATATGCACCCCATCGATTACTCAGGCCGGGTACTGATCAAAACGGATCCTTAGGTTGAACGTGTCAACTAGCTGTGGCATGGCGAAGTGCTATTAGGAACTACTGACCAAACCCAGTCTTCGAATCCCCTTCTAATTCGTTGTTGCCAAATACTTGGCAAAGGCCCGGTTGCGTCGAAGCATGCTGAGATTCTTCACTAGCGGTTTTGTGTCCTCAACCTGGCTGAATTCCCGTGCGTGCACCCTGTTGAACCCCCGACGTTTCATCATGAGGCCATACGAAACAGCCCCACTCCACTCACCGGGCGACTGATCCGCCATTGATTGTCGCAGTTCGTCTGCATTAGTAACCTGGGAAGCACAACCGAGAATGTTGTACGCACAGGGACCCATAACAATGACCGGTTTTTTGGCAAAGGCTGCTTCTACCCCACTCGTTGAACCATAGGTAATTACTAGGTCCGCCGCTCGCATGAGTGCATACGAGTCGACCTCTGAGTGAGGGTCCAAGTGTAGATCGGGATTGGTTTTCTCAACCGCGCTCATCCATTCCTGAACGTCATGCTTGGGCTTGTGACGCTTGTGCGGGTGCGATCGGACAATGAAATAGGTGTCGGGATCTTCGGCACAGATCTGGCCAACAAGTGCCAGCGCATTTTCTTGTCCACCGAAATAAGAATCCCAGTCCAAGTCGAGTTCTACAATTTCATCTCCTGACGAACTGAAATAGACCACGATCTTCTTATTGGCCGGGAGATCAACCATCGAACCGATTTTTTGAGCCTCGACAAAAAGTGAGTTAATTTCGTCTAGGTGTTGAGTTCGATCAAGAAACCACTTACTTCCCAATTGGTCACGTTCTTCTGGGTCCCAGTTCGCGTACAGGGTGAGCATCCGCCGTTGGAGAATCTCCCAGTCATGTGTGTCGTCCAAGGTGAGATCAAAATCCGTATCGTGACCCCCAAGGTCGTAACTGACAACAGGGATACCGAGTGACTCGGCAGCCACTGCGGCAGCACGGTCGTGCAAAAACCGTCCATTGTATACAGCGAGCATGGTGATGCCACGTTGAGTAATGACGGCATGTGTCTGATCAAAAACGTAGGCAAATGATTTTGCTGCTGCGTGGACCCACGCGGCTGGCCATAGGTGCTTGTCGGTAACTGGAGTGTCACGATCTGGGTGGATTTGCAGAATTGCTCGACCCATGTCTGCGCCACGATAAGTCATGGCGCGGATGTTAGTTCGATTCAGAACCCGCGGAATGTCAATTGGCTCCCTGGGTTTCCAACGGTGAATTGGGGGCTTAACAAAATTAGATTTTACGAGCCCAGCTTGTGCCAAGGCTTTTTGTATTTGAGCCTCACGGGTGGGGCTGAGCAGAAGAGTGCCTATTACACGTGAGGTTGCCCAAGCCACGTCAAGCATGGGGGTTTTGTCCGCCCAAAAACCGACGCTGACAATTGATCCTCGATCTTTTAGGGTGAGTGCAACTTCGCCGAGTGCATCTTGGGCGAAATCCCAGTGATTGAAATTGGTCAGCAGCGGCCTGGCCATTTGCTCAGCAGTGAGAACTGAATTGAGGTAGCCATTGAGAGATTCATGCTCCGCGCGCACCTTCATGATGAGGAAATAGTACCTGTTCAGTTACTAGTAACAGTTGCTTGGTAGACATCTGCCGTCTCAGCCGCGCATCTCTCCCAAGAGAAGCAGGCCGCTTGGGCTATACCTGCTTTTGCAAGATGCTCCTTCAACTCATGATCTGAAGCGAGTGAAATCATTTTCTGGGCTAGATCGGCTCCGTCACCGCTCTCGAAATACAGCGCCGCGTCTCCGCCTACTTCGGGTAGTGAGGTCGCATTAGCCAAAATAGTTGCGGTTCCGCTGGCCATGGATTCCAACGCGGGCAACCCAAAACCTTCAAACCGGGAAGGAAGGACGGTGAATAGGGCGTTGCAGTAGGCCGAGCTCATTTTGGCATCAGGCAAAGATTGCTGTCGGACACTTTGGCTGATCCCCAGTGAATGCATCAGTTGGTTTTCCTTGGACGAGAATTGGCCACCACCCACAAAAAGTAAGGTGACTCCAGGAATTTCCTTTGAGAACTGAGAAAAAGCTTTCATGAGAAGGTCCGCGTCTTTGTACTGCCCGCGATTTCCCACAAACAAAATGTAGCGCTCTGGCAGCGCAGACCATTTGGGAATATTGGGCGTGAAAACAGGGTCCACTCCATGATGAACAATGGAAATAGGCGCAGTGAGTTCCGGGTAGAGGCGAATCAGGTCGCCGCGGGTAGCGGCCGACACACAAATTATATGATCTGCTTGGTCAACATAGCGGCGCTTCATGGTCAGTAAGTCCAGCCGCCGGCGAGTTTTCGGGAGAAGTTCGGGGATCATGTCGTGAATTGTGACCACGCGTTT
The DNA here is from genome assembly GCA_028825115.1 of Candidatus Nanopelagicales bacterium. Lineage (GTDB taxonomy): Bacteria > Actinomycetota > Actinomycetes > S36-B12 > S36-B12 > UBA4592. The sequence continues at coordinate 8,472 of JAPKAV010000003.1, read as the reverse complement.
CGCACCCTGCGCACCAATCAATCCATGCGGCAAATAGAAAGTATTATGAACAACGTCAGCGCCGCGGGCGTCAGTTCGGTGGGTGAAGTAATTGGCAAGTGCGGTCATGGAGTTCTTAGCTGGGTGGGTGTGCAGTGCTGCTGCTAGCTCGGGGTTGTCCAGAACGTAGTGGTTAACAATCGGCGCTCGGATGGGAAGTAATTCCACTCCAAGTTCTGGAGTGGTGGTGAATTGTTTGGCCAACTCGTAAAAAAGCCGGGAAATCCCGCCATAACGTTGGATCGCGAAAATCTGTTCATCCATGGCAACCCGCACCTGCGAAGTCTAGGGGTCATGCGCGGTGACGGTGGGTATGCTGCCCGAGTTCGATAAATAATCCGAGATTGCGAATGGGGATACGGTGTGAAGCAAGTGATTATTGTCCCTCGCAACGGTTACCTAAATCGCTTGCAAGCGATGGCTAGCGCCTCGCTTCTGGCCGAGTCTTTGGGAGCAGATTTTTCGGTCTGCTGGCTGCCCCAAGCAGCAGCACCTGCACCGCAGGAAGTGGTATTTGCTAGTGACTCAGAGTTAAGGTTTATTACTGAATCTGAGTTGGAGCGGACTCTCGGTTTTTCTGTGGAATCATTTCCCCATTATGTGAACTCTCATGATGTCTCGGAAATTGGAAGAGTAATCACTCTCGCGGGCCACGACCTAGGCGAGCAGCCACTGATGTCTGATTTCGCTCAAGCACTACATGCGGGTAAATCTGAATCCGTGGTGATTGTTGCCGGTGGCCGCTTTTCCATGAATTCTGGCAGTCAGCCCGTGACGTGGGATTCAGTAGATTTTCGAAACGACCGCTCTACTTGGTACCGAACCCTTGAGTTGGCCCCACAAATTGATTCAGCTTGGTCAGGGTTAATAGGTGAACCGTTTATCGGGTTGCATTTGCGCTATTCCGATCGCTCGCACCAGACTCCTTCGCGATCCGAGATCAAACGCGCCGTGATAAACCTGTGTCGAAGTACCGGGATTGATCGAGTTTTTGTTGCGAGTGATTCCCGCAAAGAGCGCGAGCATTGGTGTGAGATTCTCTCTGGCCTTGGACTATTTCCATGGGTTGTCGAGAATGATTTTGTTTCCCACGCAGAGTTCACGGGTGATGTGTTGGCACTCATTGATTGGCGAATCCTGGCCGCAGCCCAAGCCACCGTATATTTCGCCGAGTCCTCCTTCGGCTACGAAGCGGCCGTGGCTTCAGGTAATTTCGATCAGAGTGTGGCCCTTTCCCCCAACGTGCTACTCAGCTTAGGTGTTCGAGTGCGCGCTATTGCACGCAGTCTCTTGGGGGCACCCAGGCGCCGTGGGTGGTTGTAACTACCCAAAAAATCCTTCATGGGTTTCCTGCCCGTGCGCACCAAATGAGGGAATGACGCTTGAGTGAAGTGAGGGTCTCTTGCTTTTTGGGTGCTTTGCGCGAATTAGCAGCGACGAATACGAGCCACCTTAACGCCACCAGGAAGATTCCCCGTGACTATGAAAGAAGGTGCTCTTTGAAGTGCGCGATCGTGGTGTCTAATCCTTCACTCAAAGCAATTGTTGGTTGCCAGCCGAGTGTCTCTTTAGCCCGAGTGATGTCGGGTTGACGGCGGATGGGGTCGTCAACAGGCAGTGGCAGGTAGTCAATTTTGGAAGAACTGTTGGTTTTCCCAATGACAATGTTGGCAAGCTCACCGATTGTGAATTCACCTGGGTTACCAAGGTTGATCGGACCGGTGACTCCGGGTCCTGAGTTCATCATGGCAATCAGCCCTTGAATCAGGTCACTGACGTAGCAGAACGAACGGGTTTGTTCACCTTCACCGTAAACGGTGAGAGGTGCGCCGGTCAGCGCGCTCATAATGAAATTGGACACCACCCGACCATCTTGCGGGTGCATACGCGGTCCATAAGTGTTAAACAGTCGGACAACTTTAATGTCCAAGTTGTGTTGACGGTGGTAGTCAAAAAATAGTGTCTCGGCTGCTCGCTTACCCTCGTCATAGCAGGCCCGTGGACCGATTGGGTTGACGTTGCCCCAGTAGTCCTCAGTTTGCGGGTGAACCAGTGGGTCTCCGTACACCTCTGAAGTTGAGGTGAGAAGAATTCGTGCACCGGTTCGCTTGGCAAGTCCGAGCATGTTGATTGACCCGTGAACGGCAGTCTTCGTGGTTTGTACCGGATCACGCTGGTAATGCACTGGACTTGCGGGACATGCCAAGTGGAAAATATGATCAACTTCCACATAGAGTGGGAAGGTCACATCGTGGCGAATTACCTCGAATCGAGGGTGGTTAAGTAAGTGCGCAATATTGTCTTTGGTCGAGGAGTAGTAGTTATCCACGCACAAGACTTCATAGCCGTCTCCCAGCAGCCATTCGCATAGGTGGGATCCAATAAACCCTGCTCCACCGGTAACGAGAACTCGACCTTTGGTAATACTCATGTGCCGTCCTTTGCATTACTCTCTGCTTTGCGCCTTTTGAGAAATCTATCGCCTTGATCGAGCATTCCCCGCCAGGTGGCACGGAAATGGTTCTTTCGTGTCCAAGAGTCGGCCTTGCGATCCACCGTCACGGTAACAGGTGTCGTTGGGAGGGAAATCGGGATGACCGGTTGCAATTCATTGCGATCCTCGACCGTGTGAGTTGCCTGTTCATTAAAGCCAATGTTTTCAATCAGATTCGTATTGCTGGTTGCAGTGAGCATCCCGGTCTTCATGCACATGTAGACCAATTGACCATCCCACGTATCCACTTCCTTGCGGGCAAGCAATTCGAATGTGCCTGCCCAATACACGGCGCCCGGAATCGAGTTCCCGGATTTGGACCACAGTCTGCGCGCGGGCAGCTCCTTGCGCCAGCCATCGATGTCTAATTGATATCGCGCCCAACGGTCACGCCAGCTGGCCCAACCCCAGATATGTGGAACCTGGCTGAATCGATACCCATTACTCACTGAAATCTGATCCGGTGGGACAAAATTACAACCTGAAATTGCGAAGACCTCCGGGTCCAGCTCATAACGTTGTAGCAGTTCAGTGCAGAAGGGAAAGAATGAAGGGTCAGGAATAATGTCATCTTCCAAAATTATTCCATGCTCTTCGTTCTCAAAAAACCAGGTAATTGCGGTGCTTACTCCAAGACCGCAACCCAAGTTTGACTCCTGAAAATTTGTTATTACTTCACAATCCCAGTCAATCGATTTCCTTAGGTCTTTGCAATGGGAGACTCTCTCCGCTTCCCCATCTTTGTTCTTGCGTGGGCCGTCAACAGCAAAATAGACTCGTGTTGGTTGAACTTCTCGCAGTCGATCAATTAAGACGGTGAGGTGATCGGGCCGGTTAAAGGCGATCACCAAGATTGGCTCAGTTACCGTCACGTTCTTGCTGGTCCCGATTGATTTCGTCACGGAGTAAGGCAACTTCTTCGGCCAACCGTCTGATTCGCATTTCGTGACGGCTGAGTTCGTAACTCAACTGCACACTCACTAGCACAAGCAGAACGACTGTGACAAAGAAAAGTAGGTTTACTGGTTGCGCCACGCCTAACACCCGGCTGAGCCATTCAAGAGCGCCCGGGAAGACTGCGAAAAACAGTGCCGCTCCGGAAAAGAATAGCCATAGAACCGCATATTTTTCGCGTAATGCGCCACGCCTGAGCAAGAAAAAGACGAACCCGAAAGTGATGAGTGCGGCAGCTGCTGCCAAAATATTTGCGGTCATGAGGCGTCTTCCCGTGGAGTCCGACTGGCTTTAAGTCCGGTGGCTAAAATCGCAAGTGTCGCGCGACCAAGGTAGAGCGCCGACCAAAGAGCATTCTTACTGGGCCGACCCACTTGTCGAAAGTACATGGTCACTGGAGCCTCATGAATAACAAGACCTTGCCGGATGGCAATCGAGAGTGATCCCACCGTATCTCCCAGATAATCAGCGGGGTATTCAATTGCGAATAGTTCGATTGCTTTTGGTCCCGCGGAGCGGAAGCCGGAAGTGGGGTCAGAGATTGTTCCCTTATTCATCCAACTTAAGGCCTTGGAGAGCAGCACCATTGCCCAGCGCCTGGGACCGCCAACAAAATACATGGACTCCGGGTGAAAGCGAGTCCCCACCACAATGTCAGAGTCCGCGAGGCCTTCAAAGAGCCGATCAAGATCTGCGGGGTCGTGTTGACCATCTGCATCCACCTGCACCAAGGCCTGGTAGCCCTCGCGCTGGGCATAGAGAAAAGCGGTTCGCATGGCGCCCCCCACCCCCACATTGAAGGGAAGGGAAACCACTCGAGCGCCCGCTTTTAGGGCTTCCTGGGCGGTTGAGTCGGTCGAGCCGTCATTGACGACCAAAATATCTGCGTCGGGTCGGTGCTCCTGCACTGATGCCACGACCGAAGCAATTGACCCAGCCTCGTTCCACGCGGGAATAGCAATCAAAAACTTTTGGGCCGGCACGGTGCCTAACGGTAGTGCATTCATTTAGGAGCCCGATTAAAGACTCTCTTAGGGCCGGTACGGCGCGCGCCGGGCCCTATCGAGGCGTGAATCTGGGGCCACTCAGCCAAAATAGCGTTTGGCACGATTTACGGCGAAATCCAGAGGAGATTCGTAGGGAACTTTAACGAGAGTATTTTTTGTGGGTAACGCTTCGGCACTCACGTCAATGCCGATTCGTAGACAGCAAGTAGTTGCGGAACAATTACTTCAGGTGACCATGTTGCTTTGGCATGCTGTCGCGTGGACTCTCGAAGATTGCTGTTTAGCACCTGCACAATTCCTTGGGCAAGGTCATGTGTGTTTTCCGGTTCGGCGAGGTAGCCGCTGGTAGTTGGGTTGACGATATCTCCCAACCCACCAATTCGAAAAGCGACAACAGGTGTGCCACAACTTTGGCTTTCCATTGCCGCAATCGGCATATTGTCTTCACGACTGGGAACCACTGTGACGTCCGCTTGTAAATACAGGTCAATTAGTTCCTTGTCTCCTCTGGCTTCACCGTGGAAAACCAGGTCGTGGTTGAGGCTGGAACTGATGTGTTGTTCTTCTTGTGCTGTTGGGCGCGGCCCAACAATGATTACTTTTAAACGCTGAGTCATTGCAGGGTCTTTAAGCGCTTGGATGAGCAGGTCCGCGCCCTTGCGCGTGTCACGAATTCCCGCTGAAGCGAGAAAGAGAATGACTGGCTGCCCAACGTTCTTCCTTCTGTCATTCGTGCTTGTGAAGAGATTGGTGTCGACAATGTGTGGGATCTGAGTAATTGGCCAATGACCCATGAGTGCGCTCTCTTGGGCGGCTTGGGTGAGCCAGGTGCTCGCGGGCAGCACGTGCATGGGTGTTGTCCACTTCGATTTCTTTCGATTCCACGTCCATCGGTCGAGATCAAAGCCAGAGTCATTCGGGTTCCGATTGCTCGGTAAGTAGCCCAGAACGGACCTCGTTCGTGAAAATTGGGTGGCGTAATGCTCGGCGCCGGAAAATGCCCAGGCATCACACAGTGACCACACAATCGGCTTCTTGATCTGGCCAATTGATTCAATCGTGAGGAAGCCATCGGTGACCCAATGCATGTGAACAATGTCAGCTCCGCTGTTATTGATCTCCTTAGCGGAGATTGATCCGAAGCGAGCTGGTGATCGCCAAGTAAGAACATTACTTTTTTGTAGCCTCCAAAGCCTGCGATCTGCTTCCTTGGCAAGTTTGAATCTAAGGTCGTCTGCTTTAGCAATGCGAATCCGTGAATCGACAGCTGCAGACTCCAGCGAGTTGTGGATTGCAATCGCCGCCCGAGCGGCGCCGCCATGGGCGTCGTACGTGCTCAGATGCAGAACCTTGGGCGACGACACACGTCAACGATACCGGTTCTACGCACTTGGCCGGATTGTGTCCTGAATTGACGCTTGGGGTCTCCACTCGCTGGTGGGTTTTGTGCGGAAAGAATGCACTCGATCGCGCAATAGGTACTCAGGTTTCCTTATGAGGTCACCCGGTGCATCCTGTGTTCAGGATTTTGATCTGGACCGTGATTTCAATTTACGGATCGGCGCGGTTGCACGCCAGGCTTTACTAGAGAGGACCGCTGCTAGTTCGTTGGCTGCGGTGCTGGAGGTGACCGCGCTGGTGGGCACTGTGGGCATGGTTGCGATCTTGGTCGCGAACTCTGTGAACTCTTGAGCGAATTGGTTCCAGGTACGGGCTCCGATCACTTCACGCAGTTCACTCACTCGCTGTTGCGCAAATGGAGGATCGGTCAGGAGATGGGTTAGGTCAGTTGCGTATTCGGTTGCATTCCAGCTGGTTGGTGTTGTGGTGAGTTGGCTGATTTCTTTGAGTGGGCCGAAGTTGGTGAAGGTTGAGGGTGTGCCCAGGATTGCCGCTTCATAAGGAACAAAGCCGAAGCCTTCGGCGCTACTGGGGTACAGAACTGCTGCTGCGTTCTCTAGCAACCAGGCGCGTTCGGCGGAGGAAACATGACCAAGGGTTGTTGCTTCGCCACGCAGGTTCGTGTGTTTTTTAAGTTTGATTGATTCTTGTTCTTTTGAACTGCTGCTTTTTACGTGCAGCCCGGCGAGAACAAGATCAACATTGATTCCTAGCTCAAGAACTTGTTGCCAGACATCAATTGCAAAATCGCGGTTCTTGTGTTGGAAGTCATTACCTAGGACCAGAATGAAGGGCCTGATTGAGGGTTTTAGGCCTTGTGGTTTTTCTTTGATCGTTTGAGTTGTGATGTGATCCAGACCAAGGGGAATAGGTTGAATTCGTTTGGTGTCTAAGCGCGGAACTTCCTGGTAGAGGCGCTTGGCAACATCAGCACTAATGGTTGTAATGCCATCAACACTGAGGGCGATCGTTCGCTGGGTTGCGCGGTAGGCAGCCCAGGAATTTTCGTCTCCGTGATACTTACCGATGTCATAGGCGATCAGATCAAGGTAGGTCGTGATTACTCGTTTACCCAGTTTGCGGGATTGGCTGATGTCAACCCGTTGATCAATCTGATTCGGGTACCAGATCAGATCGGTTTGGATGTGTAGTGCTTCCTGGCTATTTGGTTGCAATGTGACTTTGGGGTGGTCGGTTACATGCTGGGCGTAGCCGGGAAGTTCGCTCAGGCCAACGAGTCTGATGCTGGCGATTGTTGGTTGATCCGCGATTGCGGGAATGGCAGCGGTGGTGAGAACCTGGGCGCCGGTTTCATGGGGGCCGAGCCAGGTGACGTCAATTGTTAGTGTGAGGTTGTTGGTGTCGATTGGGGTTTCCTTGAGCGCATTGAAGTGAGATCCGCTGGGGTCACCTAGTTCTTTGAGGTCAATTGCATGTGGTTCAGCAATAACGGGTGCTTTCCTAATGTCGTTCGCAGTGGTGAGCCACCAGTCGTGCCACAGACCTCTGTGGCTGGCGGCGGTGGCCCAGTCCTGCGTTTCCGGGTCGAAAAGATCACTCTGATTGATTGCGATCAGGCAACCGGCGGGGGCGGTGGCGCGAAGGAAGGTTTCGTTGGCGTGTGGATTGGTTGTTGCGTAAATGCTGACACTAGCAATGCGCGGGTCGGTGTCGAATCGGTCGCCAATGGTTTGGATGCGATCCAATGTCAGCAGCGCGAGTAGATCAGGGTCGCCGTCTACGGTGATCAGGTTGCCTTTGCGGGTTTTGAACTCGGTCATTAGAGAGCCTCGTAGATTCGCTCGAGTTTCGGGTTGAGTGCTGGAGAATAGTAGGGGTCGCCTACGTACTCATTCTGCCAGCGATCGTTGAAGATCTGTGCTTCCTGGGGGTTCGCGGCCTTGCGGTGGATGGACACACCTTCGTGGTGGGTGAAGTGAGCGTAGGGCGTCCAGGCAATTCGGTAGTTCTTTGCCCGCAGCTTCAGGCAGTAATCCACGTCGTTGAAATCCCGGGCGAAGTCGGTATCAAACCCGTGGACTTCCTCGAACGCTTTCCTACTGGTCAGCATTGCGGCCGCGGTGACCGCTGAGTAGTTCCGCGGCGTCAGTGCGCTCCCGAAATATCCGTACTCGCTTTTTGATTTAGCTATAAACGGGTGGGTTGGTCCGCCCGGCAGCATCACTACCCCGATGTGTTGCAGTTTTCCGTCGGGGTAACTCAGTTTCGCGCCAACGGCTGCAACGTTTTCTATTTGAGCAATCTCCAGCATTCGAGTAATCGGGTTGGCTTCGATTGCTTCGGTGTCGTCATTAAGTAAGAGCAGGTACTCACTGTGTGGGTCGGCGTGTGCGGCACCGAGGTTGATTGCTTCGGAGAAATTGAAGTTGCTGGTGGCGTAGGTGACCTGCTTGTCGGCGCCGGGGATCGGGGCTTGTTCGTTGGTGGTAACAACGATTACTTCAAAATCTGTGTGGGTTTCTTGCTGCTTGAGTGTCTCAATGGCTGCGAACACAAATGGTTTCTTGGTTTTGTGATTGACGGTGAGCGCCGTGGGAATGATTACGGTGACTTTGG
>JAPKAV010000019.1 GCA_028825115.1 Candidatus Nanopelagicales bacterium | reverse complement strand
CGATTGTTGACCCGTCGATGAACTCCACCATGGAGTGCACCACTGACTGCGGATGCACGGTTACCTCGATATCGGCAAACGGCACGTCAAATAGCAGGTGCGCCTCGATTACTTCCAAACCCTTGTTCACCAAGGTTGCAGAGTTGATGGTGACCAAAGGTCCCATCTTCCAGGTGGGGTGTGCCAGCGCATCTTCTATGCTCACGTTTTTTAATTGCTTTCGGCTTTTCCCGAGAAATGGACCCCCACTCGCAGTAATAATAAGCTTTCGCACTTCAGAGCTTTTTCCCGCGAGCAAGCATTGGGCGACCGCAGAATGCTCCGAATCAACCGGAATAATCTGACCCGGTCGGGCAAGGCGAGAGACCAAGTCCCCTCCAATAATGAGAGACTCCTTATTTGCTAAGGCCAATCGGTTGCCTGCGGCCAGGGTTTCTAAAGTTGCCTTGAGACCAGCGGCTCCTGCAATCGCGTTGAGCACGATGTCCACATCGAGTCGGGCTAATTGTTCCGGAGCGCTTGGGCCAATGACCAACTCGGGCAGAACGTGATCCCCCTGGGAGAAACCGCGATCTTGTACGCCTGCGAGGAGATGCATCTGCACGTCTTGGCCACATGTTCCACGCGTTACCCCCACAACTTCAACGTCGAATTCGATGGCCGCCGAAGCCAAAGCTTGGGCATTCGCACCGGTCGCGCACAGGGCCACGACAGTGAAACGGTCTGGGTTTCGTCGAATAATGTCCAGTGCTTGCACACCGATTGAGCCGGTGCTGCCAAGAATCACTACTCGAATTGGTTCGGTGTGCGGTTTACTCACAGGCACAGTTTAGGAGATGCTGGGGTCGCCTGCTCTGCATTCACCCTCTGCTTGCCCCAATCGGTTCGCCCTCTCGCCGTTCAAGGGAATTCCTATGACCATCGCTTCGGAACAAGTGAGTAACAGAGTCACCCAGAAGCGCAATTTAGTAACCGAATTGCCCGCCCCCCCCCTTCACGGGGATTGCTCGCCCGCACCGAAGATGCAGTTTCCTTGGGTGTCGGCATCAAGCTTCCCGTTTTCGTCGCAAAAGCCTACGGCGGGATTCTTGTTGACGCGGACGGTAACTCCTTGAGTGATAGGGGTTCAGTTAACCCAACAGTCTCCCAATCAGGCTAAATAATCATCATTTATGGTCACAACTTTGTTACGACCATCACCAAAATGCGCGAGGTCACAGTTTCGTATGAATTTTGATAAATTCGGTACTTCATGCTGCGTAAATACATATGATCAGTATGTTCATGGCAGAAAGGCTATCCAGCCACTATCCCCGTTGAATTGGAGTCTTAAATGAGTGTTGTGCGTGCCGCATTGGTTCAGACAGATTGGACCGGGGACAAGGAATCTATGATCGTCAAGCACGAAGAGTACGCGCGAGAAGCTGCCGCTGCAGGGGTGAAGATTATTTGTTTTCAGGAGATCTTCTACGGGCCCTACTTTTGCCAGGTTCAAGACTCCGAATATTACGCATACGCAGAGGCCATACCTGGGCCCACAACGGAAAGATTCCAGGCCTTGGCGCGCGAATTAGAGATGGTCATGGTCTTGCCCATGTATGAAGATGCCGGACCGGGTTTCCTTTATAACACTGCTGCAGTTATTGATGCCGATGGAAGCTATTTGGGAAAATATCGCAAGCAGCACATCCCCCACGTGAAGGGTTTCTGGGAAAAGTTCTACTTCCGCCCCGGCAATGGCGGCTACCCCGTCTTTGACACTGCCGTGGGCAAAGTCGGCGTGTACATCTGCTACGACCGCCATTTCCCTGAAGGCTGGCGGGCCCTCGGGCTTAACGGGGCCCAAATTGTGTTCAATCCGTCTGCAACCTCACGCGGATTATCCCAGTACCTGTGGAGCATCGAACAACCAGCCGCGGCGGTCGCCAACGAATATTACGTGGGCGCAATCAATCGGGTCGGAATCGAAGATCTTGGGGACGACGACTTTTATGGACAGTCGTATTTTATTGACCCTGAAGGTAGTTATGTGGGTGAAAAGGGCGATGCCTACAAGCCCGAACTCATAGTTCGTGACCTCGATCTCGAGTTGATCACAACCGTGCGGACGCGCTGGCAGTTTTACCGTGATCGTCGTCCTGATGCCTACCAAGATCTCATTCGCCCCTAACTTGAGGATTTCACATGACGACTTTGATTAAAAATGGTTTGGTGGTGTCGCCGCAAGGCGCGATCGCTGCTGATGTGTTGATTGACGGCGAAAAAATAGCGGCAGTTCTTACCCCCGGTGATACTTCACTCGGGAACGAGCTGACCTCGACAGCAGATATGGTGATTGACGCGGCTGGCAAATATGTGATTCCAGGCGGGATCGATTCACACACCCACATGGAATTGCCTTTTGGTGGCACGTTCGCATCGGACACATTCGATACCGGAACACGCGCCGCTGCATGGGGTGGAACCACGACAATTATTGATTTTGCTGTTCAGAAATTCGGCGAGCGGGTCCAAGACGGCCTCGCCACATGGCATGAGAAGGCGCGTGGAAACACGCACATCGACTACGCCTTTCACCAAATCATCGGTGGCGTAGACGACGACTCTCTCAAGGCCATGGATGAACTCGTCAATGAAGGTATTACCAGTTTCAAATTATTTATGGCATACCCAGGCGTGTTCTACAGCGATGACGGTCAAATCTTGCGCGCCATGCAGACCGCAGCCAACAATGGCAGCATGATTATGATGCACGCTGAAAATGGTATTGCAATTGATGTTTTGGTGTCACAAGCTTTGGCTGCTGGCAAGACCGACCCCAAGTACCACTCACTCACCCGTCCTTGGGAAACCGAAGCAGAGGCCACGAATCGAGCGATCATGTTGGCTCGGATGACCGGTGCACCGCTATATGTAGTCCATATGTCGGCTAAGCAAGCCGTCAAAATCTTGCAGGAAGCAAAAAATGACGCCTGGAATGTCTTCGGTGAGACGTGCCCGCAATACCTTTACCTCTCACTCGAAGAGCAACTCTCTCAACCTGGATTTGAAGGGGCGAAATGGGTCTGCTCAACACCACTTCGCTCAAAAGCCGAGGGACACCATGAGGAACTGTGGAAATATCTTCGGACAAACGACCTCTCAATTGTCAGCACGGACCATTGCCCATTTTGTTTCAAGGAGCAAAAAGAACTGGGTGTAGGAAACTTTTCTGCGATCCCAAACGGCATTGGATCGGTTGAACACCGGATGGATCTGCTCTACCAGGGTGTTGTCGAAGGGAAGATCTCACTCCAGCGTTGGGTTGAAATCACCTCGACAACCCCGGCTCGGATGTTTGGCCTATATCCGCAGAAAGGGGTCATTGCCCCGGGCTCGGACGCTGACATTGTGATCTACAACCCCTCCGGACGCACAGAAATTGGCTACCACAAGACACACCACATGAATATGGATCACTCGGCATGGGAGGGGTTCAATGTGGACGGTCACGTTGACACGGTTCTCTCACGTGGCGCTGTAATTGTAGACAATAATGCGTATCTGGGTCATATGGGTCACGGTAAATTCCTCAAACGCGGTCTAAGTCAATATCTGATCTAGCCCCTGCACGAGGCTGAATGTAGTTTTATTTCCCACTACGCGCTCATGAACTATTTAAAGGAGAAGCAAATGCGAACTATCCCCCATTGGATTAACGGGCAGGATGTAACACCGACATCCGGGAATTTTGGTCCGGTCTTTAATCCCGCGTTAGGGGAACAACAAGCGCAGGTTGGTCTAGCTAGCGTGAGCGAGATGAATTCGGCTATTGCGAGTGCCAAGGCAGCCTTCCCGGCTTGGCGCGCCGCATCGCTGTCCAAGAAGGCCGAGATCATGTTCCGATTCCGGGAATTGGTGGTTGCCCATCGCGATGAAATTGCAGGGCTCGTGTCAATTGAGCACGGGAAAGTACCCAGCGATGCCGCCGGAGAGCTGGCCCGTGGGATTGAAAACATTGAGTTTGCTTGCGGAATCCCCTCCCACATGAAAGGCGGATTTAGCGAGCAGGTTTCCAATGGTGTCGATGTGTACTCGATTAAACAGCCACTCGGAGTTGTCGCAGGCATCACGCCGTTTAACTTCCCAGCAATGGTCCCCTTGTGGATGCTCACCAACGGTATTGCCGCAGGTAATACTTTTATCCTTAAGCCGAGCGAAAAGGATCCTTCAGTTACTGTGTTGTTGGCTCGGTTGCTCACAGAAGCGGGACTGCCCGACGGAGTTCTCAATGTGGTCCACGGTGACAAGCTCGCGGTGGACACTATCTTGGAACACCCTGATATCGCGGCTGTCAGTTTTGTCGGCTCAACTCCGATCGCAAAATACATTTACTCAACCGGGACTGCGAACGGAAAGCGGGTACAAGCACTCGGCGGGGCTAAAAATCACATGTTGGTATTGCCTGATGCGGACATCAATATGGCCGCCGATGCGTCCGTGAGCGCAGGATTCGGTTCCGCGGGTGAACGGTGCATGGCGATCTCAGTCATTGTGGCGGTGGGTGATGTTGCCGATCCACTCATTGAGGCGATCTCGGCGAGGATCCCGGCACTCAAGGTGGGTCCCGGTACAGATCCGGGCAATGAAATGGGCCCACTAATCACTCAGGAGCACCGCGACAAAGTCGCTTCTTATCTTGCCGGCGCCGCTGCGGAGGGCGCAACGGTTGTTATTGATGGGCGCGAAGGCGTCCTCCCAGAAAAAGGCTATTTCCTTAACCCCTCAGTGATTGACCATGTACGCCCAGGAATGAAGGTCTACGACGAGGAGATCTTCGGTCCTGTCCTTTCGGTCATTCGAGTAGACACATACGAGGAGGCCGTTGAGCTGATCAATGACCACCAATATGGAAACGGCACCGCCATTTTCACTCGAGATGGTGGGGCTGCTCGTCAATTCCAATTCGACATTCAGGTGGGAATGGTAGGCATTAACGTGCCCATTCCAGTCCCCGTCTCTTACTACAGTTTTGGCGGATGGAAGTCATCTTTGTTCGGGGATGCAAATATTTACGGCCCTGCAGGGATTGAGTTTTATACCCACACAAAAACGATCACGTCGCGCTGGCCAGACCCTGCAACTAGCTCAGTTGATTTAGGTTTCCCTCAAACTCGTTAACCACAGTTAATTCCCAAGAAAGGTTGTTGTTATGGATATTGGTGTTGTTCTCCAGTGCACTCCCCCGTCTGCGCGAGTTGTGGATCTTGCCCGCAAAGCCGAGACTTACGGCTTTAAATACGTATGGACTTTTGATTCCCATATTTTGTGGGAAGAGCCCTACGTGATTTACAGCAAGATTCTCAATGAGACTCGCAGCATCACGGTGGGCCCCATGGTTACCAATCCGGCTACGCGGGACATGACCGTTACCGCATCCGTATTTGCCACCCTCAATGAGATGTACGGCAATCGAACCGTAATCGGAATTGGCCGAGGTGATTCGGCAGTTCGCGTCACCAATGGTAAGCCGGTGAGCGTCGCCGACCTTCGTCAATCTGTGATTGACATTAAAGGATTGGTGAATGGGGAGACCATCGAATACAAGGGCAATGACCTTCGGATTCCTTGGGCATCAGAAAGTCGCACGCCTGTATGGGTTGCTGCGTACGGCCCAAAGGTGCTGGCTTTAACGGGAGAGGTGGGCGATGGATTCATTCTTCAACTCGCTGACCCGGCAATCGCCGAATGGACAATCAAGGCGGTGAAAGATGCTGCCAAAGCTGCTGGCCGCAACCCCGACGATGTAAAGATTTGCGTTGCGGCCCCCGCATACGTCACCGAAGATATTGCCCACGCTCGCGATCAGCTTCGGTGGTTTGGTGGCATGGTCGGAAACCATGTGGCTGACATTGTTGAGCGATATGGCGAAAACGATGGTGGTATTCCTCAAGCGTTAACCGACTACATCAAAGGACGCAAAGGCTACGACTACAACCAGCATGGTCAAGCGGGAAATACTCATGCTGACTTCGTCCCTGATGAGATCATTGACCGCTTTTGTATTATCGGTCCGCCTGAGGAGCAGATCCGGCGACTAGAAGAACTCAAAAGCCTTGGCGTGGATCAGTTCGCGCTTTATCTGCAGCATGACGATAAAGAACACACATTGGCTGAATATGGCGAAAAGATAATTCCCACCGTCGTCGAAAAACGGCTGGCCACAGAGTAAACATGTCGGCCGCACGGGAACGAATCGCAAAGGGAAGTGTTTCGTTGCTGTGGGCTCTTGCCGGAGTTGTTCTCATCGCAATTATGTGGGAGCTCACCAAGTTTGTAGGCACTGTCATTGAGCTGCCTTTTAACACTTCCGATCAAGCCATGCCGCACGTGTGGACCATGCTTTCGGGCTTCACCGTTCCAGAAGTGAGGGGATCTGAGACTACGGTTTTCCAAGCGGTGGTTTCGGCTGCGACTTACTCGTTCACTTTGGCGCTCGGCGGTTTCGTGATCGGAGTCACGGTGGGGTTGATTTTGGCGATAGTGATGCAACGATTTCTATTTATGGAGCGTGGACTACTGCCATTTGTTATTGCTTCACAAACCGTCCCATTGATCGCACTTGCACCGCTGATTGTAGGAATCGGAAACCAAATCAGCTTTGGACCAGTTCAATGGTCAACGACGTATTCGGTGATGTTCATCGCCGCTTACCTCGCATTCTTTCCACTCTCCATCGGAGCGCTGCGCGGACTCCACGCCCCGAGTCCAACCTCACTCGAACTCATGCGTTCATATGCCGCCTCGAACAACAAAGTGCTGTGGAAACTTCGCTTTCCCTCCAGCATTCCTTATCTCGTCCCAGCATTGAAGGTTTCTGCCGCCGCGAGTGTTGTCGGCACTGTCGTTGCTGAAATCTCGACCGGAGTTCGCGGCGGAATCGGCCGACTCATGGTGGAGTATGCACGCGAAACCACCTCCCAACCCGCAAAGGTTTATGTAGCCGTGTTCGGCGCAATTGCGTTAGGCCTTGTCGTTGCCGCCGTAATCGCAACTGTCGACGGACTACTGACCCGAAACCTTCCTAAGAAAGGGCTCACATGACACCCACGCAACTGGACTCGAAGAATCCAGGCAGTGCCCTTGCCATCTCTGGCCTATCAAAAGTGTTCAATGCAGGCAATCCCAATGAGGTTACGGCGCTCTCTGATGTACACCTGGATGTCCACACTGGGGAGTTCATTTCACTTATTGGTCCCTCCGGATGCGGAAAAAGCACGCTGCTGCGCGTTATTGGCGACCTCACCGGGTTCGACTCGGGCAGTGTTCAGGTTTCTGGTAAGTCCCCGCAGGACGCCCGCAAAGAGCGTTTGTACGGAATCGCATTCCAGCAAGCCGCCCTTTTCGATTGGCGCACGGTTACCAGAAACATTGAACTCCCACTTGAACTTGCCGGGTGGCAAAGGCCCCAACGCCAGGAACGATCCGCCGAACTTCTTGACATGGTTCAACTTTCCGAATTTGCCCACCACCGACCTTGGGAACTTTCTGGAGGTATGCAGCAGCGCGTTGCCATCGCCCGTTCCCTTGCAGTCGACCCGCCATTACTTCTCATGGATGAACCATTTGGCGCGCTCGATGAAATGACGCGCGAGCGTATGCAAAATGAACTGCTCAAAATCCGGATGGAGACCGGAAAGACAATCGTATTCGTCACTCATTCCATCCCCGAGGCTGTGTACCTTTCCGACCGGGTTGTCGTGATGTCACCTCGGCCGGGTCGCATAACAGCCGAAATTGACGTGGACCTCGGTGACCGTGAAGAAATGACTCGGGAGTCAGATCATTTCTTTCGCTGTGTCACATCCGTCCGCGAGGCGTTGCGAGCTCATGGCACTTCCAACTCCACGTCTTCTTCGCCCGGGGGCGAAATATGATGAATACAAAACTGGGTCATGTGTGGCCTCCAATTTTGGTGGCCACACTATTTCTTGGCGGCTGGCAACTACTCGTTGTTGTTCAAGACCTAAAGCCTTTCCTGCTTCCGGCGCCCAGCCTGATCGCCTCTGAGTTCTCCTCGGGTGCCGCCATGATGTGGGGCGCCGCCTATTACACCGCCACGACTGCTTTCCTGGGGCTTATTTCTGGAACCGTGCTTGGTTTGATCACGGCACTACTGGCTCAAAGGTTCATTACCGTTGACAAGTTAGTGGCCCCACTCGCGGCAGGATTGGCGACTGTTCCGATCATTGCTTTAACGCCAATTTTGAACAATATGTTCAACATTACGAGCAGGACTCCACGAGTGCTGGTCACCGCGATCATCGTACTTTTTCCCATTTTCGTCAACGTGACTCGAGGGCTCATTCAAGTACATGCCACCCAACTCGAACTTATGCGGTCTCTAAACGCCACTCCCCGAACCACACTTCGAGTGCTCCGCATTCCTAACGCGATCCCGTTCTTTTTTACCGGGCTCAAGATTGCTGCACCACTGTCGGTAATTGCGGCCCTTGTCGCTGAGTATTTCGGTGGGCCGCAACAAGGCCTTGGCAGCAGGATCGCAAGCGCGGCCGCTAATACTGCGTACGGCCGAGCTTGGGCCTATGTGCTGGCTGCGATTATCACGGGATTGATTTTCTACCTCGCGATTATTGCACTTGAACGACTTGTCACACCACGCAAAGCTCAGGTCTCCACAACTACTTAAATTTTTCGTTAATCAATCAAATAAGGAGGAAGAATGAATCAAAAGAAAAGTTGGATTCGCGTAGTGGCTGTGGCCGCTTCGGGTCTTCTCTTGCTATCTGCATGTAGCAGTAGCGATGACACGGCAACTG
This sequence comes from Candidatus Nanopelagicales bacterium, assembly GCA_028825115.1. Taxonomy (GTDB): domain Bacteria; phylum Actinomycetota; class Actinomycetes; order S36-B12; family S36-B12; genus UBA4592. The sequence continues at coordinate 18,703 of JAPKAV010000019.1, read as the reverse complement.
AGACTTCAGATGCCGCGACCGCTGAAGAAACTGTCGCTGAGGAAACTGCGGCCGAAGAAACTGCCACTGATGAGGGTGCCTGCACTGAACTCACGCCTGTTTCTCTGCAACTTCAGTGGTTCGTGCAAGCTCAGTTCGGTGGCTATTACGCAGCTAAGGACTTGGGCTACTACGAGGATCAATGCCTTGATGTAACTATTCTCGAAGGCGGCGTTGATATCGTTCCCCAGACAGTGCTTGCTCAGGGTGGGGCAGACTTTGCCATCTCCTGGGTCCCCAAGGCCCTAGCATCACGTGAACAAGGTGCGGGAATTGTTGACGTAGCACAGGTATATCAAACCTCGGGAACACTACAAGTTTCATGGGCAGATTCCAATATCACCACCGCTGCTGATCTTGACGGAAAGATTGTCGGCAACTGGGGATTTGGAAATGAATATGAACTGTTCGCTGGAATGACTAAGGCCGGGCTTGATCCAGCTAGTGATGTGGAACTCGTTCAGCAGCAGTTTGACATGCAAGCGCTACTCAATCGCGAGATTGATGCCGCGCAAGCCATGACATACAACGAGTACGCCATGGTTCTGGAATCCGTCAATCCCGATACGGGCGAGTTGTACCAGCCAAGTGACTTTAATGTCATCAACTGGAATGTCGAAGGTACGGCTATGTACAACGACGCAGTGTGGGCATCGGAAGAACGCCTCAGCGATGCGGCGTACCAGGACACCACGCAGCGATTTGTTACTGCTTCGCTCCAGGGCTGGATCCATTGCCGCGATAATGCACAAGAGTGTGCTGACATCATCACCGCAAATGGCTCCAAACTTGGTGCAAGCCACCAGCTTTGGATGATGAACGAGGTCAACAAGCTGGTCTGGCCTTCGCCCATGGGTGTTGGCATGATCGAGCCTGAACTGTGGTCTCAGACAGTGAACGTTTCCCTCAACACCAAAAACCTTGAAGGGGCAACGATCATCACTGCTGAACCACCAGCAGAGGCATACACGAACCAATACGCTGAAGCGGCTAATGCGGCCCTTTCCGCTGAAGGTTTGAATACCACCGGAGATGGTTTCGCTCCAATTGAAGTGACGCTCAACGAGGGTGGCAACTAACCCTTGTGATTCATTAACACAGTTAAGGGCAGGGGCGTCAATGCTCCTGCCCTTAACTTTTGAAGTTGAGGAGAGACATCACGCGGCCTCAGTCCCGCTTAACTTTCCAAGCTGTCCGTGCTGGCTTGATCGCGGTCATCTCCTCCACGTTTAACCCATCAACACCAACCCTTTTTGGGGTTTTATGCTCATTTAATTCACTCTATTTTTTTGCCCAAAAACACCAGTTTCGACCCCTCTTTACCCCTGCTAGTTCCGCGTAGATTCCGCACAACTCCACCTGTACAGCACACAAAGCCCCCACACCAGTTATGTTGTGTGGGCTCAGGGCACTACGCACCTATATAGGATCCGGGTGAACGCGACATTTATCGCTAAGATTCCTCTGTTTATGTTGGTGTCGCACATTGCCTCAAACTTGCAAGTGAGCCAGTCCCACTTTAATTTTGTTTGCAGAATCCCCCTTCGTCCACGCCAGATTCTGTATTTTCCTGTGAATGTCTCTCGCGGTGAATTCAGGCTGTCTTTGTTCTGTGATAGCTGCGAGCACTTTGGCTCTGCCACCTATGACCGCACCCTCCAAACACATACTGTGACTGTCCTAATCAGCATTCCCACAAACTCAGTGCGGCTTCCATTTGTCCGGCTTCTACTTCCTCAGCTTGTGGATTCTCAAACAGGGCGAACAGAGCCGCAATTCGCAGCATCATTCCTTCGTGTTTGGACACCCACCCCTGAAGGCTTGCTAGATCACCTTTAGTGCCTATCCGGGATTCTTTGGTGTTCCACCAGCTTTTGTAGAGGATATAACTGTCAGAGCTCAGGGCTAATGTGCGGTAGTCTCCCGCCATTAGTAATTTTAAACTGGCTAACACACGTGACCTGACACCTGCGTGCCAGTAATCACTGACGTTTTCAGGAACAGGTGCAGTCTCATATTTACGCGCACCCACTGTTGAAACTGGCTGAGCGAATAAGAACCGGTCTAGAAATCCCCGCCCGGCCATCTCGCTGTTCTTAGCCATCTTCCGCAACACATCAGGTTGGGCAAGTAATCCAACGACTAGGTGTGCGCCCTTAATGACAATGGATTCCCTGCCAATTCGATCAACTATCGCGGTTCCACCGGTCTACCCCTTGTTCACTAGATCAAGGTTCGCCATGCCATCGTTGTATCTGTCTTCGAGATTCTTAAGGCATCCCCCCGACGTGGATCCGGAAAATAACCATGCAGGATTTGCGGTTGTTTCGGCTTTTATTCGGTTTGTGGGGTCTTGGCCTAGTGTTTAGGCTTAAGGTCCGATGCACTTTCTTTCTTACATGAGATGTTGGGACACTCCGTATGTGAAACTTGTCCGCCTCGTTATCGTACAACGATTTAGGGGATCCTGAATGACACTGTCTCGCACCTTCCGACGGATTCTTGGCGTGGTCAGTATCGCGGCGCTACTCACCGCTGGGCTCATCGCCCCGCCGGCACAGGGGGGCGGCGCTGGTACGCGAGTGGTTTTCGATTGTGACATTGCAGCGCCTCTGGGCACGACGACTTTAACGCTCGCAGTAGGACAGCAATTTTCCATTGTGAATAGAGGTGTGGGCGGTACTTGTAGGCTTTTCGACTTTACCGTGGGCGGGAGTACTGCCTCTAGACCGTCGAACCAAGGACTCATCAACGCAACCAATTTAGCCGGGGCCAGTTTCGCGCAGGTGCCGAGCGGCCAAACCTCTCTGGTTACACTTATAGAACATGGAAATTTTCGCGTGAGGGGGGGGCACCGGAGAAGAGACTCACCTGATTGTCATCACGCCCGGCAAGGCATCTCCCAAGAACGTAACTGGAACGGAGCCGATTGCTGTAAAAGTTGTTTTCAACGCCAATGGGGGTAAATGCATTGCCAACGATGTACGCCCTTTTGATTGGGCTCAAGAAGAAGATTCAATAAGCATCACGACATCATCCTCGGTAGTTCTACCAAGTGTGGCGCAATGCTCGCGAGATGGCCATACACTTCTCGGTTTTGCATCTACAGCGTCAGCAAACACACCGGAAATCGGACTACAGAATCTATCTGACGTGGTGGTCGCTTTTCAAGTCAACGCGCAAGAAGGTCCGAAGACACTATTCGCGGTCTGGGAAGTCGACTCTGGCTTCAACCAGGTCACGTACAACTCAAACCTGCCTACAGCGCAGGACTGCACGCTCGCACAAACGACCTCAAAATTAGTGCCTGCTGGGTTTCTGGCAGTCAGCCCTAGCGATGTTGAATTATGCATTCCCGCGACCGAACCGAGCCGCTTCTACGGGTGGAACACTCAAAGCGATGGGTCAGGAACCTCGTACTATCCAGGAGATTTAGCAGAGGAATCTGGTTTAAGGTTATCAACTCTTGATTTTGATCAGAGAACAGTCTCTCTATACGCACTATGGGCACCAAAATCAGACGCTTGCCCAATTTTAACGGCTTTAAAGCCCGAGAACGTCGTTGAACAACAGGGAATCGGCAAGTCTGAAGCGAAAAGGCTTGGGGTTGCAGATTTTAGCGGCGGTATTACAAACAACTTGTTCTTTGTTGACGGTGTTATAAACAACATTAAATTTATTGGTGGTCAACAAGCAGCAAATGCCCAGCCCAGTGGCAAACCCCCCGTGAATTGGATGGGGTGCAACCTTAAAAACGCGTTTCTATTGGGCGCGAACCTGAAGGGAGCGTACCTGGTGGACGCGATGCTGAACCTGCCTAATGGAACCCCGGCAATCCTGGACGACGCGAACCTGACCCGCGCAGACCTGACCGACGCGGACCTGACCGACGCGGACCTGATCCGCGTGAAACTGACCGACGCGACCCTGTCCGGCGTGACCCTGACCGGCGCGACCCTGATCGAGGCGGTCCTGATCGGCGCGACCCTGTCCGACACGTATTTTGGTTACTGCAAGATTTTGACGGGTTGCCTCGGGTTCCGCACGGACCTGAGCGGCGCGACCATGAGCGGCGCGACCCTGACCGGCGCGGACCTGACCGGCGCGGGCCTGACCGGCGTGACGCTGATCGGCGCGGACCTGACCAAGGCGAAACTATTCGAGGCGGTCCTGACCGGCGCGGACCAGACCGGCGCGGACCAGACCGGCGTCCGGTGGTCGAACACGACCTGCCCCAACGGCACCGTCACCCCGATCGGCACGGACGTGAGTTGTGCATCGTTATAGGAAGCGACCAGTTTTTATTGGTATTGCCGAAGCGGTCGCTGTGGGTGGGATTTCTTTCATTACTTCACGTCCTCGGTGAGTGCGTAGGGGCCAGTAACACGTGTGGCCACAGTGAAAAGTCACCTCCGCGCGAAAGTCCCCATCGAAGTGGAATAGCACGGCAATCTCGATGCTCGTCCTGGCTGGGACCGATTCGTGGTGCGTGTTACTTTTATGGAATCGAACTAGTCAAAGACAAAGAGACCCGAGGAACCTTTAATGACGACGAATGCGAGCAACTCCTTTGCGGGTTTCTTTTCAAAGCCCTGTTTGATAACGGCCTCTATTGCCGCGCCGACGACCGCGGTGATCCGGTAGTACAGCTTGCCACACCTTTCACAATCGGATAAAAAAGTTCGATAAAATTGATAACTCATTATGAATAGTGCTGACCCAAGCACTCGAAGTTTTGTAACGGGAGCAAAATGAACAATCCTGGAAATAGTTCGCGCACCAAAATCAGACGCCTACCTGAAAATGCACGAACAAATGTTGGCACGATTTCATCCGTGCTGGATTCCGCTTAGGTAGTCGCTGAATTCAGAAAAGACGACTAGCGTGCTGAAGCATTGGCCTGATTCGTTTAAGGGCAAATTCACACTCGTGCCCTCTATTAATCCAAGGCGGCTAATTGACCACATGCGCCATCGATCTCACTGCCTCTGGTGTCGCGCACCGTGACTTGAATTCCAGCGCGTTCAAGGATTCGCACAAAATTCCGTTCATCTTCGGGGCGTGAGGCTGTCCACTTCGACCCTGGCGTGGGATTAAGGGGGATAAGGTTCACGTGCACTAATTGCCCCTTAATCCGTTGGGCCAGAAGCTTGGCTCGCTCCGGCTGATCATTTATGTCTTTAATCAGTGCATATTCAATGCTGACTCGACGCTTCGTGACATCGGCGTACTCCCATGCAGCATCGAGTACTTCCTCGACCGACCACCTGGTATTGATCGGTACCAAGGTGTCGCGCAATTCGTTGTCTGGCGCATGTAGGGACACAGCCAAGGTGAGAGGCAACCCCTCAGTGGCCAATTGTTTGATTCGCGGGACCAATCCAACTGTTGACACTGTCACCCCACGAGCACTCATGCCCAATCCCGATGGACTCGGATCTACAATTCGGTGGATAGCCCCCATGACTGCCTTGTAGTTAGCAAGCGGCTCGCCCATTCCCATGAAAACGATATTGGACACGCGGCCTGGACCACCTGCAATCTCATTTCGTGCCAACGATTGAGCGCCTGCGAGCACTTGACCAAAGATTTCAGCAGCCGACAGATTCCTGGTCAACCCCGCCTGACCGGTGGCGCAAAACGGGCAATTCATCCCGCAGCCTGCTTGTGAAGAAATGCAAATTGTCACTCGAGATGGGTATCGCATTAAGACACTCTCAACCAATGAGGAGTCATGCAGGCGCCACAGGGTTTTTACAGTCTCACCGTTATCGCATTCAATAGATCGGACTGGATCCAGTAGGTGCGGAAACAACTCACTTTGTACTTGTTGCTTCGCCGATTCAGGGATATCGGTCCAGTCTGCAATATTCGTGTCCAAGTTTTCAAAAACATGACGCGAGATTTGATCAGCACGAAAACCTGAAAGTCCCAAAGCTGTGATAGCTTCCTTTCGCTCAGGCACACTCAAATCCAGGAAATGAACCGGCGGCTTACCTTTCTTGGGCGACTCGAAAATTAATTCACCTGGTGAGGGCATCAGGCACCAGACCCTAAGAAAATACTAAACAAAACCCATGTAACAAACGCATTTGGAATGAGGGAATCCAATCGATCCATGATTCCGCCATGCCCAGGGACGATAGTTCCCATGTCCTTCACTCCAAGATCGCGTTTGACCGCACTTTCAATAAAATCTCCCCCTGTAGCGCTGACCGTCAGGACAACACCCGCGATGAGGCCCTGCCACCAAGGAGCATCAAAGATGTAGATGAATGCCACAATGCCAACAATCGACTGCAGTACTACTGAACCAGCCAAACCTTCCCATGATTTTTTCGGGCTAATTTGCGGCGCTATTGCATGCTTGCCGAAGAAAACGCCCACTGCGTAGCCACCAATATCGTTGGAGACCGTCAGCAGGATGAATACGAAAACCCGCCACGGGCCGTTATCTGCCGAGAGGGTTAGCATCAAAAAGGCAGCAAGAAAAGGCAGATAGGCGACGAGCATCACCGACACGCTGATGTCCGCAACGTAACCCTGTGCGCCTCTTCTCAGACGCCACAACATGACTGCCAATATTGCAATCCCAGTTGCGGCAAGTTGGGCTTCCAGCCCCCAAAGATAAGCAACGATAGGGATTGCCGCCGTCGCAATGTATACCGGAGTGCGCGCTACATGGATCCCTCTTGATCGCAGCACCGACACGAATTCGTGAACTGCGACTAACAGAGCCGCGACCGCGAGAACACCAAAAAGCCACTTGATGGTGACAAGGGAAACAATGACCAGAAGAGCAAGTACGAGCCCAGATGCCACGGCTGCTGGAAGGTTGCGACCTGCCTTGACCTCGGGGTCCTCGCTCACAGGTTAAACCTCCAGCAGTTCTGCTTCTTTGTTCTTGAGAATTTCATCAATATGCTCAGCATGCTTATGTGTTACATCATCGAGGCTCTTTTCAGCGCGATGAACCTCGTCCTCGCCTGCGGATCCCTTCTTCTGCATGGCTTCCAACGCTTCCTTGGCACTGCGTCGGATGTTTCGAATTGAAATCTTTGCATCTTCGCCCTTAGTTCGCGCAGCCTTGATGTATTCCTTGCGACGCTCTTCGGTCAATTGCGGGAGCACCACGCGAATCACATTGCCGTCTGTTGTTGGGTTAATGCCGAGATCACTGTCCCTCAGTGCCTTCTCAATTCCCGCAGCAACACCCTTGTCGTAGGGAGTGATCAGGATCATGCGGGCTTCCGGGGTCTGAAAAGATGCCAACTGATTAAGCGGTGTAAAGGTTCCGTAGTAATCAACACTGATCTTGGTGAACATGGCGGGAGTAGCCCGACCGGTTCGAATCGTGCTGAAGTCCTCGCGTGCGACCGCAATTGCCTTATCCATTTTTTCTGTTGCTTCAAGCAAAACTATGTCGATTTCCTCGCTCATTTCCATACCCCTTCTCGTTGCAATGACTCAGTTGCTGATAAGTGTTCCAATGGCTTCGCCTCGTACTGCACGAGCAATATTGCCTTCTCGTAATAGGTTAAAAACTACAATTGGCAGATCATTGTCCTGGCACAAACTGATTGCGGTTGCGTCCGCCACCTTTAGCCCCTGTGCCAACACCTCTGCGGGTGTGAGCTGATCAAACTTCACCGCCTTCGGGTTGGTGCGCGGGTCGCTGTCGTACACACCGTCGACACCTTTTGCCATCAGCACCACCTCAGCGCCAATCTCAAGTGCGCGCTGCGCCGCAGTAGTGTCAGTCGAGAAGTACGGTTGTCCAAGTCCGGCGCCAAAAATCACGACACGACCCTTTTCCAGATGTCGAATGGCCCTACGTGGAACATACGGTTCGGCAACCTGACCCATAGTGATAGCGGTTTGGACCCGAGTGTCTATACCTGCCTTTTCACAAAAGTCCTGAAGGGCCAGACAATTCATGACGGTCCCGAGCATGCCCATGTAGTCAGCCCGTGCCCGCTCCATGCCCCGCTCAGACAATTCCGCACCACGGAAGTAATTCCCACCACCAATCACCACAGCAACTTCGATGCCGCGCGCAACGACGTCCTCAACTTGGTGGGCAATCGAGCCGACAACATCTGGATCAACGCCCAATGAACCTTCACCCGCGAACGCTTCTCCACTGAGCTTAAGAATTACTCGCTTCCAACCACCAGCGGGAGCTGTCGGCCACAGGTCAATTGTGCCATCAAGGGTTGACTGAAATGATGCCGAAGGCTCCTTCACGTTCAGTCTCCCTTTGTCTAGGTTCGGTGAGTTACTGGCCCGGCTCAAATCGGGCAAAGCCGGTCACGGTGGTCCCTGAGTCGGCAAGAACTTGAGCTACCGACTTCTTGTTGTCGGTCACACTTTGCTGCTCGAGCAGAACAACGTCCTTGTAGTAGGCGTTTACCCGACCTTCAATAATTTTTGACATTGCCGCTTCCGGCTTACCTTCTTCTTTCGCAGTCTCAGAGGCAATTCGTTTTTCGTTCTCGATTGTCTGCTCTGGTACTTCTTCCCGATTGAGGTACAGGGGACGCATCGCGGCAATCTGCATCGCTACACCTTTCGCAGCGGCTTCATCACCCTGGTAGGCAACGAGTACTCCTACCTGTGGTGGAAGATCCGAAGCACGTTTGTGCAAGTACAGAGCAATTGGCGCCTCAAGGACACTCACCCGTCCCAATTCAACTTTCTCGCCAATAACCCCGGCAATGTTGCTGATGGCATTTTCAGCGGTGATCCCATTTTCCACATCCACCGCGAGAAGTGCTTGCGCGTCTCTTACCTGATGGGCATTGGCCGCACCAGCCAACTGATTTGCAAGGTTGAGGAAGTCCTCACTCTTCGCCACGAAGTCGGTCTCGCACAGCAATTCAATTAATGCATTGCCCTCTGAGGCAACAATTCCGTTTGAGGTGGTTCGTTCAGCTCCACGCTTGGCAGCTTTTGCTGCACCAGATATACGCAGCGCCTCAACAGCCTTGTCGAAATCTCCGTCAGACTCTTCAAGTGCCTTCTTGCATTCCATCATTCCAGCGGAAGTTGCTTCGCGCAGACGCTTCACGTCCGCGGCGCTTATGCTTGACATGTTTTCGGGTTTCCTTTTCTTGAGGTACCGGCGGGCATAATTTCTCCCACGTGGGAAATTTAGTTTTCTGTTGGTGTGGTCACCACTGCTGCTTCGGTCACCACTGCTACTTCGGTCACCACTGCTACTTCGGTCACCACTGCTGCTTCGGTCACCACTGCTGCGTCAGCAGATTCTGATCCGGTAAGAAGCTCGCGCTCCCATTCGGCCAATGGTTCAGCCGCTTCAGTATCAGCTCCACCAGCACGAACCATAAGGCCATCTGCCACAGCATCGGCAATGACTCGAGTAAGAAGTGCCACTGCGCGAATTGCGTCGTCATTACCGGGAATCGGGTAATCCACAACGTCAGGATCACAGTTGGTATCCAGCATCGCTATCACAGGGATTTTGAGCTTATGGGCCTCCCCAACAGCGATGTGCTCTTTGTTGGTATCAACGATCCAGACTGCGCTTGGAATCTTCACCATGTCGCGGATACCGCCAAGCACATGTTCCAACTTGATCTTCTCGCGACGAAGGACAAGGAGTTCCTTCTTAGTCAGGTTCGAACCTGCTACGTCATCAAAGTCAACTACTTCAAGTTCTTTGAGGCGTTGAAGGCGCTTGTGAACAGTGCTAAAGTTAGTCAGCATTCCACCCAACCAGCGATGATTCACATAAGGCATTCCCACGCGGGTAGCCTGCTCAGCAATTGCTTCCTGCGCCTGCTTCTTCGTCCCGATAAACATGACGCTGCCACCATGGGCCACGGTCTGCTTAACGTATTCGTATGCACTATCAATATAAGCAAGCGACTGCTGCAAATCAATGATGTAAATGCCATTGCGCTCAGTGAAAATGAAGCGCTTCATCTTGGGATTCCAACGACGAGTCTGATGCCCGAAGTGAACGCCGCTATCGAGTAGCTGGCGCATGGTAACTGTTGCCATGATCGAACTCCTTGCAGACGCTAGGCGCCCATTAATGCGGCTCTCACCGCTCACGGTTGTGTGGAGTTACAGGTGTAACTCCCCTGGTGACTTCGCTCTTGTCCCCACAGCTAGCTGTGGACCGTTCAAGGCGCGGCCGGACTACCGGATTAAGTCACGCGAATTTGCACCAGTAACAGGATCGTTACAGGTATTGAGCAGAGTGTACGGCCATCCACAGGGAAGCATCTAAGTGCCCCGCCGCTCACAATCATGGCCCGGTCCCTGGTGGGCTATGAGAACAGGACGCACCCTTAAGACATGATACCGATCCGTTTTGCTTCCCCCGTTGGAGTTATTTCTGCACTAATCGCGCTGGGCCACCCCATCGGGCATACCGCTGCCCAAAGCAATTGGGACCTGCCACTTCGTGGCGTCCCCCCAACTTCTATCGTCTCTGAATTTTCCACGCCAAGATCACGATTCGGTTCCGGACATCGCGGGGTGGATTTTCCCGCCACCCAAGGACAACGTGTGCGCGCGGTCGGGTCTGGCACGGTTACCTTTGCGGGCCATATCGCCGGCAAGCCTGTGATTTCTATCGAGTTGGCCAATTCGGTCACCACTCTGGGGAGTCGGGTGATAAGCACCTACGAGCCGGTGAATTCGTTGATAAGCGCGGGCAGATACGTATCGACGGGAGAAGTAATCGGCCACATCGATTTTTCCGGCCGCACAAGTGGCCACTGCCAGGATTCTTGTCTGCACTTTGGGCTCAAGGTGGTTGGCGAAGCCACCGCACGGTATCTCAGCCCGAGAATTCTTTGGCGTTCGCTTGCGGTTCTTCATCCCAGTCCGGTCCTGAATCGGAGCCAGATCTTGGATGGGCAATCTCAAAAGTCTTTCGGAGCCTTTCAACGCTCACGTGGGTGTAACGCTGTGTCGTTGCCATTGATGCATGACCGAGTAGCTCTTGAACCACCCTCATGTCGGCTCCCCCTTCAAGGACATGTGTAGCGGCGGTATGTCGGAGGGCATGCGGTGAAAGGCTGCTGCCCGTCACTGCGCTGGTTGATTTATTTACGATTGAACGGACAACCCTTTGATCAATCCGCCCGCCACGCACTCCCACAAATAGTGCATTCGTCTCACATGCAACTTTCCCCCGAAAGATGAACCAACGATTTAACGCGCGTTGAGCTGGATTGCCATACGGGACCATTCGTTCCTTGTTTCCCTTGCCCACAACCCGGATAACTTTTCGCGCCGAATCAAGATCTCCAAGATCGGCACTACACAATTCAGCAACCCGGATACCTGTCGCGTACAGCAACTCCAAGATCGCTTGATCTCTGACATCAACAAGATTAGTTGAGTCAATCTCCCGATCCAGCAGAGTCGCGGTTTGACCCTGCGACAAAATGACCGGCAATGCTTTCGGCACAGACGGGCTGGCCAGGCGAAGCGCTGGATCAACTTCAGTGATCCCCCGCTGCAGCGCCCAAGACGTGAAGGCTCGAGCCGCTGCGGCTTTGCGAGCAATCGTCGCTCTCGCGCTACCGGCACGATGCAAGTCCGCGAGCCATGCCCGAAGATCAATCAGAGACAACTGGGCCACCGACTCAATATCAGGCATGGAAGCGAATAGTGTTATTAAATCGGAACGATAGGCGCGCACCGTGTTCGGGCTGCGTCCTTGAGCCCCACCCAAGAATTCCAAAAATGCCTCAATCTGGGCATCACACTCCGATACTGCCTGGTCCACTAGACCATGATGATCAATAGACACTCATAACTAATGTAACGGCTCGCACTTTCTTGCAAGTAATATTTCTCACCAGATGCGTGTCGGCGGCTATTTTGACTTGCACCATAACCCTTCGACATTGCTGGCGAATCCGGTTAGTCGCAGCTCGCTCAACCTCGCGAGTAGATCAAGTCGTGAGCGGCCCGTCTTTTCCGCAAGACTATCGACACTCATGCCGCCATGCGTGGGTAGTAACTCCCAGATTTCATAATCTGTAGGACTCAACGCCCGCCAATTTGCACGTGAGTTTCGTCGATGATCACGAATGGCCGCTCCCGCAGATGGAACCTCGCGGGGATTGAAACCGGTGACTAGTTCCTGAAGGTCAGCGGCACTGGTCACTAGATGTACATCCGCGTGCTTCAGGAGTGTGTTCACACCCAACGACGTAGGCGCATAGATCGACCCCGGAACTCCAGCGACGATTCGATTCATGTTCAAGGCCTCGCGGACAGTTGAGCTGGTACCACTGCGATCTGTGGCTTCAATAACGCACGTTGCTTTGGTTAACCCGGCAAGTATCCGATTTCGCGCCAGGAAACGTCGTTTGTGAGCTGGCTCACGGGGTGGTGACTCACTGACGATCGCGCCGTTTTCCACGATCTGCGTAAACAGATATTCGTTGCTCGATGGATACCGAGCTTGTACCCCGCTCGCGAGAATGGAAACGGTGGGCGTGCCAGCACGAAGTGCACCTTTATGCGCACAGAAGTCCACTCCGATTGCACCACCCGAGAAAACGTGAGTTCCCCATGCGCCCAGGTCCGCAGCCCATTGGTCGGCGATGGCTGATCCGTAGGGGGTGCACGCACGTGTCCCCACGATCGTAACCGAGGACAAGGCGATCACTCAAAAATCAATCGAACCCATGGCCCATAGTGCCCACGGTTGTTGGATGCCCAAAGCTTGGAGTTGGGTCGGCCAGCCTTGTTGGTCACGTGTCAGAATTCGCGCACCAATTTGGTGTGCAAAATCCAACTCGGCGCCAAGATCAAATCGCTCGAACCTATGAGTAAATGCCACGTGATCGCGTTGTGGGAACCCTTTCGAGCCCAACATGTCCAACACTTGAATGGGTGAAATCCCTGATGCAAGTTTCTTGTTAATAAGTTCATCACCGGGTTCGCATAGATGCGCCAGAGCGATGAACGCATCACTTAATGAGTCTATTTTCATTATGCCGCCATGGCCAACTCGGAGTTTCGAAGGTGAATTGCTAGGGCAACATCGTCTTTAGTCGGACGCTTACGATCGGCTAGATCAGCCAGACTCCATGCCACGCGCAAAGCCCGATGGCTGCCTCGCAATCCACCGGAGTTGCCAACATAGGTATTGAGAAGATCATTTCCCTCCGACTCCGGACGAAATTTTGTGCGGAGCAACGTTGCGGATATCTCTGAATTAGTAGCCCACGGAAACTCTGCAAACCGTCTGCTCGCTGCTTCCCGGGCCGCGATAACCCGTTCACGGACGATGTCACTTGACTCACCCACAGCCATTGCGCGAACTCCAGGGATTAATACATTTATGTCGATCCGATCGCGCAACGGACCTGAAACTTGAACCGTGTATTTGCGCAAAGCCATTGACGTGCATTCACACGCCTTAACTGTGTCAGTGAGTGCATTCCCGCACGGGCAAGGGTTCGCCGCTAAAAGCAACTGAAATTTGGCAGGTAGTGACCCCGTCCACGACGACCGACTCAACGCGACCTGACCTGACTCAAGCGGTTGTCGCAATGCTTCTAGAGCATTGCGGGAAAACTCGGGTGCCTCGTCAAGAAACAGGACTCCGTGGTGGGCTCGAGTCATTGCTCCCGGCGTGACCTTGTGTCCGTGAACACTCCCCATAAGTGCAGCCATGGTGGCCGAATGGTGCGGAGCTTCAAATGGTGGCCGAATAATTGGCTGGTTGCACATAGACGGTCCGGCAACGCTGTGGATCGCGGTGGCTTCCAAAATTTCCTCTTGCCCCAATGGCGGCAATATTCCCGAGATCCGATGGGCAAGCAGCGTTTTCCCGACTCCCGGTGAGCCAATCATGAACATGTTGTGGCGACCAACCGCTGCCACTTCGAGGGCCCACCGCGCCTCATCTTGACCCAATACATCAGAAAGATCGGTCAACTCATCGGCGGAAAAAGTGGCTGAATTTTCAGCCTGAAGCGGCTCACGCTCGCCACGAAGGTAAGCGATAACGTGGTTGAGATCCAAGCAGGCGACCGCGCGGGTTGTGGGGACTATTTGGCATTGAACCAAATTGCTTGGGGGAACGATCACAGAATTCACGCCCGCTTGTGCAGCCGCAATCACAGAAGGTAACGCTCCGGGAACGGCTCGCACCGACCCATCAAGACCCAATTCGCCCACAAACACTGTGTTGGCGATGTGCTCAATGGCGATGTGCTCAATGGCGATGTGCTCAATGGCGATTTGCCCGGTCGCCCCCAGAATTCCCATGGCAATTGCCAGGTCCAATCCGGCGCCATGCTTACGCAGTTCAGCGGGTGACAAGCTGATCGTGACCCTTGCCTTGGGCCAGGTCAGACCAGAGTTCATGATCGCGGTTTTTGACCGATGCTTGGATTCAATGACCGAGGCATCAGGCAAGCCAACCAGTCCTACCGTGGGTAAGCCTGGTGAATGATCAACCTCAACTCGAACGAGGTGGCCTGAGACGCCCGACACTACGGCGCCAAATGACCTGGCAAGTGCCACGTCAAATCCCCCTAATATGCGTGATCGTCGGTGGTCCGACCACCGGAGCGAGAATCCCCACCACATCAAAGCGAATATCGCGCGGACTCACCGACTGTGTATCAAGCCACCGAAGTGCAAGTCCGCGCATACGGCGAACCTTGCGGGGGGTCACCGACTCAATCGGATCACCGAAAGCCACAGTGCGTCGAGTTTTGACTTCGCAAATTACCAGGTCGTTTTTCTCTCGAGCGATCACATCAATCTCGCCAAGATCGCAACGCCAGTTTCGCTCAAGGATGACCAATCCATTTTTCGACAGGTAGCGAGCAGCAAGTTCCTCGCCATATTTACCCAGGGCGTCCTTTGGCTTCATCCGCTTACCCTCACTGAGTTCGCCAGCTAAGGGAAGACTGAAGTTGTCCGCTGTGGATAAGCGCTCAGTGGCAAAAACTCCTTCGGTGCAATCGAGTCAGTCCCAGGTCCGATATCGCCTGTTGATGTTCTCGGGTCCCATATCCGCTGTTTCGCTCCCACCCGTAGCCGGGAAACGCCACGGAGCGCTCACACATGAATGCATCCCGCTCAACCTTCGCAAGAATGCTCGCTGCCGCGACACTGGATGCGCTCTCGTCCGCTTTCTTGCGTGTCACAACGCTCACTGGGAGCCCAGGGGCGCAAAAATTAAAGGTTCCATCGAGAATCAGGGCACTCGGCGCCATCCCTGATTCACGAGCACTGTGAAAAGCAATATTTACACACTCACGCAACGCCCCCGTCAGTCCATGCCGATCAATAAAGCCAGCATCAACGCTTGCTGTTGTCGACCATGCCCAACCTTTGATCAATTGGGCAAGTGCGACTCGATCTTTAGGCCGGGTTGCCTTCGAGTCACGAACTCCTCGGGGAGCGGTAGGAGTATCCGCGCCAATCACAACAAAGCCAATATAAATCGGACCCGCCAGCGGTCCTCGGCCCACTTCATCTATTCCAGCAACCAACGAATGCCCTGCCCTCAGCAAGGATCTTTCCAGTCGCAAACTTGGCGCGGAAACCGTGATGCCGCTACTCAATTTCCGAATTTATTGCCAGCTGCTATGGCTGGATTTCCGAAAATATCTGGGATCGTCTCCATCGTGATCCGAGATAGCGGCCACACAATAGTGAACACGCGCCCGACCGCATTGTCGCTGGGAACAGCGCCGTCATTTTGGTCTAGGTGAAAACGCGAGTCCGCGGAGTTTGCACGATTGTCGCCCATAACAAACATCCCGTCATTGGGCACGGTGACGTCAAAAAGAACTTGATCGGTCGGTCCATTGATGTAGGAGGATTCATCCAAAGCCACTCCATTGAGAACAATCTGGCCGGCCTCATTGCAACAGGCAACCCGATCTCCTTCAATTCCAATGACGCGTTTGACTAAATCATCTCCAGAGTCGCTGGGGAGCAAGCCAACAAATGTTAATGCCTTTGCCATCACAGAACGCCAACCATCACCGGCTGGCTGCATCACAGGTAACCAGTTACCCGGGTCCTTAAACACCATAATCTCTCCACGCCCAACACCCGAAACCGAGGTGGTGATTTTCGATGCAACAACGCGGTCATTGATCTGCAGGGTTTGCTCCATGGAGCCGCTTGGAACGAAAAAGGGTTGGATGACAAATGTGCGAATGCCGGTAGCGAGTGCAAGCGCGACCACTACGATAACTATAAATTCAACAATGCTACGGAGTAGTGAATTTTTCTTCTTCTTTTCGTCGTGAACTGCCGCTTCGTCCTGTGAGTGGTTCTGCGGTGCATCGTCGCGGGCCGAAACTGCCACTAGTTCAACTCCTTGAATGAATATGAATCAAGCGGCTGCCACCGGGTCGGTGGCCAAATCACTAACCGCGCTTGCCCTACAACCTTAGACTCTAATACAAATCCTCCACCTGGATCCCCAAGGTGGGATCGCGAGTCGGCCGATTCGGAGCGATGATCACCCATAACCCAAAGCTTGCCCTCAGGTACGAGAGCATCGAATGGAACCTCACTAGGAAGGTCGCCCGAGTAAAGATAGGAGCTCTCGGTGATAGCAGCCCCATTGATGCTGAGGTGGCCCGCGTCCGTGCAACAGGCAACCCGGTCTCCACCTATTCCGATCACCCGCTTTACAAAGCTGCCACTTTCGGCGCTGAAACTGTCCTGACCATCAAACACAATCAGATCCCCGCGAGCGATACGGGCAGACCAATATGCAGTCCGATTTACCAGAATCCGATCACCTGATTTCAGGGCCGGCCGCATCGAATCACTCGAGATGATAAACGGTTGAACCACGAATACGCCACCGAGCCATAGCAGGAGGATTCCGACTATGGCTACTAGAAACGCTTTCATTCAGACTTCACCGCACGTGGTGCGTGGCTTAACCTTAAGATTTTGGAGTTTCGCGCAATTCACGAATCTTGGCCTTCTTGCCCTTCAAGCCGCGCAAATAGTACAGCTTCGCCCGGCGAACATCGCCACGGCTAGCCACTTCAATCCTGTCAATTATTGGGGTATGCATTGGGAACTTTCGCTCGACTCCCACTCCATAAGCAACTTTTCGGACGGTAAAGGTTTCACCAAGACCAGAACCATGACGGCCAATCACTACGCCCTGGAACATCTGAACACGAGACTTGCTTCCTTCAACAACCTTCACATAGACCTTGAGGTTGTCGCCGGCGCGAAAAGCGGGGATGTCGTCGCGAAATGAACTGGCATCTACTGCGTCAAGCTTCTTCATAATTACTTCTTCCTGCCCATGCCGTAGGTCATGTGCGGTGATAAATTTTCAGTAAGTGCCGGCTAATCCGGATCCCCTATGGCAGATTACCGGTGCGCCAAGCCTGCAAAGTGTGCCACACCGCCAGTGCCGTGCGACAGGCCCCGTCTGCTTACACCTGTTCAGGTGGTAGTTCGGCCAAAAGGTCTGGTCGATACTCACGGGTCCGTGCCTGTGCTTGGTCTTGGCGCCACTGCTCGATCGCCCCATGATTACCACTGCGCAAGACTTCAGGAACATCTAGTCCACGCCAACCCAGCGGCTTGGTATAGACAGGCCCTTCAATTAAGGAATCCGGTCGAGAGAATGAGTCGTCCACGACGCTCTGCGGGTTACCCAACACCCCAGGAATCAGCCGAGTCATTGCTTCAATTATTACAAGCGTGGCTACTTCTCCGCCCGCGAGGACATAGTCACCAATGCTGATCTCCCTTACTTTCTCCCATTGCTCGCTCGACGAGTAGTGCACACCCACACGCGAGTCAATTCCCTCGTAGCGACCACAAGCGAAGACGAGGTGCTCTGCACGTGCAAATTCTAATGCGAGCACCTGACTAAATGGCACACCTGACGGCGTAGGAATTATTAACGTGGGCTTGACCTGGGTGCCTTCACGAATGTAATCCAGCGCACTGCCCCACACGAGCGGTGACATGACCATGCCCGGACCGCCGCCGTAAGGCGTGTCATCGACACTGCGATGTGGATCGGTCGCCCAATTGCGTAAATCGTGAACCTGAATCTGAACTAGACCTTGCGCCTGGGCTTTACCCAAGAGGGACAAATTAAGTGGATCTAGGTATGCAGGAAATAATGAAACGACATCAATCTTCACTGGACACTTCCTGATTTAACAAGCCCTCTGGCGCATCTACCGTGATGCGTTTCGCCCCAATGTCCACGTTGGGAACAATACTTTCGACAAATGGAATGAGGTGCTCGGTTGTTCCCTGGGCCACCACGAGAACTTCCTGACTCGGGAGGTGCAGGACGTCCGTCACCGTGCCGATTGACTCACCGGGCACACTTCGCACTTCGCAACCTATTAAGTTGGAGTCGTAGTATTCGTCGTCCTCTTCTGGCACTTCGGACTCGGCTCGCTCAACGGTGATAAGGCTGTCTCGCAGGTCCTCGGCTGCGCTTCGGGAATCCACGCCAACAAGTTTTAGAAGGAGTCGACCACTGTGCCAATGAAACTCAGAAACAATTAGATCCGAACCACTTTCGCGGTGCAATGTCGTGCCAGACGCAAACCGAAGTTCCGGCTCGTCTGTGCGAACCTCCATTGTTACTTGGCCGCGAATACCGTGCGGCTTGCCTATCCGGCCAACCGTTACCAGC
>JAPKAV010000088.1 GCA_028825115.1 Candidatus Nanopelagicales bacterium | reverse complement strand
GTAACACCGTTGGATTTCTGGGCATGCGTCCAGCGTTCGAGTACGAACGGCAGTCAATAACGACGGTTCCGGGTTTCATGTGGGATATCACAGTTCGAACAGTTCAGGCTTTGATTTCGCTACCTGTGCGGCTGTATGAACTAGTGACTGAGACCTTGTTGGGGGGACAAGACCGAGCAATTGACGGACCAGTATCGGTCGTTGGTGCCAGTCGACTTGGTGGCGAAATCGCGAGCATGGATTCTCCCCTTTCTTCCAAAGCAGCTACATTTTTGGGACTGGCCGCCTCGTTAAATCTTTTTCTTTTCCTGTTTAACTTGATTCCGGTTTTACCCCTAGATGGTGGTCACGTAGCCGGAGCGCTCTATGAAGGAATAAAACGTCAGATAGCTCGGTTCAGGGGCACACCTGACCCGGGTCCGGTGGATACCGCCCGGTTGCTTCCGGTGGCATATGTAGTCGCCGCTGTGCTCGTGGCCATGGGAGTAATTGTAATTTGGGCTGATTTAGTGAAGCCCATCTCGCTGGGTTAAACAATAGGGCCGATAATGGGGGAGTGAGCATCGATTTAGGAATTCCTGCACCGCCAGCTCCGGTCGTCGCGCCGAGGCGCAAATCGCGGAAACTGACTCTTCAGCACCGCAACAAGTCGCTCGCCGTGGGAGGCGATGCGCCGGTGAGCGTTCAATCGATGTGTACGACCGTGACTGCCGATGTAGATAGCACCTTGCAGCAGATCGCTGAGTTGACCGCTGCCGGTTGCCAAGCCGTCCGGGTTGCCGTGCCAAGCCAAGACGATGCTGATGCGCTAGCGCAGATCGCAAAGAAATCTGGAATCCCGGTGATAGCCGACATTCATTTTCAACCAAAATATGTTTTTGCAGCGTTAAATGCTGGCTGTGCAGGAGTTCGAGTGAATCCAGGAAATATCAAAAAGTTTGATGACAAAGTTGGCGAGATAGCCAAGGCTGCTTTAGAAACCCGGACCCCGATTCGCATTGGGGTGAATGCAGGCTCCCTCGACCCACGGCTGATGGAAAAATACGGTAAGGCCACGCCGGAGGCCCTTGTTGAATCTGCCTTGTGGGAAGCATCGTTATTTGAAGAACACGGTTTTGGAGACATCAAAATTTCGGTCAAGCATCATGACCCGGTGATCATGATGATGGCCTACATGCAATTGGCGCAACAGTGCGACTACCCATTGCATTTGGGCGTGACTGAGGCCGGGCCAACCTTCCAAGGAACCATTAAGTCAGCTGTTGCATTTGGTGGGCTGCTCTCGCGGGGAATCGGTGACACAATTCGCGTGTCGCTTTCGGCGCCTCCGGTTGAAGAAATAAAAGTCGGCATAGGAATTTTGGAATCCTTAAATCTGCGTCAACGCGGACTCGAAATCGTCTCTTGTCCCTCGTGTGGTCGCGCTCAGGTTGATGTTTACACCTTGGCCGAACAGGTCACGGCAGGGTTGGAGGGCCTCGAGGTTCCGCTTCGAGTCGCGGTTATGGGCTGTGTCGTCAACGGACCCGGTGAAGCCCGTGAAGCCGACCTCGGTGTGGCTTCGGGCAACGGAAAAGGGCAAATCTTTGTCAAAGGTGAGGTCATCAAGACAGTTCCTGAATCGCAGATCGTCGAGACACTTATCGAGGAAGCCATGAAACTCGCGGAGTCCATGGAAACTAAAGGCGAGCCTTCCGTCATCACGGTTTAGCCCACTCAGATGAGCATTACTCAGCGCGAACCACCCGTAAGTCTTAGTTCCGGCGCCGTTCGTAACCTCTTGCAGCGCGAGCTGCCACAAGCGCTCGCACTCGCACAACAAAATGCCAAGGTAAACGGGTTCGTCATCAGCCGGATTGAGGCAGCTCTCATTGACCATTGGAGGCTAGGTGGGGCGCTGTGGGGATATGTTAAGGCAGGTGAAATTCACAGCATGCTTTTCGTTGGTGCAAATATCGTCCCGGTGAACACTGACGCATCTGCGCGCAGTGCATTTGCTCAAGAACTGATTCGAGCCGGCCGGCGTAGTTCATCTTTATTGGGCCAGCAGTCGGAGGTACTTGGGATTTGGGAGGGCATGCAGATGTATTGGGGCAAGGCCCGCGTGGTGCGCGAGAATCAGCCGTTTCTCGTGAATGACCGCGAGCCAGAAGTTCCCACTGACCCAAGGGTGCGCCCGGTGCAAAGTGATGAGATCGACATGTTGTTCCCAGCGTGTGTGGACATGTTTACCCACGAAGTGGGAGTCTCTCCAATTGCTAATGGGGGAGAACTTCAATACCGCAGGCGGATCGCCGAGGTAATTGGTTCGGGGATGGCATTCGCTCTCATTGAAAACAGTCGGGTACTTTTTAAGGTTGAAGTGGGATTTACCACAGCAGATGCAGCCCAGATCCAAGGCGTGTGGGTTGACCCCGGACTAAGAGGCCAAGGGTTGGCCGTGCCAGCGCTGGCAGCTGCCATTGTGCAAATTCGCGAAGCCTTTGCTCCGATTGTAACCCTCTATGTAAATGACTTCAATATCCCTGCGCGCAAAACCTATGCACAACTTGGTTTCGAGCAACACGCCACCTTTGCCACAGTCTTGTTTTAACCTCAGGGGGAGTAACGGTTCACTGGCCACTATTCTCTGACGCATAGGTGGAAGATCCGCCCACTACAGGTGTACAGATCAATTGAAACTGAGGTAACCGTGATTCAGCGCATGTCAACCCTTTTTGTGCGGACATTGCGCGAGGATCCGGCCGACGCAGAAGTTCCCAGCCACAATTTGTTAGTGCGGGCTGGTTACGTTCGCAGAATTGCCCCCGGCATCTTTTCGTGGTTGCCACTGGGCTATCAAGTGTTTCGCAACGTAGAGGCAATCGTCCGCGAGGAAATGAATCAAGCGGGTTTTCAAGAGGTACACTTCCCAGCATTACTGCCGCGTGAAGCCTATGAAACGACCGGTCGCTGGACCGAATACGGCGACAACCTTTTTCGCCTCAAAGATCGTAAGGGCAATGACTACCTCTTAGGTCCAACGCATGAGGAAATGTTCACCCAGATGGTGAAAGGTGAATTCTCCTCGTATCGTGACCTCCCGTTGTGGATTTACCAGATTCAAACGAAATATCGTGACGAAGCGCGGCCACGTGCCGGGATTCTTCGCGGCCGTGAGTTCGTCATGAAGGACTCTTACTCATTTGATGTCGATGATGCGGGGCTTGAGTTTTCGTACAATCGTCATCGGGACGCGTATGTCTCCACTTTTAAGCGCATGAAGGTCGATTACGTAATAGTTTCTGCAATGGCTGGTGCAATGGGTGGATCTCGCAGCGAGGAGTTCCTTGCTAACAGCCCGTTCGGAGAAGACACCTATGTGCGATGCGATTGTGGCTTCGCGGCCAATGTCGAGGCGCTCCACATCCCATTGGCTTCATTTGATCCCGGAATCAATCTGGACACGGAACTGCCAGCTTCACATGCAGAGCAAACCCCCGAAACCCCAACGATTGATTCACTCGTCAACTTGTCTAATGCGCGGGCAGATTTGGCGCGAGGTGACCATCTGTGGTTCGCGTCCGATACCTTAAAAAATATTTTGCTTATTGCAACTAACGCTGATGGCAGTGAAGAACCGCTAGCGATCGGCTTGCCCGGTGATCGCGAGATTGACACTCGCAGACTCGAAGCTGCTTTGTATCCACGAGTGGCTCGTCCATTTGAGGAGGCAGACTTCGCCGCACACCCGGCACTCATTAAGGGCTACATCGGACCACGTGCGCTGGGTAAAAAATCCACGAGCGGGATTGAATTCCTTACTGACCCCCGGGTAGTGCGAGGCACTCGGTGGATCACCGGGAACAATGTTAAAGGCCAACACGTGTATGACCTGGTGTTCGGGCGCGACTTTGAATCTGACGGGGTAATCGACGTGGCGGAAGTCTTCAATGGAGACCCCTGCGCATCATGTGGGGGAACGATAAACTTGGCCCGCGGTATCGAAATCGGACATATATTTCAGCTTGGTCGCAAATACGCCGAAGCCTTGGGCCTTAAGGTGCTGGATGAAAGAGGCGAGTTGGTCACAGTCACCATGGGTTCCTATGGAATAGGCGTTTCCCGAGCGGTCGCTGTTATTGCTGAACAGCACCACGACGACAAAGGCTTGGTGTGGCCGCGTGAAATAGCCCCCGCAGACATTTATCTGGTGGCCGCCGGAAAGTCAGAGGATGCAGCGATCAAAGCAGAAGAGCTCGCCCAGATCTGGGACCAAATGGGTTTGCGCGTGATTCTTGATGACCGGGTAGGTGTTTCACCCGGTGTGAAGTTTAATGATTCCGAATTGGTTGGCGTTCCCACGATCGTTGTCATCGGTAAGGGCTTGGAAAGAGGCGTGATCGAGGTAAAGGATCGTGCAAGTGGCGAGCGCGTTGATATTGCCGTTGACGATGCAATTGCTGCAGTGCACCGCATATGTACGAACTGAGCATCTGGACGGTTTTACTCCTGGCGCTTGCAGCGGGCGCAGCAGGTTGGGTCGATGCTGTAAGCGGCGGGGGAGGGTTGCTGCAATTGCCGGCATTGTTTATTGCGCTTCCAGCTGGGAGCGAAGTCAATGCGCTGGCAACCAACAAACTCTCCAGCATTTTTGGGACAGCGACTGCGGCGCGCACCTATATCAAGCACCTCACTCCTGATTGGAAAACTGCACTGCCCATGGCGAGTGTGGCATTTGCGTTTTCGGCTCTAGGGGCCACCACGGCGCATGCGGTCCCTACGAAATATTTCGGTACTGCGGTTGTCATCGCTCTCGCTATTGTCTGGATCTGGACATTGATGAATCCGCTCATGGGCGCGGAAAGCAATATGCGGTGGAGCGGTGGCACTCGGCACTACGCAGCCGCAATGTTCGTCGGGGCGATAATTGGCTTCTACGACGGAATTTTTGGGCCCGGGACTGGCTCGTTTCTGTTAATTGCTCTCGTTGGCCTGCTGGGTTATTCATTCCTTTCGGCTTCATCCGCAGCTAAAATTGTCAATCTGGGTACCAATGCCGCAGCCCTAATTGTGTTTGGATTTTCCGGCTCCATTTTGTGGACACTCGGCCTGCTAATGGCAGTGTGCAATATCGGTGGAGCTTATTTCGGCGCTCGAACCGCAATTAGGCGAGGCAGCCCATTTGTACGGCTTATATTCCTGGGAATTGTCGCAATTTTGATTGTTCGGCTGGCTTGGGCTACGTGGATGTAGAGTATTAACTACAACTGACAAATCACAACTGGAAATCGCGGTGAGAATTATGGGTGTACCACTTGAAAGCGCACGCGATGCAGCACAAGCCGCATGCACCTCTGCGGGCGTGGATCTTGAGGACTGCTCAGTTAAAAATGCCGGTCGACGCGAAGTGCTCACGGTAGTAGTCGATAAAGACGGTGGCGTTGACCTCGACGAAGTCGCAAAGATTAGTAGTGCAATCTCCGAGTTACTTGATTCCATTGAAGAACTTGAGGAGAATCCCTACGTTCTGGAAGTAACCTCGCCCGGAACAGATCGACCGCTGACCCACATTCGGCATTGGCGCCGGGCAATTAGTCGTTTGGTTGATGTGTCATTTATAGGCGAGCAGACCAACTCCTTGATTCGAGTTCAATCGGTTGAGGGCGAGCAGATCAGCGGCACTGACCCCAAGGGCAATATCGTGGTGTTCAGAATTCCTGATGTTGACAAAGGCATTGTCCAAATCGAATTTAACCGTGAGGAGTAAACGTGGATATTGATGTCAGTGCGCTGAAAGCGCTTGTGAGGGAACGGAACCTTTCCCTGGATCTCTTGGTTGAAACCATCGAGGCCGCAT
>JAPKAV010000087.1 GCA_028825115.1 Candidatus Nanopelagicales bacterium | reverse complement strand
CGCGGTGTTAGTGATCACGGCGGACCGTGGACTGGCCGGTGCCTATTCATCCAATACGATCAAGGAAACAGAAGCCCTCACGCACAATCTCAACGAAAAGGGAATGGAAGTTGTTCCTTACGTTGTGGGTCGCAAGGGTGTCGCCTTTTATCGTTTCCGCAACCGTGCAACCGGTGGTGAATATACCGGATTTAGTGATCAACCGAGTTACGCTCATGCCAAGGAAATTGGCGAGGAACTGCTCAAGGCATTCATGACCCCCTCCGTAGAGGGCGGTGTCGACGAAATCCACGTGGTCTACACCAACTTCACCAATATGGCGATTCAACAAACCCGCGTCCGGCGGATTCTCCCTCTCGAAGTGGTCGACGAAATTGTGGACACAACAACAGAGGGTGGGACAGGGACACCATTCCCGCTCTACGAGTTTGAGCCGAGCGCCGAAGAGGTCCTTGACGCGCTTTTACCCCGATACATCGATCAGATGGTGTACCTGTCGCTGTTGAATGCTGCCGCTTCAGAGCACGCTGCGCGCAGGCGGGCCATGAAGTCGGCAACCGACAACGCAGAGGAATTGATCAAGTCCCTCAGCCGCGCAGCAAATGCTGCACGGCAAGCCGAAATCACCCAAGAAATCAGCGAAATTGTCGGCGGAGCCGACGCCCTGTCCGCATAGAGTCCCAAAGTACAAGATAAGGAATAGCCATGACCGCAACAGCAGAAATCACCACAGGTGTGGGGCGAGTAGCACGTGTAACTGGCCCCGTCGTGGACGTCGAGTTTCCCGTAGAGGCAATGCCGGCGCTATTTAATGCGCTCAATGTCGATGTTAGCTTCGATCAAGGCGATGGCGATGGTGAGTCACACACCTTGGTGCTAGAAGTTGCCCTGCATATTGGGGACAACATGGTGCGCACGATTTCGATGCAACCAACTGATGGTCTGGTTCGTGGCACGGAAGTGCGCGACACCGGTGACGCGATTATGGTTCCCGTCGGCGATGTCACCAAGGGCCACGTGTGGAACACCCTTGGCGTTCCCCTCGATGTCAAGGCCTCTGATCTTGATATTAAAGAGCGCTGGAGTATTCACCGCCAGGCACCTTCATTTGATCAGCTCGAATCAAAGACCGAGGTTTTCAACACCGGCATCAAGGTAATTGACCTGCTCACTCCTTATGTGAAGGGTGGAAAAATCGGCCTGTTCGGCGGAGCCGGTGTCGGCAAGACGGTTCTTATTCAAGAGATGATTTACCGGGTTGCTGAGAACTTCGGTGGAGTATCTGTGTTCGCCGGCGTGGGGGAGCGCACCCGTGAGGGAAACGACCTCTTCCTTGAAATGACCGAGTCCGGGGTTATCTCCAAGACCGCACTCGTATTCGGCCAGATGGATGAGCCACCCGGTACCCGTCTGCGCGTTGCCCTGACCGCACTCACCATGGCGGAGTACTTCCGCGACGTGCAAAAACAGGACGTGTTGCTCTTTATCGACAACATTTTCCGCTTCACTCAGGCCGGTTCTGAAGTGTCCACCCTGCTAGGCCGGATGCCATCAGCTGTGGGATACCAGCCCACACTGGCTGACGAGATGGGTGTTTTGCAGGAGCGCATCACTTCAACCCGCGGTCACTCGATTACTTCACTGCAGGCCATTTACGTTCCTGCAGATGACCTGACCGACCCTGCTCCAGCAACAACTTTTGCTCACTTGGACGCAACCACAGTGTTGAGCCGTCCGATTTCGGAAAAAGGCATTTACCCCGCTGTCGATCCGCTTGACTCTAACTCGCGAATTCTTGACCCGCGATATGTGGGTGATGAACATTACGCAGTTGCGGCAAGGGTTAAGGAAATTTTGCAGCGGTACAAAGATCTGCAAGATATCATTGCCATTCTAGGTATTGACGAACTCTCCGAAGAAGACCGCGTTCTCGTAGGTCGGGCACGTCGGATTGAGCGCTTCCTTTCTCAGAACATGTTCGTGGCCGAAGCCTTCACCGGCCAGCCCGGATCATTCGTTCCTGTCGAAGAAACCATAGTCTCCTTCCGCGCTCTCGCAGATGGCGAATACGACCACGTTCCCGAGCAGGCCTTCTTCATGTGCGGTGGAATCGAAGACGTCGAGAAGAACGCGGCCGCGTTAGCCAAGGAGAACTAAAGTGTCGGGCCCACTTGCTGTAGCCGTGGTTTCGGCCGAGCGCTCGATTTGGAGTGGTACGGCAAAAAGTGTTGTCGCGAAAACCCCCGAAGGTGACGTCGGAATTTTGCGTGGCCACGAACCCATGTTGGCGCTTCTGATGGAGGCTCCCCTGCGGATAGAGCTTGAAGACGGAAGTAAAATTCTGGTAGCGGTGCACGGTGGATTCTTTTCCGTGGACAGCGACACGGTCAACGTGATCGCGGAAGTGGCTGAACTTTCTCAGGACATTGATATTGATCGTGCTAGAGCAGCATTGTCACGCGCCCAAGCACAAGTCGATTCAGAGGATCTTTCGCCTGTGCGCCGGGCTGAGACTCGGCTTCACGTCGGGGGGGTCTAGCCGGTTCACGGCGTACTACGAATTTGTTCCACCGGGGTGCCACAATACGTCGCCAATACCATCCTGATTTGCGACCCGGGATAAAATGAACAGTAAATCGCTGACCCGATTCAAATACGTTGCCGCGATCGGGTTCATTCCACCGTGGTTGGCATCGAGTGCGGCCCAAGTGGAACGCTCAGCGCGGCGGGAAACAGTTCGTGCGACGTGCATGTGGGCCGCGGCTGGTGTTCCCCCGGGTAGGACGAAGGACCGTAGGGACTCCAAACCCTCGTTATACCGATCGCAGGCGGTTTCGAGTCGCTCCACGTAGGCATCTGTGATCCGCAGCGATCCACTCTCCTCATCCATGATCGGCGTGCACAAATCAGCGCCCACATCGAAAAGATCGTTTTGGATAGAGAGCAAAAGTGCCGCGATGTCCTCGCGCACCTCGCAGGTAGCCAAAATTACGCCGATTGCACAGTTGGCTTCGTCAACGTCAGCGTAGGCTTTCAAGCGAGGATCATTTTTGCCAGTCCTACTCATATCGCCAAGGGATGTAGTTCCATCGTCGCCTGTACGGGTATAGATTCTCGTTAAATTAACCACTGACGCAGACTATCGGTAGTCCTGAGTTTTGGCTCGCCTACCATTGAGAGGTGTCGGTACTTAGAATTGAGGGCGGAGCGCCGCTCACGGGAGCAGTGGCGGTACCCGGTGCCAAGAATTCTGTTCTCAAACTCATGGCGGCCACATTGCTCGCGCCTGGCACTTCGGAGCTGATGAACGTCCCCGACATTGAAGACGTCGCAATCATGTCAGAGTTACTCCGAAGGCTTGGCTGTGAAGTGAACCATGTCGGGAGCACAATCACCGTCACTGTCCCGCACCATCCGGATCACCGCGCCGATTACGACCTTGTGCGCAAGATGAGGGCGTCGATTTGTGTCCTGGGCCCACTCCTTGCCCGCTGCGGAGCTGCGGATGTCGCAGTTCCTGGCGGGGACAACATCGGATCCCGTGGGTTAGATATGCATGTTGACGCGCTGCGGAAAATGGGTGCTCACGTGAAAAACGAACATGGATATTTGCTGG
Organism: Candidatus Nanopelagicales bacterium; assembly: GCA_028825115.1. Taxonomy (GTDB): domain Bacteria; phylum Actinomycetota; class Actinomycetes; order S36-B12; family S36-B12; genus UBA4592. Next base: position 2,244 of record JAPKAV010000087.1, on the reverse strand, counting down.
CAGAGAGCGAAGGGCTATTTGGCGCAGAAGTTTTTCTAGATTTTCCTAGTGTGGGCGCAACCGAAACAATCCTGATGGCCGCTGTGACCGCAACGGGTGAATCTATTATTGAAAATGCGGCACGCGAGCCGGAAATCATTGATATCTGCATGATGCTGGTGAGCATGGGTGCCGAAATTTCAGGAATCGGATCCTCCACACTAGTAATTTCTGGTGTGAATTCACTTAAGCCGGTCAGCCATCGGGTTGTTTCTGATCGAATTGTAGCCGGCACATGGGCTATAGCCGCCGTCATGACCCAAGGCGACCTAACAATTTCCGGAGTTTCTCCGCAATATTTAGCCCTTCCATTGGAAAAGCTACAGACCGCAGGTGCCCGAGTGGAAAGTGGCGGGGACACAATCCGGGTGCGGATGAATGAGCGGGCACAATGCGTGGACATTGTGACCTTGCCCTACCCTGGATTTCCCACGGACCTGCAACCCCAATTTATTGCACTCAATGCAATTGGCCAGGGAGCGGCCTTGGTAACTGAGAATCTTTTTGAGGCCCGGTTCAGATTCGTTCAAGAACTTGCGCGACTTGGGGCGGATGTACGAACCGATGGTCACCACGCACTGATTCGAGGCCGGGAGGCGCTCTCTGGCGCCCCAGTAGAGGCTACAGATATTAGGGCTGGCGCTGGTCTAGTTTTGGCCGGACTCGTGGCCCAAGGAAGCACAACCGTCTATGGCGTGAGTCATATTGACCGAGGATATGCCGGATTTGTGGAAACGCTTCGGGGTCTGGGCGCAAAAATTGAACGCGTTGAGGATTGAGCAACTATTGGCGTAAGGCGTCTCGAGCCCGGCTTTCATCGCTTGGCCAGACCATGATTTGGGGCCCGTCGGTTGTTTGGGCAAGGTTCGCCTTAATCCCGCGGTCTTCGAGTGCGCGACGAATCATTTCGCCCTCTGCATAGTTTGTGGGGCTGGCGACACACACCAACAAGCCATAGGAGTCCGAGGGACCAGATTTTCCCGGGGCCGCGACCACTGAACTTCCCCGGGAGTAGGCCCAGCGCAGTACGAGCACCATTGCGCCAATCCCGACCAGAGCCACGATCGGACCGAAAGCGTAGGAAAAGCTATTGCTGATGGGCACGCCCTTATTGTGACAAGGTATGCAGACTCTGCAACAGATCGGCCACCTTAAACCTGTGGAAACCGGATCATTTGGCTACGCTAGATCGGTGGCCGACAAACCGTGGATCATGCGCACCTACGCAGGCCATTCCAGTGCGCGAGAGTCCAATGCGCTTTTCCGCACCAATCTGGCCAAAGGCCAGACCGGTTTGTCCATTGCCTTTGACTTGCCTACCCAGATTGGGTACGACCCCGAAGACCCCATGTCTCGTGGCGAGGTGGGCAAGGTGGGTGTCTCAATTGCAAGTCTGGCCGATCTGCGCGTACTTTTTGAGGGCCTCCCGCTTTCGGAAATGAATACTTCGATGACAATTAATGCCACAGCCTTATGGCTGTATTCGCTTTACCTCGCGCTAGCTGACGAACAGGGCGCACCCAGAGAACTACTTTCTGGAACAACTCAAAACGACATCATTAAGGAGTACCTCTCGCGGGGCACTTATGCTTTTCCGCCAGCGCCGTCCCTTGGACTCGCAACAGACCTGGTTGCATATTCGGTAGTTCACACTCCGAAATGGAATCCGATCAATATTTGTAGTTATCACCTACAAGAGGCGGGGGCTACCGCAGTGCAAGAGGTGGCGTTCGCGCTGGCCGCCGCGATCAGTGTCTTGGACTCGGTCAAGGAAAAAATCGAAGAGCAAAACATTGATGTGGATTTTGATCAAGTCGTCTCTCGCATCTCATTTTTTGTGAACGGAAGCATCAGGTTCATCGAAGAGTTATGCAAACTCAAGGCCTTCGGCCGGCTGTGGAGTGATTTGGTTCACGAGCGCTACGGGGTTACGAGTGATGTTGCACGTCGTTTTCGTTACGGAGTCCAGGTTAACTCATTAGGACTCACCGAGGAGCAGCCAGAAAATAACGTTCAGCGCATAGTTCTTGAAATGCTGGGCGTAACTTTGGCCAAGGACTCGCGAGCCCGGGCTATTCAACTTCCTGCCTGGAATGAAGCGCTTGGATTGCCTCGCCCATGGGATCAGCAGTGGTCACTTCGGATCCAGCAGGTACTCGCACTCGAGTCGGACCTACTCGAATACGAAGATATTTTTGAAGGTTC
>JAPKAV010000018.1 GCA_028825115.1 Candidatus Nanopelagicales bacterium | reverse complement strand
TCGCGGTAATCGCCCGCGGCCAGATAGTGGCACACGGAACGCCGGACTCAATCGGCCATCGGGGTGACGCAATCGTGACGTGGTCCGAAGAAAAGCGTGAAATGAGCGAGTCCACTACCGAGCCCACAGCGTTTGTGGCTGCCCTCGCTAGCAAATTTGATGGGGAGATACCGGATCTTCGCGTACGCCGTGCATCTTTGGAGGACGCCTACCTTGAGTTGATCGCCCAAGACCGAGACATCCATGTTGGTGAGCAATGACAAACATTATTCGCCAAGGCGCTGTTGGGATGGGCATGGGCCGGGTAGGAATCGAGCTCAAACAATTCTTTAGAGACCGAGAATCCGCTGTATTCAATTTCTTACTGCCCATGATTCTTCTGGTAATTTTCGGTTCAGTATTCGGTGGACAGGATCTGGGTGATTCCGGCATTACGTTTTCGCAATACTTCGTTGCCGGGATGATCGCCTCCGGTATTGTCTACACATCCTTTCAAAATCTAGCCATCTCTATCCCCATGGAACGCGAAGACGGAACCCTCAAACGTCTCCAAGGCACACCGATGCCACCCGCTGCGTTCTTTATCGGAAAAATTGGTATGGTCTCTGTCGCCTACATTGCACAAGTCACCATCTTGATCGCCGTTGGTGTGTTCTTTTTTGACATCGACATGCCTACAACGTCATTTGCGATCTTCACCTTTATTTGGATCAGCATCCTTGGCCTGATCGCCTTTACCCTTCTCGGAATTGCATACTCCGTCGTGCCCAAGCAAGGGCGTGGTGCGGCTGCATTGGTTTCCCCAGTAGTGCTCGTACTCCAATTCACATCAGGTGTGTTTTTCGTGTTCACTGACCTCCCACAGTGGATGCAGAGCTTCGCATCATTATTTCCCTTGAAGTGGCTCGCCCAAGGAATGCGCAGTGTATTTCTCCCCGAGTCTGCGGCGGCCATGGAAGTCAACGGTTCATGGGAGCTCGGCTTGACCGCAATCGTTCTGGTGGTTTGGATTGCGCTCGGGGCTCTCCTTGCCACACTATTTTTCCGTTGGGTCCCGCGGGGTGAAAACTAAGACCCGACTTGGCGTCGCCCAGCGAACGCGCGGCCCAAAGTTATTTCATCGGCATATTCCAGATCCCCGCCAACAGGTAGCCCACTGGCCAGCCGTGAGACGGTTAAACCCAGGGGAACCAACAGGCGTGAAAGATAGGTCGCCGTGGCTTCACCCTCAAGGTTGGGGTCCGTCGCCAGGATCACCTCAGTGACACTGCCGTCGGCTAGTCGAAGCATGAGCTCGCGGATTCGCAGATCATCCGGGCCAACTCCATCAATTGGGTTAATTGAACCACCCAAAATGTGGTACCCGCCACGGAACTCACGGGTCTTCTCAATTGCTACAACATCTTTGGGTTCCTCCACAACACAGAGCACACTCGGATCACGTTTAGGGTCAAGACAAATTCGACACTGTGGATTCTGGGCAACATTCCCGCAAATCTCACAGAACTGCACTTTTTCTTTTACTTCAAGAAGTACTTCAGCCAGGCGTTTCACGTCTTCTGGGTCTTCGCTGAGGATGTGAAACGCGATGCGCTGTGCGCTTTTGGGACCAACACCTGGTAGGCGCCCTAGTTCGTCAATCAAGTCTTGAACGATTCCTTCATACATTATTTGCTAACCGTTCTCAATTTCGCCGATGGAGACTCCCCCGAGTTCCTTAGCAATCAGGTCCGCGCCTGTTACTTCACTTGATGCAGAATCATCCATGCTGGGGGCATCTTCCTCCTCCGGAACGGGAGGCACGATAGCGCCACCGACGACACCTTTTGCTCCCAAGACGATATCGATCTCCGTGTCGATTTTCAGCACATCAAGAATTGCCTGGCGTAAGCGCTCGTGGTGCCCGCCAGATTTCACGTTGTTGTAGTGCCCTGAGTCCTTAACACCAACTGCAAGTACCCCGTTATCAAAAGACAACGGCGTTGACTCTGTGAACCCCATCCAGGCCACACGTGAATACTTCAGCAACGCGTCCATGACTGCCGGCCACATTGATATAAATGAAGCAACAGTGGTATTCCCCAGATTAGGGACCAGGGCTTGGGTTGCTACCGGCTTAGGAGTGTCCTCGACTGGTTCCTCTGCGGCTGGCTTTGCCGGCTTCTTGGGCGGGGTGGGCACAGGCGGGGCTGGCACAGGCGAGGTGGGCACAGGCGAGGTGGGCACAGGCGGGACTGGAGCGACCGGCTTGGCGGGCCGTGGAGCGACCGGCTTGGCGGGCCGTGGAGAAGGTTCGGTGGCAACGGGTTTGGCCTGTGCCCTGGCCGGTACGTGATTCACCACCCCAGAGCGCTCTAGCAGCTCCAGGCGAGCGCGAAGGCCATCGGTTGAATCATCGGTTGTCGGCAGAAGCAACTTCGCCATAAGCAGCTCAAGTTGAAGCCGGGGAGCGGTTGCCCCCTTGATCTCACCCAATGCCCGGTTAACCAGGTCACCTGCGCGCGCCAGTTCGGCGGGACCAATGCGGGACGCCTGATCGACTTCCGTGGCGATCACTTCCTCTGGCGCGTGAATCAAGCCACTCTCGGCGGCTCCCGGGATTCTCTGCAAAACAATCAGGTCGCGAACTCGTTCAAGTAGGTCGGTGACAAAACGTCTGGGTTCGTTACCCGATTCAATGACTCGGTCAACGGCGGTAAACAATGCGGCACCATCGCGATCAATTAGCGCATTTACGGTTTCATCAAGCAATGCTGAATCTGTCACGCCTAACTGCAGGACCGCTTCCTGATAAGTAACGCCCTCGGGCCCACAACCAGAAATAACTTGACCCAAAATTGATAGCGAATCACGCACACTCCCGGTACCAGCGCGGGCAATCAGGGCGAGCGCCGCGGGATCAGCGGGGATTCCTTCACTTGCACACACCATGACCAAATGTTCTTGCAAAATCTTCATAGGCACTAACCGGAAACCGTAGTTGTGGGTCCGTGAGCGAATTGTGGGGAGAACTTTGTCCGCTTCGGTTGTCGCAAATATAAAACGGACATGCTCGGGTGGCTCTTCAACTAGTTTCAGTAATGCGTTAAAGCCTTGTGGCGTTATCATGTGAGCTTCATCGATTATGTACACCTTGTAAGGCGATTTTGCGGGACCAAACATGGCCCGTTCGCGCAGATCACGGGTGTCGTCCACCCCGCCGTGGCTGGCAGCATCAAGTTCAATCACATCTATTGAGCCTGAACCCGTCGCAGACAAATCAATGCAGCTTTCACATTCTCCGCATGGATCCGGTGTCGGTCCTAGCTCACAGTTAATTGATCGGGCCAAAATGCGCGCAGTGGAAGTTTTGCCGCAACCTCGTGGACCAGAAAGCAAATACGCATGATGGATCCGATTATTTTCCAGCGCCCTGCGCAATGGGCCCGTTACATGATCCTGGCCAACAACTCCATTGAGAGTCGCTGGCCGATACGACCGGTAAAGCGCCATTGAGGGGCCCTTCGGGCTGACCCCTTGCGTCTTTTCTGGCACGACGCAACCTTAGTCGGCATCGAATGAAACAAGGGATCCCCCGCACACCTACCAGAGCCCGCCTGCCCTTGCTGCCTTCCGGCCCTGGGGGATTCAACGAGGTGATACCGCACGGGGGATCGACCCTAAGGCTACGCGTAAGCCAGTGCGCGGTGGTAGCGAGGCTATGGGTAGCCTCTCCCGCGGAGGATTCGCCTAGTGGCCTATGGCGCTCGCTTGGAAAGCGGGTTGGGTTAACGCCCTCAGGGGTTCGAATCCCCTATCCTCCGCCAGGTTTAAATTGATCTCGCTCAAAACGGGATTCAATCTGTGGCAGTACCTCCTGAAGCATCGCTATTGGATGCATTAGGGTGAAAAAAGTTTCACAAAAGTGGGGGGCGAGTTAAGTGTCGAGACGTTGGATTGACATTTCAAACTCATTCGGAATTTGGATCTTCATCGCTTTCCTCAGTGGCTCGCAAGCGTGGACGAGTTTAGATACCCCAGATTCAGAGTTTCATGCAAGTATGGCGATATTTGGATCGGAGGTCACAGACCGAGCTGCAACACCGGTCTATTTCTGGACTCGTTTGGGCTACATTGGCCCAGCGCATGCATTCATTCGCTTTTTTGGGCCGGTAACAGGTCTTGAAGTATTTCGCCTTTTCTTACTATTCGTCATAATTACTTCGATTTATTTCACAATCAGAGTCTTCACAACTCGACTAAATGCATGTCTACTTACGCTATTCATCGCACTGAATACGGTGTTGTTGGGTTATCTCGGGAATCCCTACCCCACTGCTGTCGTTTTGGCAGGACTCTTTGCCCTTATGGCGCTCCTCATCACAGGCAACTCAGTCTGGCGCGAAGTATCAGCCGGAGGGATCATTGGCTGGCTCGTGATGACAAATCCATATGGTGCGGTATTTGGTGCAGTGCTTTTCCTCTGCATTGTGCTAGTTAAGCCGTTTAGTGAAAATCACTGGAAATTTATCTTGCGTCGATTCGTTTTGGGTGTTCTTGGCTTCCTGCTTGCTTTCACCTTACTCCAAGCATTTGCCCGCCTGCTCTTTCCCAAATTGGATTGGTGGGAAACTTTTACTTACTACAACTCCGCACTTAATCAAGCAGACTACGTTTTCGATCTATATCGTTGGACTTGGGATCCATCTTTGCTCGTAATCTTTATGGCGGCGATCATCTCCTGGATTATTTTTGCACAAAATAGGGACTCTTTACAAGCCAGATTTAGCGTTGCGATCGCAACTGCCGTTCCTGTGTTTGCGTTGGTTTATTGGAAGTTTTCGCCAAATCCCTTCCTTGAATTTCCAAAGTATCAAGCTATGCTCTGGCCGACCGCTCTCATAGCGATGGGATTGGCAGCAACGTGTCGATTACCTCAGATTGACCTCAAATGGAGTCGTGTTTTCACAGGAATTTCCGCTGTGGCTCTCGTGCTATTCTCTGGTCACAGCCTTCTGGTTTTGGATCTTTGGCAAAGTCGAATGCTCGCCGTATTGGCAATTGTAATGTTCATGGTTGGCAGACGTCGTTGGACAATTATTCTGATTGCAATTGCAATTTCATTTTCAATGGCCCAATTACTGCAAAATTCTCGCGACTCTTACGGTGTCAGTTCGCAATACCTTTACGGAAACGCATTTCGCGAGAACGATGTAGGACTTAAGCTTACTTCGGCAATCAACGGTCAAAATTTTGTTTTATCAAAGACAAAAGCAGGCGATCGGGCCTTAACTTGGGTCGATGCCGAATGGTTTCCACGGGAAGAATCTCTTCTTCCACTTGCCGCCTTTCAACTTTGGGGTCCTAACGAAGCCGAGCGTGGGCCTTTGGTTACTACTGAAACTATGAAACGCTGGAACGACATAAGACCACTATCAATAATCATGTACGGCAAAACAACGGAAGCCATACTCGACTTCTGGAACTCAATACCAAAACAAAATCTACCAACAGTTCCTGAATGCAAAGACGTAGTTTGGGTCGAACCAGACACCGCGCACATTTGTGTGACGCAACTTACCTGGTAGCGACTCTTGCTGACGAATTTTAATTATTTGGCCCCTAGCGGTCCAACAATGAGTAGCCCAATCAAAGGAATCACGGCAGATGAGGCCGTGTCATTCCAACTAAGTGACCACCCATCAGCATTTCCTTGATTTAGGTCAGGGACGTTAAACAGATTTGTCCAAAAAGATCCGCATTTTGCTGCTTGAAACCGAGGATAAGAAAGCAAGTGGCTCCATAACCAGGACCAACGAACGGTTGTGGCAGACGAGAAGGGACCAGCCTAAGGTGCGCCTTCATGGCCAGGACCACACAACTTGTAATCTCTCCTACGGTGGCGTGTCCGAGCGGCCAAAGGAGCGCGCCTCGAAAGCGCGTGTGGGGGCAACCTCACCGTGGGTTCAAATCCCACCGCCACCGCCACACCTTTTAGCTCTCGTCAGGGGACTCCGAAACGCTGGGGGCAGCTTCGGGGACTACGCAGCCTTTAGGGGATGCGCTCGCCGATGGCTGCGCAAGTTGGGCAACTACCTCGGCATCGTCGGCGAGGTCAGAGAACTGTTGGCCCAGAACCACGTCAACGCGCTTGCCACCGCGATCATCTTTGATCAGGGTTGCATCAGGGAAGTGATAGGCCACAAGCTTCGCATTTGCTTCGCCTTTTACGCCATACCGGATCTCACCAGCGCCCTGCACTCCCACACCTAATGGATCATTCTCCACTTTTGCGATCTTGAACCCCCGCACATTAAGGAACTTGGACGTCTCTCCCGCAATCCCCACACGTTTAGTTGAGTTATAGACGTTGAGGGTAACCCGCGATGCGCGTGGTAACACTTCAGCGGGGGTCACCATGACTGTGGTGCAGCCGTCCACCAATGCCGATGCGCTTGGAGATGCTGCCGCATCGGCGACATCTGCTCCACCCGAGCCCTTAAATAAGGTCGCGATTCCGAAACCCACACCAAAAAGGACCAGCATGGCAACAAAAATCAGCACCACGGTCAACCAGAGCGGCCGCTGGGTAGGGCGAGTTTTGGGACGCCCGATTCGTTGAGGTGTTGACATTGGGTACAGACTAACGTTTTTCGCTAAAAAATTCCCGAACCAAGTGCCCGGTTTCGTTTTCCAGCACACCGGGAATAACCTCTACTTGGTGGTTCATTCGTTGGTCGCGCACGAGGTCCCACCGGGAACCCACTGCGCCATATTCCTCATTCCACGCGCCAATGACTAGCCGTGGGACCCGCGCCATAGTGATTGCCCCCGCACACATGGGACACGGTTCAAGGGTTACATACATTGTTGAGCGCGCGATCCGCCAGTCGCCGAGTTGCGCTCCAGCCGCACGCAGGGCCAGGATCTCGGCATGGGCTGTTGGGTCTTTGTGTTGTTCGCGGGAATTCCCTGCTCGAGCGATAATTTCTCCCTGGTCGGTAACGATCACCGCGCCGATGGGAATATCGCCCCGCCCCCCCGCAATTTTGGCTTGCTCAATGGCGTGACGCATGAAACTTTCATGTAGCCGGGTTTGATTGGGGGCGCTACTCACTGATTGTGGATCTTCTGCCAGGCAAATTCAGCGCCAATGCGCTTAAATATCTCGGAGATCTGTTGATCCGGCTCCAAATCTGGGTTTTCGCAGATCATAGATAGGTCCTGCGATTTGAGTCCAAAGTTCGAAAACAAGTTTAGGTCGCCGACCGCTTCGAACTCTTCAAAGTCACCCTCTTGCCAGTCCAACTCGATGAGGTCGGCGGCGTCTTCGGCTATATCCCAGTCCAGCAGCGCCGCACCGTCACTTATGACCACCTCGGTCTTCTGGTTGTCGTTCCGGAGCAGAATAAAGAACTCTTCGCCCACCCCTACGGCGGCGTACACTCCGCCTTCACCGGGGTATTGCTTGCACAATGCCAAAAGGTCATCAAGAACAATGGCGTGCTGCGCCGGAACCGGGATTGAATTCCACACCCCATCTTCGCGCCACAAAATAGCACTGTAATCAAGGTCCTCTGTACGTACCTGATCAGTTGCCATGGCTTAATAGTTGCACGTTACCCACCCACGGCGCGACCTCGATCCAATATTGGTGAGCCCCTTCGGGCCTTGCGCTAGTCTTAAGGGCATGCACACTCTTGTTGTTGATCACCCGCTCGTTGCCCACAAAATTTCCCGACTTCGCCGTGAAGAGACCTCGTCGGCAACTTTTCGCCTCCTCGCAGAGGAACTAGTCACCCTGTTGGCCTACGAAGCCACGCGTGGGCTTGAAGTGGGTGAGGTACCTATCACAACGCCGGTTTCTCCCACAGTTGGCCAGGAAATGACCCGTCCCTTACCCCTCGTTGTTCCGATTCTGCGCGCTGGTTTGGGCATGTTAAACGGCATGGTCCGCTTAATGCCGACCGCCGAAGTCGGGTTCCTTGGACTTGTGCGCGATGAAGAATCTTTAACCGCCTCGATTTACGCAGATCGCTTGCCCGACGACATCCATAATCGCCAGGTCTTCGTACTTGACCCGATGCTGGCAACCGGTGGCACACTCATTGCAGCGATTGACATCTTGCTGGAGCGCGGTGCAAAAGATGTAACCGCGATTTGCTTGCTTGCCGCGCCAGAAGGTCTCACACGGCTTGAACAAGCCTACGGCGCCCGCACTGAAAACGTTTCCCTCGTTATTGCCGGACTTGACGAAAAACTTAACGAAAAGGGCTACATCGTCCCCGGCCTCGGTGATGCTGGAGACCGGCTTTACGGGACCGTTTAATTGCTACAGGCCATTAAGGGAAAAACAACTTTCATTAGTGAGTCTTTCGCGTCACCGAATAACAGAGTGGTTTGTGGATCAAAAAGAACGTCATTCCGTAAATCGGCGCTGTCTTGTCAGTTCTTGCTGCTGGGTTCACGACGTCACTAGCTCCGACAACAAGCACCACATCGGTTGAGGAGAACTCAGGATTGGTGTCATCCATTTCCGTCAGACGGTCATAAGGAACATTGGCCACAACCAGTAACACATTCCTGTGACCGGGCATGCCACCTGCAACCGGACGGAGTTATCGCTGGAAATATCGGCGGCTGGGTCCTCGTTCTGGGGATTGGCGCCGTTGCGGCAAATGACGAAGAACTACATTCGCAATAAAGTCGAAAGGTACTTATCAAAAATCCGAGCAACTTCTCGGCCACCGGGAGTTTTGACTTCATTGACCGGTGTGCCGAACCCTTCAGCTTGGGTCACCGCGATCCGCTCGGGTAAAAAAGGCTTCAGGATGGCTGCCTTGCCGTACAAAGTGCCCAATTCATTCATGCGGTACTGGTGCTCTTCAGCGACTGACCGAACCCGGTTCACCACAATTCCCGCGAGTTTCAGACGTGGATTAACGCCCTTACGGATCTCTTCCACTTCAGCGATTGCTCGCTCAACTCCCTGGGCCCCGAAATACGAAGGCGTAGTCACAATCAATGCCAAGTCCGATGCCGCGAGCGCCTCTCGCGTGAGTGCACCTAATGAGGGAGGGCAGTCAATCAATACCAGGTCGTATCCATCTAGTTGGTTAAGTGCTTTGGCTAATTTCGGTGTGAAAGCGCTACCGGGGTGGGTCCAAGAATCAAATCTGATCACACTCGGGTGACTTGCGAGCACGTCAACCTCACCAGGACCAATTTCCCAATCACATGGAGTTAATGCTCCCTCGATTTCGGCACGAGTTGGATGCTCCAACACATTTGCGACCGATGTTTTTGAGGAGTGCGTCCGTAGAATTGATGTTGCATTTCCCTGGGGATCAAGGTCCACGACGAGTGAAGCAAGACCCCGCGAGGTTGCTGCACCAGCCAACCCGAGCGTCACCGCTGTCTTACCGACCCCACCTTTTAAACTCACGATACTGACTACTGGCATGGCCTTATTGTTCACGCTCTACCCCCTTTCTTGCAACCCACCCCACATACCCACTCCACACCCGACCTCTATAACCACATCCCTCTCCCTCACCAGGGTTGTTCTAGGGTTTTGGAGAGCACCCTTGTGGGGAATTATTTGATGGGAAGGTAGTGTAAATTCATGCTTTTCCTTCCCCCAAAGCCCACAGCCCTTGCGGCCTGTGCTGGCCTGTTCGCCAGTATTGCCGTAACTGCAACCACCCTTCCCGCTAGCCACGCTGCCGAAGTCGGCACTTGCTTCACTTATGCCGCGAGCGGAACCAAAGACCAAGCAGCTAGCGCACCGGCCGTTGACTGCGGCACGCCACATACTGCCCAGACCTACTGGAGTGGCACTTTGCCTGCCAACTTTTCTGTACCCGAAAAGGCGAAAACATCCATTCGCTTAAAAGCAACCCGCGCCTGCACCTCAAAAAAAATGAATGCTTTTGTGAATTTGGGAAACCGTAAGCTGCCAACCAGATTTCACAGCGTGCCTGTTTTTCCCACCAAAGCGCAGTGGAACGCCGGTGAGCGCTGGGTTCGGTGTGATGTTGTTTTCCGCTCAGGAAAAGCGTACAAAAAACTCTCGGTACCCATGGCTGAGTTTGCTGCTGTGACGTCGGGGGATCAGCTAAATTTTTGCACACCCAAAGTTCCGGGAAATAGGTCCACGAGCGCCTACCCCTGCACTAAAGTCAAGAAAAACTGGATCATGGTTCTTGAGCGCGATCTAGGAACACCGACCAAGAAATTTCCAGGATCTCGGACAGTGGAACGGCAAACAAAAAAGATCTGTGAAAAGGCCGCAAAACCGTACGTCACACTTAAAAAGTACTACCCGTGGTGGGCAATCTGGCCGAATTCAACGGGTTGGTCACGCGCGGATCGAACAGCCCAGTGTTTCGTTCCCTACAGTGAATTTGTTAAGAACACCATTAATCAATAACTGGACGTTTGGGGCCAATCCCCCACGAAATGTAATTCCAAAACCAATCAGCGATCACAGATACTCGATTTCGACCGCCAGCTAAATAGAACACATGTAGGCCCAACCAGGACAGCCACGCGAGAGTACCGTGCATGGCTGGCCCACTGGGCAACTCAACAACCGCCCGCCTACGACCGATCGTGGCCATTTGCCCTTTGTCTTTATAGGTAAATGGCTTGGGCTCTTGACCGCCTAAAATTTTTTCAATACTTGCCGCTACGTATCGCCCCTGCTGCATTGCCACAGAAGCAACCATTGGGAGTGGAGATTTTCCTTTTGTGGCGACGTGGGCGACATCACCCACGACCCACACATTCGACTGAAGGCGCAATGTGTCAGACACCACTAATCTATTTGATCGATCAGTTTCGCCCAAGTCATTCCACTCGGCAGGCGCGGCGACACCGGCCGCCCAAATAATCGTTCCGGCTGGCAGCACCTCCCCTGACTTCAAGTGAACGTCACTGGGGTACATCCGGTCAACAGCACTATCCACTTTCACCTGCACACCGAGATGCTCTAAGTCTCCTTTTGCCCGACCTGAAGACTTCTCACCAAACGACGGCAGCAAGCGAGGACCTGCCTCAACCAGAGTGACCGATGCATTCTCAGCGATCTTTGGGAATTCGCGGTGCATACTTTTCTGCAATTCAGCTACGGCCCCCGAGATTTCAACACCGGTAGGGCCTCCGCCCACAACAACCACCCACAAAGCTTCTTTGGGCTTTGCGCCTGTCTCGACATCTTCATAGGTTCGCAATAGTCGATTGCGAATAGCGCGAGCCTCATACAAAGACTTCATTTGCAGAGCATTTTCTTCGACTCCCGGGAGACCAAAAGTTGTGCCTATGCTTCCCACAGCGAAAACCAACTGGTCAAAGTACAGGACTCTCCCGTCTTCCAAGCGAATATTGTTCGCTTGGAAGGAAACCTTAATTACTTCTCCGCGAATAAAATCTACCCCGGGGATTGCCGCGCGAACCGGATAAGCAATGTCATCTTCGGGCAGGCCACCGGTCGCCACCTGGTAAAGCAGCGGGGAGAAAAGCTGGTAGGAGTGACGATCAATTACTGTTATCTCCACATTCCCTTTCTTGGCCAATGCAGAAGCAGCTGTTAATCCCCCGAAACCTGCACCCACAATGAGTACTTTTTTTTTAACTTGTTCTGATGCTTGGCTCAACGCAGTAGGCTCCTTGGCTCGGAATCCGGATAGATTGTCTCCCCGAAAGGCTCAGTTGCGCTGAGACGCTCGAATTGTGAATCTGTGAGTTCGATACTCAATGAGTGGACAATCGAATCGATTGTCACAGGCTTTGTTGCACCAGGAATGGGGATTACAACGGGCGAGAGTTTGAGCAACCAGGCCAGGGCAATCTCTTGTGTGGTTGCGCTATGTTCAGTGCCAACTGCGGCAAATTCACCAAACTGCGACTCCAGGTTCTTGGCATGATGAGATCCGCCAAGTGGTGACCACGGCAGAAAAGCAATACCTAGTTCGGTACACCGATCCAAGACGTCTCGATCTTCACGCACACGCGGGGAGAATTCATTTTGTACGGAGACCACACCACCACTGCCCGGCCCCCCCAAGACTTCAAGTGCGACTTCAAGCTCGGGAAAAGTTGCATTTGAAATTCCCACCTCACGCACCCAGCCCAGATCGCGTAAGGCCGCGATGCCTCTCATTTGGTCGGTGTAGGTTTCGCGTGGATCGTGTCGGTGGTGTTGGTACAGGCTGATGATGGTTACACCTAGCGCGGCCATGCTGGCCTCACATGCAGCCTTGAGCCCTGATGCGCTCCCATCACGCGACCAAGTTTCGCCTTCACCCCTGGTTATACCGCCTTTTGTTGCCACCACAATATGGGAAATATCTGCGGGCCCGGAGTACAGTGATAATGCTTCGCAGACGAGAGCTTCGTTATGTCCCACCGTATCCGCGCTGGGTGCATAAATATTCGCCGAATCAATGAAAGTAACCCCTAGATCGATCGCCCGGTGAATTGTTGCAATTGCTTGTTCACGGTGGTCCAGCATGCCTGCAAAAGACAGTGGCATCGCGCCCAATCCGACAGCCGACACCTGCCATGGTCCTAATTGACGTACCGGCAAGGTCGGACTGGCTCTGTTCATGATCCCATTCTATTCCCAGCCAGATTACGAGCGTCCACCCGAAAGCTCGTTCGCTGTCTCTAGCCACTGCACTTCGATTTTTTCCTTCTTTTCATTTAATTCCCGAAGATCCTGATCAAGCTGCGCTACGCGTTCAAAATCACTCGTGAACTCGAGCATTTGGTCATGGATTCCAATAATCTGCGCATCGAGTTTGGAAAGTTGACGCTCCAACTTGTCTGAGAGCTTGCGCAGTTCCCGCTCTCGAGCTGGAGTGAGCATGGATTTCCTCCCACTTTCGTCTTCGGCGCTCACATCAGATTTACCCGAGGCGACCGAAAGCATGTTTCTCCGAAACTCCAAATACTGTTCAATGCCGCCGGGTAGATCCGTAAACGCGCGGTCCCCCATCACCGCAACAAAGTTGTCGCATACCCGTTCCAGGAAATATCGATCATGGGAAATGATCAGCAGTGTCCCGGGAAACCCATCGAGTAAGTCTTCCAAAGCAGCCAATGTTTCCACGTCAAAATCATTGGTTGGCTCGTCCAGAACCAAAATATTAGGTTCGGACATTAAGATTCGGGTGAGCTCAAGGCGCCTACGCTCGCCGCCTGAGAGCTCTCCAACTCGCGTGAATTGACCATCATGATCAAAACCAAGGCGTTGACATACTTGACTGGCGCTGAGTTGTTTTCCTTTGCCCAATTCAATGTAGTTGGCAACCTCGGAGACAGTGTCAATTACGGACTTACTCAAATCCAAATCCGCGAGGTGCTGGCTCAAAACCCCTGGCTTAACGGTCACGCCCTCAACGCGCTTACCCGCGAGCAATGGCAAGTCACCCAGAATAGACCGTAGGACCGAAGTTTTTCCCGCACCGTTTGGACCCAAAATTCCAATCCGCGCACCCGGTGCGATATTCCACGTGATGTGATCAATGAGGGTTCGCGTGTCAAAACCGATTTTGGCGTCATGCAGTTCATAAACAGTTTTGCCCAAACGAGCGCTAGCGAATTCCAACAACTCAACCGCATTGCGCGGTGGCGGTTCGGCGGCAATCAATTCATTGGCTGCATCGATTCGGAACTGGGGTTTGGTAGTTCGCGCCGGCGGGCCCCGCCGCAACCAGGCAAGTTCCTTTCGCATCAAGTTTTGCCTTCGAGATTCACTCACCGCGTCCTGGCGCATGCGCTCGGCTTTTGCCAGAACGAAGGCGGAATACCCGCCTACGTATTCCTCGACGTTTCCACCGACCACCTCCCACATGTGATCACACACTTCATCCAGAAACCAGCGATCATGTGTCACGGTGACAATTGCAATCTTCGGCCTACTTTTCAGATGAGCTGCAAGCCACGCGATAATCTCAACATCAAGATGGTTCGTCGGTTCATCAAGGAAAAGCACATCAACTTCACGAATGAGTTGTTCTGCCAAATAGGCGCGGCGCCGTTCGCCTCCAGAGAGATCTGAAATCCGCCGGTCAAGCTGCTCGGACTGGAAACCGCCTAACAGGGCGGTCAAGATTTCCCGTACCGCCGAGTCCCCGGCCCAATCATGTTCGTCTCGATCTCCCAAAACGTGGCTGCGAATCGTAGCGTGCTCTGCGCTGGTCCCCACCTGGTCAAGTTCACCTACGACCACACTCGCTCCACGGGTGACTCGGCCTGAGTTGGGTGGTTCCGCCCCGGCCAGAACCCGGAGCAGGGTGCTTTTGCCGGCACCATTTCGCCCTACGACTCCGATGCGTTCCCCCTTGCTCACGCCAAGGGAAACATCGCGAAGTAGCGGGCGCTCCCCAAATGCTTTTGACACGTTCTCGCAACTGAGCAGATTGACTTGTTGGGGGGAGGCCACCGGCACATCATGCGGCACTGCGACTACCGGCCTTCATCCGGTGCTGATCAACGGCGTGTAAATATCGCTTTGTGACTAGCGGAGAGTCCAAGCCACAGCCACAGTCTTGAAGCTCTCCAACAGCTTTTCACACGCCTGGTGGACTGCAGCCTGACTGGACGGGTACGGACTCGCTTTCATCATGCTTTCCTTGTCCGTGAAGACAATCCCTTTAGGTTTGGCTTATGCGCCGTGGGCCGAAATAGGCACCAAAACCGTGTTTTTGATCCCGCTCATCGCATTTAAATCTGGCGCGGAACCTATTGCCTGGGTCGGGATTGTCCTTGTCACGATTGGAATAGTGTTTCCCTACCTGGGGAGCACGACCCACACTTAGGGGGGTGTCAGCGTGGTCACTCGAAAGACCGGAATGTCCCTCACAATATTTCTCTGATACATCCGATAGGACGACCATGCATCAACTAAACCGGTATATATACGTGCCGCCTCTTCGCCTTGCACTTCTGAGAACACTACTTCACTCACTTCACCGTCAATCTCAATCTTGCCTTGGCCATGAGCTCGCACATTGAATACCCAACCAGGGATTTCTTCTTGACCAGCATTGGAACCAGCGATTCCCCATCCACCAGAATCGAAAACCGCTAGCAGCGGGGTCCTGCGCCATTCACCACTCCTGCGCCCAAGGGTCGTGATCCATACCACCTGAGCACCACCCGGAAAACGACGACCTAGTCTCCCCTTGCTTAACGTGTGAATTGCACGATGTAAAACGGTGGTGGTTCGCAGTACGGTCCCCCACGCCAGGTCATAGCTTTTCGATCCCACGCTCAACTCCCACGCAATTCAAGTGCCACCGAATCAATCACCGTGGCAAGTTCACAATCAAGAGAAGTGATACCACCCGCGGAATGGGTGCTCACAGCGAACAACACTCTGTTCCAGCGAATATCAATATCCGGGTGGTGATCCATTTTCTCGGCAATCACCGCAACCGAATTAACCAATTTAATTGCCAGTAAAAAATTTGGTGCGATGAACTCCGCGCTCAAGGCATTGTCGATTCGAGACCAGTTCGCATTTCGATCCAGAAAGGACGCAATATCAGATTCAGTTGCAAGTTTTAACATCTCTCAACCACCAATGCTGCCGTTCGAGAACAACAAGGCCCGTAAAAAAAGAGGAAGTCCGCTGCCAATAAAAGAAAGAGGCTCACGACAATGGACAACACGATCTAGGCGTCCGAACCCATGCCCGAGGCGACAAGACCTGCAGCGCCAATACCCCAACTAACAAATCCGATTTCTTTCTGGAATCCATTGGACATCCAACCGAGGCTCTGAGCGGTCGAGTTAGCAAAAACAGTATAAATAAAGCCACTGAAAATAAAAATAATGCCCACCGGCAGGAAGAACATCCAAGCCAAAGCCAGCGACAACGGTACGAAGCAAATCCCCATAGGTTTCACAGTAGCGGGATTTTTAGAGCACAAAAGGTTTATTGGTTAAGAGTTGCGTCGCCGTATCTATTCAAATATTTTCTTATTTCGTCGACACTCCGCGAGTTTCATCCAAGCGACTCATCATCGCAATGCGCCCCTCATGACGCCCGCCATCAAATGGTGTGGTCAAGAAAACGTGAAGCGCGTCCATGGCGACGTTGGGTGCAGTTATTTGCTCGCCAAAACACGCAACATTGGCATCATTGTGTCTGCGGGCCATCTCCGCATCACGCGAATCTCGAATCACACCACCACGCACACCGGAAATTTTGTTCACGGCCATACAAATACCTTGCCCACTCCCGCACACCAGAACTCCACTTTCGACTTCTCCCTCTGCTACCGCACGTCCAACCATGGCTCCGAAGTCCGGATAATCACACCGCTCCTTATTGAAAGTCCCCACATCCACGATCTGATGCCCCTGCTCCATAAGCCACGCTCGCAAAGTTTCTTTAAGGGTGAAACCAGCATGATCCGATCCAATTACTATCTTCATGGATTCTCCTGTTCGGTTATTTTTTTGATCATTGTGTCGCGTTGAGCACAAAGATACTCCACAGTTTCTGGGTTGGGCACAACTACTTCAGACCAATCGGGTGGAACAGGGATACTCGTGAGGCCCGCTCCTAGTAGCGCGGCCCCGATCACCGCGGCATCAGGTGCATCCATCACTGCTAAGGGCAACCCGGTCGAGTCCGCAAGGAGCTGGCGAAACACCGGGTCATGGGTTCCACCTCCCACTAAAGGCGTCGGCCGCGGCAAAGACGCTCCAATGTTCTGAACAGTAATGGCGCCCAGTGCCACTGCCTGAGCGACTCCGACAAGAATACTTCGCAGTAGAGCTGAACGGTCCGTTCCTAATGACAAGCCATGCAACGAGCCGCGGAGGTTCGGGTTCATGAACGGTGTCCGTTCTCCAGCGACATAAGGAACATACAACGGGTCATCGTCTCGGATTCCTTCCGCGAGCGCGGCCGTCGCTTCTTCGATGGAACCACCAAGCCACTTAAGTGCCGCATTCAGAGAGAGTCCGGCGTTCTGGACCGCCCCAATTCGGTACCAACCCGCACCGGGTTCTCCCACCACAGCAAACGTGTGCGTGCACAGGCTCGAATCGAGGGTTGGTCCTTCAAGAACGCGAACAGTTTGGGAACCACTCCCCACAGCAATAAAACCTTGGCCGGGAACAAGCCCGAGACCAGCCACAACACAAGCCGTGTCGGCTCCACCAATTGCACTCTTAATCTCTCGGCTCCCAAACTGCACGATTCCGCCATCTGACTGGGATGCTCGCACGGGGGGTAGCAGCTTTGGATCGATTGCAGACCAAGTCACAGCTTCCTTTGACCACTGGCCTACTCCTACATCAAAGAGCAACGTGCCTGAGGCGTCACTCGGGTCTGTTCCGATGCTGCCACCAAGTGCAGCCCGCAGCCAGTCTTTAGGCTGCAAAATGTGAGACGCACGCTTAAGGAGATCTGACTCATGACGCCCAAGCCAAGCGAGTGTCGTTGCAGCGAAACCTGGGACTGCTGGTGACCCTAGGTGCGCTAACAACTCTGCATCCATCTCACGAGCCATCCGCTCAGCTTGCGTGGCGGCTCGGCTGTCAGCCCAAAGGATTGCTGGGCGCAAGGGTTTTAAATGGCGATCAGCAACAACCACTCCATGCATTTGCCCTGAGAAGCCGACTGAACTGAGCGTCTCGTTCGAACCGGTTAAAACACGCATTACAACATTTTGTGTAGCCTCAAGCCACTCACGAGGATCGCTCTCTGCCCAGCCAGGCTGTGTAGAACGGACTGAATAGCTTTGACCGGCTCGTGCAAGTACCTGGCCAAACTCGTTCACCAAGGCGCACTTCACTGACCCCGTCCCGAGGTCAATTCCAAGCATGGTCATACGACAGGCCCTTTCGCCTACGTGTCTGCGATAATCTAACTCTACTGAAAGCTTGGAAAAATTACACTCCTTCGACTCCTACACACATGGGTTCGCGAAATGGGTCCGAGAACATGTCGTGCACAAAGGCCTTATGTTGGATTTCCCATGTAGCCCCAGAGAGAATCCTTCAGTTCCTGAGTGTGAGCACGAAAACTGAATCCATCAAAGGGTGCGAAACTTGCGAGTTGTGGGTCGCCGGGGACTCGAACCCCGAACCTACGGATTAAAAGTCCGCAGCTCTACCATTGAGCTAGCGACCCCAATGCACCGTCGAATCCTATTGGTCGGCCTCTGGCGCGATAATCTGGCTCCGAATGGGAATTGCCACTAGCTCTGTTGGCCCATGGACCACAGCTGCCAAATGGTAGTGCGGACATTGCGAGGCTGCTGGAGCACTGAGACGACTGCATGGGCGACGTCATCGGCCACCAGCCAGTCGGCGAAACGTGCATCGTTTTAAGCGCGGCCGGCACCAACTGCGAACTCTGTGCCTACACCGGCCGGGCACAGGCCGGTGACGCGGATCCCCTTCTCCCGCAGTTCTCGATCCCGGGCACCGGCTAGACCGACCTGCGCAAACTTGGTTCCCGCGTACACGGCTTCGTCTTCGCCTCCGCGGAACCCCGCAACTAAAAATCACAATATTTACCCACATTCGGGTAAATATTTCATTACAGAGATAGGGCTATTCGATAAAAAGAGTCGTCAATCGCTCAGCAGAGTCGCGGGCCGTCACAAAAAACATCGAAGGTTCCACTAACTCCAGTTCCAAAATGACCGGTCTCCCGAAGGAGTCATCGAGCAAGTCAACCCGCGCGTAGAGCGGAGTGCCAAAACTCCTATCAACGTATGCGAGTACCGCGTCTGCCAATTCACGTTGTGCCTGGCTTGGGTCCCGTAGCGAAATGTCTTCTTTGAGGAATAGACCATGTTCTTTGTCGGCTAGCACATTGGGGGCCAAAAGTGGGCCCTTGCGGACTGCATGCGAATAGTCGCCACCAATAAAAAGTTGCGCAGTCTCTCCCACTTCATCAACAGCTGCCAAGTATGGCTGCACCATTGCAGTTTTTCCATGGGAGACAATTCGATTGATGAGGTCTTGAGCATTGCGCTTCGAACCCGGCCTATCCGCGGGAAAGCGCATAGTGTCCTGGCTGC
Organism: Candidatus Nanopelagicales bacterium; assembly: GCA_028825115.1. Lineage (GTDB taxonomy): Bacteria > Actinomycetota > Actinomycetes > S36-B12 > S36-B12 > UBA4592. Next base: position 9,207 of record JAPKAV010000018.1, on the reverse strand, counting down.
CGGCAGAGACCGTTGGTTTGACCACAAAATCCGCGGTATTCGGTGGGTCCCAATCGCTGTCCGCGCCTGACACAAATTGAGTGTCAACCACGGGAAACCCCGCGGAAGCTAAATCTTTGAGGTAGATCTTGTCGGAATTCCATCGAATAGTCTCGAATGAATTTCGAATCCGGGACTTATTCGATTTCGCCCACGCTAAGAATTCTTCTAGCCGATTGGTGTAGTCCCAGGTGTTTCGAATAATTATCTGATCAAACAGCGTCCAATCAATGCTCGAATCAGACCATATGGCTGGCGCCGCCTCAATCCCGATCTTGCGAAAAAGATTGATTAGTGGCTGGTCATCAGGGTCAAGGCCGGGAAGTTGCTCGCAGGTTGCGAGGGCTATTCGAGTCGTCACCGTACACATGTTAGTCAGAGTAAGTTTGCCGGAAAGCGCTACCTTTTAGGAGACTGTTACCACGATGTCTCGAATTGAACCATCGGGACTGGTGACCGTAATAGTGGCTGTTCCTGGGGAAAGCGCCTCGGCACCTGGGTTAAAAGTCGCACTTCCGTCATCTTTACCTTGTATAACCTCAAGTACCTCGGCATTGTCGACCGCGATCGTCGTATTTGCTGGGTCATCAACCACAATGTCGATGAAAGCGCCAACTGTGGCCGACGCATCAGTTTGATCCGCCGTGACAATGACCGGTGGGAGCATTTGGTTTGACTCTGAGGAGGTAGTTGTGTCGGTTGCAGGGTCATCGCCGCTTGAACAACCCGCCAGAACCGTGAAGCCAAGAATGCTGATCGCGCCGACTGACGCAAACTTGCTGATGCTATTCATCTTTACTCCTAAACACGTAGAATTCCGCTAGCCTATCTGGTGAGACGATTATATCCCAGAAAAGGATCCGCTAAGTCAGTTTATTGAGTTGGGCCACTCGATCAGCATGACGCCCACCTTCAAAAGGCGTGGACATAAAAACGGCAAAAGCTTCTTGTGCAAGTGAAGCATCAGTCACCCGTCCTCCAAAGCAGGCTACATTAGCGTTGTTGTGCGCTCGTGCCAGTTGTGCATCTTCGACCGTTCGGATGAGGGCGGCGCGAATTCCATGAATTTTGTTTGCCGCCATGCAGATCCCTTGGCCGCTACCGCAGACAGCAATTCCGAATTCCGCTTCACCTGCGGCCACAACGCGGCCAAGCTCTGCTCCGAACTCTGGGTAGTCAACCCGTTCTTCGCTGAAGCCACCTACGTCGTAAATCTGGTGACCCAGGTCAAGTAGCCATGCGCTCAGAGCGCATTTGAGCTCAAATCCGGCATGGTCGCTGCCTAGTACAAGTTTCATGAACTCTCCTAACTTCTGATGGCCAACACAACCGAACTACTGACATGACATTATCTCTCTGTGAGTACACCCGCAAACATTAAATCGAACCCGCTTGAATCAGTCGTAGTGGTTGTCGGAAGTCTTAACACAGACTTCGTTCTGACACTAGACGCTTTCCCAGCATCCGGCGAAAGCGTTCTTGGCAAAACTTTCGAGCAGGCACCTGGCGGGAAAGGTCTCAATCAGGCCGTTGCAGCTTCCCGACTTGGCGCCCAAGTTGCCATGATCGGCGCTGTTGGATCAGACCAATTCGGACACGGCTTGATCCAGACCCTCACAGACGAGGGAATCGACTCTCTCGTGAGTCAGGTGCCGGATATCAGTACCGGGATGGCGATTATCGAAGTGGAAAGCTCCGGCGAGAATCGCATAATTGTGGTCTCCGGTGCCAACAACTTTCTGAGCGAAGACAGTGTCGAAACGTCGCTGAGGGAAATCGCGGGTGAGCACCGGATCGGGGTAGTACTCACCCAAGGTGAAGTGCCCGTCCAGACTACGGAAAGAGCCTTGAGGGTGGCGAAGGAATTGGGAGCGATCACGATTCTGAATCCCGCGCCTGTACGTGACTTCCCTCCATCAGTTTTCCCTCTCGTCGACTACTTGGTTCCCAATGAGCACGAAGCTCAGGGGCTATGTACGTTGGAAGGAAACCCTTGTATATCTATGCTCGACTTCGTTGAGGTCGCGACATCCATTGTTGATTTGGGTGTGGGCTCCGTGATCATCACACGCGGAGAGAAGGGTGCAGTGTGGTCAACAGCGACCGCATCGGGGCAGGCAGCAGCATTTCGAATTGTCCCCGTTGACACGGTTGCCGCGGGGGATGCCTTCTGTGGCGGACTTGCAGCTGCGTTGAATGAAGGGCAGCCATTAAATGAAGCGTTGCGTTGGGCAAGTGCTGCCGGAGCATTAACCGCAACGCGCGTGGGCGCAGCCGCGTCACTACCACGACGACCCGAAGTTGAAGAACTACTACTTTAGGGAGCAGGAAATTCTAAAGTCACGGGATTGCCGTTTCGGGTGATTGTGACCGTTCCATCACCGATTTGCACAGGAACACTCTCGGCTGATCCTCTTGGCACGAATACCGTAACCATCACTTGTTGATCGCCTTTGCGGGGAACAGTGGTTGACCGTGACAAAACCGTCCCAGGTGCCTTTACGCCCCAGTCCGTGGTGTGCCAACCAATTGAAGAGCCTTCTGCCGCTGAACTCAAATTCCAGTCACCAACACCTGCCTTGATTACATCAACTCGCTGATCACCCGACACCAGTGTCAACTGGCCCTCGGTGCCTTCAACGCCGATTCCGGGACCAATTTGCCAACGTTGAGTTATTTCGCGTTTCTTGTAGTTCTTCCGCTTTTTCTTAGGGACTTTGACTTTGGTTGCATTTATGTAATCTGCGACAACGAGTGCATCGCTTCCGCGAACATAAGTCACACAGCGGGTTATTTCGGACTTTTTCCACGACTTATCAACCAAGCATGAATAGTCGTTTCCTCCAGAGCGGGAGTCGGAACGACTTTTGGTTTTAATCACGCCCTTCCAGCGCTTGTATTTTGTATTGGAGACTGTGAATGTGGAATGAGCCGCCCGTTTTTTCACAAAAGATCGTAACGAGCTGGAGTTGTAACGGTACGGGCCCGGATCCGAAATCCAGGGCACTCCACGAGAATAGAAAGTCAATGATCCGCCATCGTCATGGGTATGAGCTGTGGCTGGTCGAATACCCTTGTATCGCAGCGAGTAATAACTATCCGGCGCACCCGAGCCACTGAGAGTCCACGAATGGCGGCCGAAAATGTAGCCACCGTCGTAAGCCCTGTAGACCGGGGTGGGTGGCGTTCCGATCGCACCTTTACTGCGCAACCAATCCGCGCGCCAGTCTCCGACTCCGAAAGTTCGGCGAAGTTCAACTGAGGCGGTATCACCGAGTGATTCAAGTTTGAAATCAGGCCGGACTGCCTGTGCAACAAAACCGTACAGCAATCCACGAAGTTGTGGAATTGGTTCGTTAGGTATCCCACATGTGGCTGCTGCTGCCTCAACCGTCGACAGTAGCTTCTCCATATACATTGCATAATGTGGGGAACCTTCAACATCACTGCCATCACTATTAATTACTCCTCGGGCGATAGCTACAAGATGACTCCAAGCAGCATTTCGCAGATTGACATCTCCTACGGAACAGAAAGTTGCGAGGGCGCCTAATTGGCGAGTGAGGTCTGTGTTATTGGCACCAATCTTGACATCAATCCCACCACGATATGTCTTCCACATCGAGGTTGCGTCCCGCACCGCTGCCTGCTGAATAATTGGATCCTGCAATGTTTGCCAAGCACAAGCAAGTGTTTGAGTTCGCAAACCACCATAAATTGATGCGTTCACCCAGTAAGAGCGCTTTCCTTTATGGTGGTCGATCCAGTAGTACATCAGTTGTCTGAATCGGTCCACCATCGCTTGGTTCTGCGTATTGACCCCACGAAACAAGAGCGGCAAGGCCCAGCGCAGCGAATTGATATGCCGATTTCCGGAGAGGTCTGCTGAAGATTGCGGTCTCCAGTCGGGACTTTCCGTGAGTGAGTATGTTCCTCCCTTGTCAAGATTTACTTTCCCCACCATCAAAGCTCGGGCTCGGTTGCGTTGCTTCTTGACCGACATCGGGAACAAGCTCGTGCACCAACTGCCGAGTGCGGTGGGCATGGCCGGAGGGGCTGGGGCGGGCACAGCTGGTTCCACCGGAGCCGGCGCAGGGGCCGGTGCTTCTTCCGCGTGAGCCGCCAACCCAAGAGATGACAGGCAAATGGCAGCGCACACCACGACGGTGGTTGTCCGCGCTGGGAGAAGTCGACCTTTCGGCCGCAGCGATCGCATGTACGACATCATCACCCGAGCGGGGGTAGTTATGGCGAACCGGGGGTCTCTTGGCATGTCGCAACCCGCTCATTTGCGGCATTCATTGAGGGAGAAGTAGGTCCCAGCACCCAACCTAGACTCCCCAGCATTGCCGTCACCACCGGCTTAACGGCTGTCATTGGGATTGTGGGTAGGCCCAATAGTTCCCGCTGGTATTTCGGCATTGTTGCGGCCGCACCTGCAAAAAGCGCACTGTATGGTGCTTTTGCAGCAAGTGGGACCGGCGCATTTCTCACAAATCTCACCGTGCGAAGTGCCCGTTCACCACCACAAAGATCTGGTCTGAAAGCGTTGAGTTGGTCTTGTAGTTCATCAAAACTTCGAGGCGGGTCGATGACGCCGACCATCTCGCCTGCGATCGCCCACTCGCGCACGTACTGATCCGGGCCGCCAGGGATTGGCCCACCCCACACTAAATGCGCGGCTAAGAATGAGTCTGCAAAAGCGACATGAACCCAACGCAAGAGATCTGAATCTGTTGCCTTGTAATCCATTTCTTGACCGTGCGCGTTTATGTAACTCCCAGTTACTTTTCGATGCATTCCGCGAACACGAGCACACTCTCGCTCAGCCATCTCGGTATCACCAAATGTCACAACCGTCAGCCACTGTGTAGTTCCTGCCAGGCGACCAAGGGGGTCCGCTTCGTAGCGCGAATGCTCGTCAACGCCGGCAAGAGCACCGGGGTGCAACGCCTGCATGAGCAATGAGCGCACGCCACCCACCAACGTGGGCAGGGAGCCATGCACAACCCACGTTGCCGAACCAGGACCAAAATAACCCTTATCGACGCCGCGGCTTAATTGCGTCACCCATTCGGGTGCTCCGTCGGACTCCCCAGACACCATGCGTCTAAAACCTGAGGCGATTCGCTCACGCGCGATAGAAAGTGGATTCATCACGAGATAACTCTGCCCAATAAACACCAAACCCGCACCTCGGGGGGTGCCCACGGCGCTCACAGCGGCGCCTCACTCGCCGTCCGGTTCAGCAGAACCGGAAACACTATTTTCACCGTCGAGGAATTGCAGTGCGTCACGGTCATCACACGATAGAACTGAGCCCGCCGTGGAGGAGGTCACGGCGGGCTCAGGCTCTTTGGGGTCATGACAAAAGCCACTTGTGCTTAAATTTTTTCAGCCGTCGCAAGAGTTACGTTGACTGAGAGTGTGTCGCCATTGCGTAGCACGGTGAGTTCAATTTCATCTCCCGGAGCATTTGCGCGAATAGCAACTATCAAAGCGGTTGAGTCACTGATCAAGTTGCCAGCGACTTTGGTAATCACGTCGCCTTCTTGCAACCCAGCGGCCTCAGCCGGTGACCCCGCAGTTACTTGTGCGACAGCTCCACCGGGACCTTCGAAGCCCATGTCGAGTTGAACACCTATTACCGGAGTTTGGGATGTTCCGGTATTAATCAGTTCATCGACAATTCGTTTCGCTGTATCAATTGGGATTGCAAAACCAAGTCCGATGCTTCCCACGGCATCACCTCTGCCCACTGTTGCAATTGCAGAGTTAACTCCAACTACTTCACCGGCCATGTTCACAAGTGGCCCACCAGAGTTACCGGGATTAATCGCAGCATCTGTTTGAATTGCGTTGATGTACGCCGTATCCCCCCGACCGCCTGCGGTTACCGGGCGATTAAGTGCACTAATAATTCCCGAAGTCACGGTCCCTTGCAGCCCCAACGGTGAACCAATTGCAATGGCAATGTCGCCCACGTTGACTGTGTCGGAACTACCCAGCGTCAACGCGGGTAGTTCAGTGCGATCGACTTTGACAACAGCAATGTCGTAACCCGGGTCGCCTCCTACAAGCGTTCCCGTCGCGGTTGAACCGTCAACAAAAGTTACATCGATGGTTCCGTCATTTCCTGCATCGCCTGCCACGTGATCATTGGTAACGATGTATCCGTCTGAGCTTACAACAAATCCGGTTCCGGTCCCATCACCCTGCGATCCCGACACATTTAGTTGAACCACGGAAGGTTGCACAGCCGCGGCGACCGCGGCGACTGATCCAGTTGCGGGCTCAATTGAACCACCGGATAAAACCGCGATGGGTGAACTCGAATTACTCTGAGAAACCGTGTAGCCAACTGCCCCACCTACTGCTCCACCGAAAAGTGCTGTGATCGCTGCTCCGGTAATTATCAAGCCGACTCGGGATTTACCTTTGGGAGTTGCACTTTCCGGTGTATCGAAAGTTGGATTTGGATCAAGTTTTGGATCCACTGGCTCTTGAGCCAATGTGTCAATATTCATTGTTCTATCTGGATTAATGCTCTCGGGTGCAATGGTCATTTTGTTCCTCCTGAATTAGTTGCTGTAACCATTAGAGCGACCGTGAACCCGATTGGCTCCACCAAAATCAATACTTTGCCGAGCCCGAACACAATCTTTACCATTCCCTTACAAAACTACCCAGAATCCACGATGGCTAGAGTTCAACCGTGCGTGAAGTAACAAATCCCAGCGAGGTGGCAAATGCGCTCGCACAGGGACATCTAGCCATTATGCCCACCGAAACGGTCTATGGCCTCGGCGCTGACGCCGACAACAAAATTGCCGTAGCCCGGATCTTCACCGCAAAGAATCGACCGGCGAACCACCCCGTGATCGTTCACATCTCTGGCCAGGAACATGTCAGCGCATGGGCCGCGCAAATTCCCGAATATGCCAAAAATCTTGCAACCGCATTTTGGCCCGGACCCATGACCTTGGTTCTTGAGCGGCTCCCCCGGGCGGGTGACTATCTCACCGGTGGCCAAGACACTATCGCCATAAGAGTTCCGCAGCACCCCGTCTTCCGACAGGTCCTCGCAGCCCTGGCCAAAGAAAAGAATGATCCGGCGGCAGGGATCGCCGCGCCGAGTGCAAACCGTTTCGGCAATGTGAGTCCCACGTCACTTGCGCACGCGGTTGAAGAACTCAATGAGTATCTTGCGCAAGACGACCTAGCTCTCGACGGAGCGGACTCACGGATCGGAGTCGAATCAACAATTATTGATGCAACTGGGCCAAAACCAATCATTCTTCGTCATGGCGGCGTCACGGCCGAAGATATAAACACAATCGTGCATCTTTCACGTAACGAAAGTCACGTGCGAGCACCCGGCACTCTCGCGTCCCACTACACACCCAAGAAGCAACTGGTGCTCACCTCAGAGTCTGAACTAAGAAATTCCCGGGGCGGTGCACTGATTGCGATGCAAGATATTCAGACACCGGTTGGATTTAATCGAATTGCTTCGCCTGAAAATGCTGATCAATATGCTCACGTTCTGTACTCGGCTTTACGCGAAGCCGACAAATCTAGTGAAGCAGTTATTTACGCTGTTCCGCCCACAGGTGGTGGGATCGCTTCAGCAATTCGAGACCGACTCAACCGGGCTGCTACACAGTAACTACTACTTCGGTGCCATGCGCAATGCCGCATCTAGTCGAATGGTTTCGCCGTTGAGGTAACTGTTTTCCAGGATCGCCTGCACCAGGTGTGCATATTCGTCTGGCAAACCCAAACGCTTTGGGAATACCGGTGTTGATGCCAGCCGCTCTTTCAAACCTTCCGGCATGGTGTCGTAGATTGGGGTATCAATGAGTCCTGGCGCAACGGTCATGACTCGGATCCCGGTAGCTGCGAGATCACGGGACAACGGAAGTGTCATTCCAACGATGCCGCCTTTGCTCGCGCTGTACGCGGCTTGTCCAATCTGCCCATCAAAGGCAGCGAGGGACGCGGTCATCACGATCACTCCCCGCTCCCCGGAGTCTTGTGGCTCGTTCTTGGCAATATGTGACGCAGCCATTCTGGTGACGTTGAAAGTTCCTACGAGGTTGATGTTGATCACTCGACGGTAGTTGTCAATTGGTGCGGCATTATTTTCTCGATCGAGAGTTCGCTCAGCCCAACCGATCCCCGCACAGTTAATTGCCGCGTCAATGCGACCAAAGCGGGTAATCGCAGCGTCCATGCCAGCCGTGATTTCATCCGTGTTTTGCACATCGACCCGCACTGCAAGTGCAATATCGCCCAATTCTGACGCAAGTTTTTGTGCAGCTTCCAGATTTAAGTCGGAGATAATAACGCCTGCGGCCCCTATAGTTGCTAAGCGTCGCGCAGCAGCCTCTCCTAGACCAGATGCCCCACCACTAATAAAATAGACCGAGTCAGAAATATGCATGGTTCATAGTCTACCCGTAGCCCAACTCGTGTAAGCGCTCGTCGCTGATCCCAAAGTGATGTGCCACTTCATGGATCACCGTTATCCCGACTTGGCGAACCACGGCTTCCTCTGATCCACACATTCGCAAGATGGGTTTGCGGTAAATCGTGATGTGGTCGGGGAGAAATCCCGAATATCCGGTTCCGCGTTTTGTGAGCGGGACTCCGTGATACAAACCCAGCAGGTGGGGTCGACCAGATTTTTGCTCCTCCACGAACACAACTACGTTCTCCATCAGCGCCACGAGTCCCTCGGGAATAGTGTCTAAGGAGTCACTCACGAGTTCCTCGAACCGAGCCAATGGAACATCAATCACGGATCCACCTTCACATGTGAGGGCGAGTACCGTTCACGGAGGTCTCTCCCCTACACTTTGCCAGTTGCACCAGGTCCCCATCGTCTAGTGGCCTAGGACGCTGCCCTTTCACGGCGGTAACGCGGGTTCGAACCCCGCTGGGGATACGATTTCCGTAGTATTGGGATCACAAGTTTGGCCCCGTAGCGCAGTTGGTTAGCGCGCCGCCCTGTCACGGCGGAGGTCGCCGGTTCGAGTCCGGTCGGGGTCGCTTAGTTCGGAGCGATCCGAACTTGTTGGCCAGGTAGCTCAGTTGGTACGAGCGTCCGACTGAAAATCGGAAGGTCGACGGTTCGATCCCGTCCCTGGCCACCTTTTTTCAGCA
>JAPKAV010000086.1 GCA_028825115.1 Candidatus Nanopelagicales bacterium | reverse complement strand
ATTAATCCGCTGACCATCGCGAATGCGAACATCAGGAATGCAGCCCGCTTCACTTGGTGGGCTTGAGCAAGCCCCTGACCCACCAGGCGCACCGGGCCCACGCGTTGACTGTCGGTCCCGCGGATCCCATCGCTGTAGTCATTTGAGTAGTTGACCCCGGCTTGAAGGGCTAGTGCAACGACTAGAGCTAAGAGCGCCCGCACAATATTGAATGAATCAGCATGCTGGGCGATACCGGTTCCCACCAGCACGGGTGCAAATGCTGCAGGAAGTGTACGCGGTCGAGCGCCCTGAATCCATTCACTTGTTGTGGCCACGGGTTAACCGTAAAGGTTCGTGATTGTGACTCGATCGAGTTTGCCATTTGGCAAGGTCGGGAGTTGCGATACTACGCGGAAAGTGGGGATAGCAATAGGTCCGAGCTCTCGTGCGATTTGGTTACGAATGTGCTCTGACTCACCCTCAAATTCCAAAGGTGAGCCAACTATCAGTGCGGTGAGATTGGGAAGCACGTAACAACTCTGTACCGCTGAACTCCCCTCGATGATCTTGCTAATTGCAGTTCGAGAGATATTTACTCCGTTGACCAAAACAATGTCATCAAGCCTGCCGAGAATTTCTAACTGCCCAATCAGATCTACGACCCCGAAATCATCGGTCACGAATGTTGAGTTGAAGGGGGCGAAATCCCCGTGGCCGATGGGTCGATAGCCCACAGCGACGCTCGGACCATGGAGAGTGATTCGGGAGTCCGCAGGATCAAGGGTGAAATCGGTGCCGGGCCCGCTTTTTCCGCTGAACACGCATCCACCGGAAGTCTCGGTCATACCGTAGGTGTAGCTCACAGGTAGTCCTAGATCCTGTGCCTGCAGAAAGTCATTAGTGTGAGTTGGTCCGCCACCGATCAAAATGGCCGTGCAATGGCGCAGTGCTTGGGCTCCATTTTGTGAGTTGAGCAGCCTACGGAGTTGGGTTGGCACCAATGAAACAAATACAGGTTCATTGCGGATCTTTGCCACGGAGTTCGCGAATTCATCAGGATCAAAAGTCGAACCCCCGGCGATACTTTCGAGTGCGATGGGGGGTGACCCGGCCGAAATTGAACGGGTCAGAACGTTCACTCCACCAACGGATGTAACGGGCAACGCGCAAATCCACCTAGGTGGCGCATCAAGCCGCACTCCGATGACCGCGCCTGAATTTACAAAGTTATTCATTGCACTTAACTGGGAGGCACTGAGCTCAACCCCGCGGGGGTTTCCAGTTGACCCGGAAGTCGTCAAAATCGCGACCGTGTCGGCGTGGCATGGCGCGCTGGGATTAATCGCTTCTTGGATTGCCTGGATCTGGTGCGTGGAGTAATGACGGCTTTGCTGTGGGATGGGCGCAAAAACCTGTCCGTTGGCGAGAGCCTCGCCCAGGGCATTGAAGGCGGTGGCGACTCCGGAACTACCGGGAGGGATCTCGGTGGGTTCAATTACACGAATAGGTGAGTCTGCCACGAGGCGAGAATAGGAGATAAAGGTAATGTCGGCACATGGACACGCGCAAACGCTATGTACTGCCCCCGGTCGCCCCAGCTGATTCGCCAGCCTGGACCGATCCAACCCACTCGTCCATCACCGCGGCGTGTGCTTGGGAAAACGTGGGAGACTTCAGCGATATCACTTTCAGTCTGGGCACTAGCGCCTATCAAGGAATAGCAAAAATCACGATTTGCCGGCCAGAAAAGCGAAATGCATTTCGTCCGCAGACCCTTTTTGAGTTAAGTGATGCGTTTAATGCGGCCCGTGACGATGATCGCGTCGGCGTCATTATTCTGACGGGACAAGGGGATCTCGCATTTTGCTCCGGAGGAGATCAAGTAGTCCGCGGTAATGATGGCTACATCGGCGACGACGAGGTCGCCCATAAAGGAATCGGTCGCCTTAACGTTCTTGACCTTCAGGTCCAAATCCGCCGGCTGCCGAAGCCGGTAATCGCCATGGTTGCTGGCTATTCAATTGGTGGTGGTCATGTTCTCCATGTGGTGTGTGATCTGACCGTTGCAGCCGACAATGCGCGTTTTGGTCAAACCGGTCCCAGAGTTGGGTCATTCGATGGTGGATACGGATCAGGTCTACTCGCACGAATTGTCGGACAAAAGCGCTCGCGTGAAGTCTGGTACACGTGCAATCAATACGGCGCAGAGCAAGCCTACGACTGGGGCTTGGTCAACGAAGTAGTCCCGCTTGAAGACCTTGAGATTGCGACTTGCGACTTAGCATCACAAATGCTCGCCATGTCGCCTCTCGCACTTCGCATGCTGAAGGCATCACATAATGCAGTCGACGACGGTCTTGCCGGGATTCAACAACTGGCGGGGGACTCAACACTCCTGTTTTACATGACCGAGGAAGCCCAAGAGGGTCGCGATGCTTACAAGGAAAAGCGTGAGCCTGATTTTGGACGCTTCCCGAAGCGGCCGTAGTTTTTATGTTGCTTGCTTTTCCCGAACTTGAGTTCTTTTCGGTTACCCTGCAAAAAGAGTTTCGAGGAGTTCGGAGGCGAGAAGGAATTCTGTTAGCGGGGCCTTCGGGTTGGGGTGAGTTCAGTCCCTTTCCCAACTACGAGCCCATCGAAGATTCCTTATGGCTATGTGCCGCGTTGGAATCGGCATTTGTTCCAATTGAGTTTCCACAAAATTCAAGCGTCGCGGTAAACGCAATTATTGGAGACAACGAGGATTCCTATCTGGGGAGCGCTAGGGCGCTGAACGAATTTGGATGCACCACTATAAAAATTAAAGTAGGACTTGACGTGGATCAGGACGTCGAGCGCGTACAAGAAATTGTCCGAGCATTCGTTGACGCAGGAGAATTAAACAAGTTACTTATTCGACTTGACGCCAATGGCCGTTGGGGGATTGCGCAGGCAGTTGACACCATCACTGAACTGCAATCAGTTCCGATTGAATACATTGAGCAACCATGTCGGTCGGCAACGCAATTACGTGAACTGCGCAAAAAAGTGACGGTACCCATTGCCGTTGATGAAATCATTCGCATCGACGGCCAACACCAAGTGAGTGAATTCGCTGATCTGGCAATCATCAAGGTATCTCCGCTCGGTGGCACTGATGCAGTTGAACGTTTGATTGAAAAGTTGGACGTACCGGTTCGATTTAGTAGCGCATTTGAATCAAGTGTTGGACTCAACTCCTCACTATTAGCGGCCCATAAATTCGCCCCCCACCAGGTAGCCGGGCTGGGAACTGGGATGCTGCTCGCAACGGACACGGTGAAGCGGCCGGTCATTCCCCATGAAGGCCGTATTCGGGTTGTCAAATGTGAACCCGATCCGGAACATCTCAAACGTGTTCCGCTACCCCAGACCCAGCAGGACTTGTGGCGCACACGACTTGCAAAGGCCTGGGACTTAATTCCTGAGTCCCAACTCGCGTCCTGGGGCGTGCCTAAGTGGAGTGTGCAAGGCTAGGGACATGGAGCCTTCGGTCGCCCAAGCGAAAGTCATGGTCGACGAACTTATTCGTTGCGGAGTCACTGACGTCGTTCTTTCGCCTGGTTCGCGTAGTGCACCACTGGCATTGGAACTTGCCGCAGCGCACGCACGATTCGAAATCCGTGTGCATGTACGACTTGATGAGCGGGTTGCCGGCTTTGTTGCATTGGGAATTGGGAAGGCCACCGGGATCCCGGCTGCAGTAGTGACCACTTCAGGGAGCGCCGTTGCAAATCTGTTGCCTGCAGTCATTGAAGCGGATCATTCTTATGTGCCGATGCTGTTATTGACGGCCGACCGACCACCACAATTGCGGGGAATTGGGGCCAATCAAACAATCGCCCAGACAACGATTTTCGGACCACATGTTCGGTCCGTTACCGACATGGCAACCGCCACCACTTCCGAAGGTCAAGTCAAATATTGGCGCTCGGAAGTTTCGCGGGCTGTTGCGATAGCGACTGATTCGGTCAGCCCAGGTCCGGTTCATCTAAATATCCCATTCTCGGCTCCACTTGTGGGCGACTCGGACGGTAATTGGGTCGAGGACCTTGACGGACGCCCCGATGGAAGACCTTGGGCGGCCGATGCCAGATTCTTTGCCGCCGTGAGTTCGCCGCTGGACGAGATAATTTCATTCGTTGATGAAGAGGCAGTGGTGCCGGCACGTGGGCTAATTGTGGTCGGTGATCATAACGATCCTGATTGTGTCGAAATGATTGACGAACTCAGCGACTTTATTGGTTGGCCAATAATTGCCGAGCCCAGTGCTAATTTGAGCCGAGCCGATCTCACGCTCTCTCATGGGCTCCTGTTGGCCGCGGACCGGGCCTTCCGCGAAACCCATATCCCTGAACTAGTTCTGACTATTGGGAAGGTCGGCCTATCTCGTGGAGTTTTGCAGCTCATTGATTCGGCGGAGATTCACATCGCGGTAGATAGCCACGTTCAGTTCTCTGACCCAACCCGAAGCGCGGACCTAGTGATCGCTTCTGTTCCGCTTCCACCGCAGGAGTGCGAAGTCGATGGTGAATGGCTCGAGCAGTGGCAGCGAGCCGACATCTTGGCTGCTGCGGCAATCGAGACCGTTCTGAATCCGGAAGAACTTACGGGAATGCAGATTGCGCGGGTTGTTACCCGTCTATTACCAGAATCGGGAACATTATTCTTGGGAGCGTCTTCGGCTGTCCGCCATGTTGCCTCATTCGCCGCAACAAGTGTTACCAACTCGGCGGTTCTTGGCAATCGTGGCGTCTCCGGTATTGATGGTTGTATTTCTACGGCCTCCGGTATTGCCATCAGTGCCACGGTCGAAGGAGATGGCTGTGTGGTTGCTTTGGTGGGTGACCAATCATTTCTCTATGACAGCAATGCACTTCTGATTCCGCCCACTGAGATGAGCATCAATCTTGTCATTGTTGTGATAGACAACAACGGTGGGGGAATCTTTTCGACACTGGAGCAAGGTGCACCCGAGTACTCCAAGCATTTTGAACAAGTTTTTGGGGTACCGCTAGATCTAGACCCGACTCTTGTTGCCTCGTCCATGAAAGCTAACGCCGTCACTGTCACTAATGAAGACGATTTAGCTGAAGCGCTTGATCAAGCAATTAACAGCGGCTTACATGTAATCACCGTAACCAGTGTTGATCGGGCACGCGAAAGTGAAATTCTGGGCCACATCGCGCAGGCCGTGCGTGAAGCACTTTCTGGGAGTTGAGTGAGGTGGTTGCAGACTCAACGCGGCGAAATTTGTCTAGGCTGCGACAGACTTAGAGCCGACTCTTGGTGCTCGTTATTGGCTCAAACGTTGTGCACTTATTGCGATGGACGGTGGGCCTTGGGATTTCGCGACTAGTGTCATGTGAGCGTTTTTAAGGACAGTTCTGTAAAGGACAGTCCTATGCGGCGTAAAATCCTGCTCGACTGTGATTGGGCTCCGGTTCCCACGCCCGGATATGGTCGGCAAGTTAATGCATGTGAAAAAGAGTATGGTGAATTAGCGGCTTTCCAGAGCGTCACGGACGGGCGCAAGTTTTGCGGCTGATTCGGCAAATTCCAACTCAGGGATTGACCCGGCAACGATTCCGCACCCGGCAAAGGAGCGCACGGTGCGCGACTCCTGATCAATCTTCGCGCAGCGCAGAGCAATTCCAAACTCGCCATCACCGTGATGATCAAACCAACCAACCGGTCCGGCATAACGTCCGCGATTCATTCCTTCAAGTTCGGGGATCATGGTTTTGGCCCGTTCGGTGGGGGTTCCGCACACGGCCGCAGTGGGGTGAAGGGATGCGACAATGGACAGGATCGGAGCTTCACTGGCTAGTTGACCAGTGATATCGGTCGCGAGGTGTTGTACATTTGTAAGTTCGAGAACTCGTGGCTGTTCAGGAACTTCAAGGTCGGTGCAATGCGTTGCGAGTGCTTTGGCAACCGAGTGAACCGCGTACTCGTGTTCGGCGAGATCCTTGTCGCTCTTCATGAGATCCAAGGCTAAATCCGCATCCGTTGATTTGTCTCCCTGACGC
>JAPKAV010000017.1 GCA_028825115.1 Candidatus Nanopelagicales bacterium | reverse complement strand
GTGTTGCACTGGGAACTGGGATTCTGGCATTAGGAATCGGGGTTCGCTGGGTGGGGACCTTGTGGTTAGCAACTGATTCGGTGTGGCGAGCGCGGCCAGAGTTTGCAATCGGTATTGGCCTCGTTGTTTCCGGTGTTGGTGCGGCAGTTGTTCTCAACGGCGGCCAAAACGAATTGTGGTTTGCCGCTGCCGCTGCCGGACCACTCGCAGCCCTGAGCGCCGTTGGAGCTGGGAACGCTTGGGAGTGTGTGAGCTCGCGGGTTGTGGGAAAGCGCGTGCTGATTGGTCTTGCTGTTGTTCTGAGCGCCGTGGTGGTGTACGTCGTTGTGTGGGTTTTCTGGGCAACTGGACCTTCCGGTAACAACGTGTGGATCCCAACTCTGCGTTGGCTTGGACCTATCGCTGGTCTGGTTGTCGCCGGCCTGCTTGCGTGGTTCGTCATGGTCTTGATTGGCGCCCGCTCGTTAATGGCGGGCGTGGGAATTTTTGTAGTGATAGCAACCCTTGCAACCGCTCCAGGAAGACTGCTTGGCGTTAGCACCGGCTCGGTAGGTTCGCTGCCCGACGTTCGAAGCGAATTCTTCTCCCCACCTGCAACAATCATTCCTTATCTGGATCAAGAGTTGTTCTACTCAATTCCGGCTGGTTATTTGCGAGCCGGCGAATTCTTGCGATCGAATAGTTCTGATGGTGATTTATTGGTCACTAATCTGACTTCCTCCTCAATCGCACCGGCGTTGAGTGGATTGCAAACTCTCGTCTCGGGAACGATGTACCAGACACCATACGGGGCGGCTGGCGGTGAAGGGTTGCTGCTGGCGCGGGAGGCGGATTCTTATGGTTTCGTTGATGCGCCGAGTGCTGCTACCGCTGCGCCACTGTGTGAAGCGGGTGTTCGTTGGGTATGGATCGATCCCGAGCGTACGGAAAATGCGGACTGGTCGGGGTTTGTGACAATCGGCTATGAAGATGACAATGTGATTGTTGGAGAACTTAATCCGGCACTGTGTTGAACGTGATCTGCTACCCGTTTTCTAATCCAGCGTTTGTGTAGACCGCGGTCGCTCGTCTGGAGGTTTTAGGAAGGTCGTTTTAGAGTATTTTTCGCCCAGCTCCAATAACGCAAAGCGGTGAATACTGAGAGAAACCCCAAATCTTTAGGCGTCACCTTGGTATGTGGCGAGGACAGCGGAGTCAGGAAGTCTTTCGTGAGCGGATAAGCCAGTGATTGCATGCTCCGTGCAACAGTCCAGCCGCCCTTGCGACCATTCGCGTAGTTTTCCGCATCGGACCTCCCGTACATACGGCAGCGGATTTTGACTTCATCCCAACTGGTTTTGCCAATCTCGCACGAGACTGCGTTGCTAATCCCAAACCGCGCCCCCAATTCTGTGCTCCAGCGCTCACACAACTCTGAGTCATCTGAGAACACTCGAGTCGGGTCGTAAGGGTGAGAGCGCAGCAGATCACCGAGAAAAAGTGTAGGTGTGCCAATGATGGACACTTCACCTTCAGGGAAGCGCCCTTGACGCCAAGTATTGAGCCCACTGGAAATCCAGTCGTCTCCTTCAATGACTGTTTGGGCGCTCACCCCGTGAAAGTCATTCACGACCAAATAGTCAATCATTTTTTGCAACTCGCCATCGGGCATCACGTTGTCTGAGCCCATGTTAAGGATTAATGGCTTAGTCGTTTTTTCAATTCCGGTGTTCCGAGCCCGCCCCAGACCGGTGCCAGGATCGCTCACCAGGAAGTCAGCCAGTTCTAGAGCTACCTCTTTGGTTCCGTCGGTACTTGAGGCATCAACAACAACAATTTCCTCGACCCCGGATTGGCGCAGGCTGGTAAGGCACTCCCGAATCCCCGAGATTGAGTTCATGGTGCAGACCACTGCCGCAACATCGGTTGCACCCAATGATTGAGCCGGATTGTCGGAGTTGGGCCGATCTCCCAAGGGCTGCGCGGACACACCGGTAGCCTACTTCCGTGACCTCCCTCAACCTGTTTATAGGCGTGGTGAGTTACTCACGAACCCAATTTCCGGTCAGCCAAGGTCCACAGGGTCTCGGACAGCAATTGGCGAGTGAATTGAGTAACCACTCAGGGATTCACACGCAGATTCACATTATTACCGAAGATCTAGATAAATCGGGTGTTGTCGCCGACCGCCGAACAGTTCAACGATCCCTCACCTCTGAACTTCACGCCGAAGCACGCTACTCAAAATATATTTCCAGGCCGAAATACATTAAGGATGGTCTGCGGCTGGGTGCTCGCTGGGCCATGCGCTTGAAGCATTCACTCAATTCCCCTCGTCCGCAACTGGTGTCTCGCTTACTCAACATTGAGGCCTCGCACTGTGACTTGATGAAGCGTGGGCTGGAAAGCGGCTCGGATTACGTGTTGATTTTGGAGGATGACGCTTTTTCCACCCAACTCGCAGACTTGGCCAATGGAATCAGTGGACTTATGAATGCAAGTACTACCCCAGCCTTTGTGAACCTCTCCGAGTCGTTCAGCGTCGATAAGCTGGGAGTGGAACACCTACTGACGGACAAGACAGACACTCCGTGGCAAGGCGATGACACTCGAGTCGTGTATTTGGCAAGCCGACCGATTACCAATACCGTCTGCGCGATTCTCTACTCGCGCGAATTTCTCGCCAGTGTGGTGCAAGAGATGGAAGCCCTTCCCATGGAACCTGTTTTGTCGATTGACTGGAAACTCAACGTCGCACTCATGAATCTGTATGAAACACGCAAGCTGGACGGTCTCGAGTGCTGGTGGGTTGAACCGGCACCGATTAAACAGATGTCGATGCACACATGAGCGACGCGAAACTCTTCAGCATTATTACCGTGGTTAAAGACGACCCCGAAGGATTCGCCGCCAGCCTAAATTCACTCGAGGAGCAAACACACCGCGATTTCGAATTTGTGGTGGTCGACAGCAGTAGTGACCCGGCAGCAGTCACTCAAATGTTGGAAGACTCCGGATTGAATGAAGATATTCCAACGCACTATCAATGGTGCACACCGAATGGGATTTATCCAGCCATGAACCTGGGACTGGATAATGCAGCCGGGAAGTTCGCTTACTTTCTCAATGCCGGTGACCGGTTGCACGCCCCCGACATCTTGGTAAAAGTAGCGCAGAAACTTGGTAATGATAAATCCGCCTGGCTTTTCGGACCGGTTGAAATCACAGACCATGTGAGCAACGAAACCGCAACGACACCACGGTGGGATTACCAGGAAGAAAAGAAGAATTTCTTCGCCCGCGGCCTGTTCCCACCACACCAAGGAACAATCGCATCAACCCAATTACTGCGTGACCTTGGTGGTTTTGATCCGAAGTATTCCATCTCTGCTGATTACGCGCTTTTTCTTAGACTCTCGCAAATGGCTGACCCGGAAGAAGTGGACTCCCCAATTGCTCACTTTGCAACCGGTGGAGTCTCAACTCATAAATGGCGTGAATCATTTAGGCAGTTTCATGAAGCGCGAACGCAAATTTTAAGACCACAGGGAATAAGTGCACTGCGTGAGCAATTGTGGACCCGCTGGCATTTTGCAAAAGTATGGACCTACCGGGAGTTAATTGCCCGCGCCCGGCGTTGAACTTCACGGGCAGCAAACCTGGTGGCAACCCGAACAGGTGCCTCCCAAAGCCACGCGACCTTACGTGCACCAGCCGAAAGCGCGGCCCGTTTGGCCCGCTCTGACTCGGTAATATTTTTTGCCCGGTCATCGACTGTGAGTGAGTCCGCGTGCCACCGAAAGCTTGACACTGTCACCCCGGTGTCCACCAGCGGCCCAATTTTTTTCAGCCGCAGCAGCAGGTCAAGATCAAATGCGAGATCAAAACTCGGGTCTAGCCCACCGACCTGATCCCAAGCCGAGGCCCGAATCAACATTCCTGGCTGCGGGATTAAATCTGGCCCCCAGGAGAGCACGCGGGTGGCCCATGGCCCGGCTTTGCTCAGCCAGAGTTCTTTGCCCGTTTCATTTATGTAGCTGCAGGCGCCGTAAGCAACGCTTGCCACGGCATTGTGATCCAATGCAGCCACAGTGGCGGCCAAGGAGCCGGGCTGCAGTAAATCATCGTCATTAAGCCAGTTCACGTACTCGTGGCAGGCGGATTTGGCCGCCATCCCGATATTAATGGCCAATGGCAGGCTGCCAGGGTCAGGGAGAAGCTCAGCGCCAAATTCACGGGCTGTTTCCCCGATTCCCGGAGCGTCTAGGGGAGCGACCATCACAATGTCGACGGCAATTCCCTGATTCTGGATCGATTCCAGGGTCTGTTGCAGGAAGGCGGGACGACGCCCCAAAGTTGCCACGACCAGTAGAACTCTTGCTCCCGTTCTTGATTCCGGCATGTCGGCTATCGTAGGGCTCGTGACGATCGGTGCGGAAACCCCAATGGGTGCGTTCCCACAAGGTCAATTTATGCACGATTTGGCCAAGCGTCTCTGGCCACTGAATCGATCCCTTACAGGTGACGGTGTTCGCCAGACCCTTTCGATTTTGGGTGAGCACCTACCTGACCTACATATTCATGAAGTCCCCACCGGGGAGCAGGTCTTTGACTGGGTGGTCCCCAACGAATGGAACCTCAAAGATGCCTACCTGATCGCGCCCACCGGGGAGAAGATTATTGATCTAGCGAACTCCAATGTTCACGTGGTGAGTTACTCCGAGCCCGTTGATCGTGAGTTAGAGCTTGATGACCTACAGGCCCATCTGCATTCAGATCCAGAACTGCCGGACGCGATCCCTTATGTCACGAGCTACTACAACCCAATCTGGGGGTTCTGTCTCACCCAGCAACAGCGGGACACTCTCGAGCCCGGGACCTACCGCGCAGTAATTGACGCGACCCTTGAACCAGGCTCACTCACCTACGCCGAATGGGTGCTTCCGGGAGAGAGCGAACAAGAAGTGTTTATTTCCACTTATGTGTGCCACCCCTCATTAGCCAATAATGAACTCTCCGGTCCGGTGGTCGCCGTGGCACTGGCGAAATGGCTCATAGAACACACCAACCGCAAATTCACGTACCGCTTTGTCTTCATTCCAGAATCAATTGGTTCGATTACTTATCTCTCACGCAATCTTGATCACCTCAAAGAAAACGTGGTTGCCGGATTTAACCTGACCTGCATTGGAGATGAAGGCGACTACTCCTACATGCAGTCCCGCTTAGCCGGCTCACCCATTGACCGGATTGCCAAACGAGTCGTGATGCGGACCCCGCAACCCAAGATCTACACGTACGTTGACCGAGGCAGCGACGAGCGTAATTACTGTGCGCCAGGAATTGATCTACCGCTCATTTCGCTCATGCGTACCAAGTACGGGTCTTATCGCGAGTATCACACCTCACTGGACAACCTTGAGTTTGTCACTCCAGCGGGCTTGCAGGGCGGATTTGATCTGGTCAAAGACTGCATCAGTGAATTTGAGGGTTCCACCTACTACCAAACAACAGTTTTAGGTGAACCACAATTGGGCAAGCGTGGGCTGTATCACACAATGCATCTACGTACGGTGGCTGAAGAAGTGCTCCTGCGGACTCATATTCTTGCCTACTCAGACGGTTCACATTCGGTGCAAGATATGGCGGAACTTTTTGAACGACCCCAACAAGAAATCGAAATCTTGGTGTCGGAGCTACTGGAACACGGATTATTGGTGGAAGTCCCACCAGGGAAGGGCAATTAATGTCTATTGCATCTCACTACGACGGCAGTGCGTCAACCTACGCGGATCAATATGACGAGGCCAAAATCTGGACCAATGAGGAATACCCCGCAAACTTTTTCCGGCTCAAATTGGTGCGCAAACTCCTTAAAGAGAGCGGCGCGCAGTCGGTCTACGAACTCGGTGTGGGAGATGCCACCCCGCTAGCAGCAGTCGGTAGCGACGGAATCCGGGTTGCGGGTAATGACGTTTCCCCAGAAATGGTCAAGTACGCCAAGGCAAACATGGAAAGCCACGGTCTTGACCCAGAAGCAATCGCATTTCTAGACGTTCAAGACACTAACGCAATTGCAGCTGAGCGCGAACGTGCTGGTGAGTTTGATGCGGTCATGGCCATGGGTGTAATCCCGCATGTCACCGACGACCGTGACTTTGTCGCCTCCATGGACGCATTCTTGCGCCCCGGTGGAACCATGCTTCTGCAGTTTCGCAATTCCATGTTTTCCATGTTTACGTTTAACCGTTTGACCAAGGAATTTATTCTTGATGAACTCCTGGTTGACGCACCCCAGTCGGTGCGCACCGTTGTTGCGACCGATCTTGACCAACGTCTGGCAGTGGATAAGCCACCATTACGCACCAGGCCAACGGGTGACGGTTACGACGAGATCCTCTCGCGTTTTCACAACCCATTCGAATTAGCCGAAGTGGTCAAAAGTTTCGGCTACCACGATCTGTCTTTCCACTGGTACAACTATCAACCCGCGTACCCCATGATTGCCGGGCAGGTCGACCCCAAGGAATACCGCCAAGCGCAAATGGATCTTGAGGGTGGCACGAGTTGGCGTGGAATGTTCCTGTGCTCTGCTGGCCTGATTCAAGCGACTAAGAACACCGTGTGATGAAGCCCCAACATCAGCTCGTATTCCTGCTTAAGTCCTACTCTGAGGATTTTGAGTTGGCAGCGCGCATGGTGGCAAGTTTTCATATGTTCAACCAAGACCAAATTCCGCTGTTCATTGTGGTCCCCGACTTGGACCAGAAACTTTTTGAGCCACTGCTGGAAAAAGGTGTCACACTTATTCCGGAAAGTAGATTCGGAGAATACTTGGTGAGCGAGCCGGTGCATGGGATGCGCGCGGGTTACATCAACCAAGAAATTGTCAAACTCTCTTTTTGGGAACTGGACTTAACTGAAAACTATTTTTGTGTCGACTCCGACGCCGAATTTATTCGACCTTTCACAATCGCAGACTTCATGTTTGATCCAGAGACCCCGTATTCGGTGTTGGTTCAAGACCTGGAACTCGCGGTCGAACCTGCGTATTACTCCCAGTATTGGCAAATTCGGGAGAAGGAAATTACACATATTGCCGATCTTCTGGACCTTGATACTCGGGTGATTCTCACCTGCCACGGCCACCAAGTGTTTTCGACAAAAGTCCTTGAGTCTTTTAGGAGCGACTTCCTCACCCCGAAGGGTTGGAGCTATCGCGATGCCTTGGCGCAGGCTCCCTATGAATTCACCTGGTACAACCTCTGGTTACAAAAAACCGCACTTCATGAAATTCACCCGCGCGAACCCTGGGTAAAAGTTTTTCATCACGAAGGCCAGTACTTGGAGTACGTCAGCCGCGGCGTGAGCGTCACGGATCTGGCTCGTGGCTATTTGGCAGTAGTCATCAACTCAAGTTTCACCCGCGAACTTCCACAAACTCCTTCAGCGAGCGCGAATTCAAAGAGTCAGGCGCTCGCACAGCACCTTTCCTACGGGGAAGTCGCCAAACTAATTCAAGCGAAACTCAGAAGCACGGCTCGCACGCGATTCAACAATTGACGTACAGCAAAACGGTTCCTTCCAAAATGCATGACGGGCGGTGACAAGTGTTGTTCATGACGATCCCAACGGCGGATAGCTGCCCTGAGTTACTCAACAATTTGATTTGAGATAGTCACTTACCCTTATAAAATATTGTGGTCGTGGTCACAAAAGAAGGCGCAGAAGTGTCGCGTGAGGTCGTGGAAATCGTAGGCCTAGATTCGCCCAACATTCAATTTTGGTGGAATAGCGGTATTGGGAAAGCGACTGGCCCCGGATCTGATGTTGCCTGTGGGTTCTGGATGCCACTAGGCCCCTGCGGGTGAATGAAAAGTACGGGTGGTTTGGGGGATTGTGATCTGGGCATTCATGCCCGGTGGATTGCTTCCGGCCATACTCAGAATCCGCGCTAGCCGTAACCCACCGAGGCTGGAACTGTTTTCGACACGTGGAAATTTTGGCTGCAGGAAGTGTTCCCCTAAGATTGGACAACGAGAAGATTCCAAAATGCTCCATGATCCACTAACCGGGGGCAGGTCACCTCTCTGATGTAATTCTTAGCAGTGTTCTAGACTCCGATTGACCTGGATCGATTGACTTTTTGAGAAAGAATGTGACGTATGGCGCTTTCAGACACGGAACCTACTTCAGAGCAACAAATCCTTGATCGAGCACTCGAGTCCCTCCTTACGGGGACGCCGCTTGTGATTACCGGAGTGGGCAGCCTTGAAATGTCTGAGCGTTGCATCGAAGTTCCTTGGGCAGCCGCGTTATTGAAAGATTCGAAATCAATCCTTGACATTGGGTTTTCCATGTCACCTCCTGAATGGATGGGCGTTCTTTTACGGGTTCAAGAGTTGGACACGGACCTAGTTGGAATTGACATCATTGACCCGACACGCGTGAAATCGCGCTACAGAGCAGATCAAGTGGAAGCAGTAATGAAGGTTCAGGTCAGAGTCGAAGATTTCTTGTCGGCCCGATCTGATGGTTCGCTATTTGAGACCGTCGCATGCATTTCTACGCTGGAACATATTGGGTTCGACAAGGCCACGGATCCCACCAATACGAAATCCGTATTTGCAAGGGCTAAATCAATTTCTGAGCTCAATGAATTTCGAGATCCGTCAACAGACTCGGCATTTCTCGATTCAGCCTATGGGTTCCTGGAACCAACAGGGCGACTAATCGTTTCGGTACCGGCGGGTTCGGGCGGCCCGATCCTGCATCAGGATTCCCTTGGCTTCTACACTCATCAGTTTGAGTACGGCCCCAAACAGTGGAGTGAGCTACTTTCTGATCCGCGCTACGAGGTTGAGCAAGAGCAGTTTTATCGCTACAACGCAGAGAGCGGTTGGGCGGAAGTAAATGAATTTGCTGATTTAGCGGATCAGACGAGCGCTCTCATGCCGTATGCCACCGGGTGCGCCATGGTGGTTTTACGCAAAAGAAAATAGCCGCTATGTCAACTTCTTGGGTCTCACACTCCGGAGTTTGGTGCTGAGAACCTCTACCCCGGGGTTTTGCTCTTGGAAAGCTTTCGCGAGTTTTACGTCTTTTGAATCTGGAATTGCGGCGGTGCCCATGGCTATTCGCGCGAAATAATTCCTATCCACTGCAGTTGATGTCAAGCACCGTTGAAGCCATTCATCCCCGCACCAGGAAGTCCTGACCAAAATTGGGTACGTGTTTCTTTACGGTCAGGGACGATTCTTGATCACTGAGCGAATAAATTGCGGGTTTCCCCAGAAATATCGCTTAGCCAGTCGCCTGGGCTCTCTCGCCAGCCTGTAGCTCCACTCTAGTCCTGAATTCTGCATCCACCTCGGGGCTTGTGGGACCGTGTGAGCAATGAAATCGAATGCGGCACCAACAGCAATTGCTGTGACCGGGAGAGAGCGTGCGATTCTTTGGACTTCGTAGTCCTGTTTCGGTGTTCCTAATCCAACCCACACAAGAGTGGCGCCGGACTCTTCAATGCGTTTATCCCGCTCGGCGAGTTCTGATTCGCTCGGCTCCCGAAAAGGTGGGCATTCGTATCCAACCACCTGAGCCAATGGGAATCGGGTCTTGATTTGGCTTTGTAGTTTCTCCATTGTTTCTGGGGTTGAACCAAGAAAGTAGTGGAAAGTCTTTTCTGGATCTGAATTGTGAAGGATCCATTGGGTGACATCAGGACCGTAGACCCGTTCCCATACTTGATTCGGGTGGAGTTTCTTGCCAACCCACACCACGGGCGTTCCGTCGGTAAAAACGTAATCTCCCTGGTTCATCAGTTCTTGGTATCGCCGGTCATACTCGGCTAATGCAATATTGTAGGCGTTGGCAAAATGCACCGCAATCCCCCGAGGTTGTGGGCCATTAGCTTCTCGCAATATTTCCTGCGTGGCGTGAGCGAATCGGGCTGCGGTAAAATCGATACTGCCAATTCGTAACTTGGGTAAACCTTCAGGCACGGTAAAACGGTAGCGTGGGTACATGAACCAGTTCCCAGCCAGGGGTGTCACGGAAGTTTTCAGAGACGCAAAGGAGTATTTGGGGTTCCTCAAAGCTGAGCGCGCGTATTTAAAGGAGCGCCTAAGAGCTCTTGATTCGGGATCACCTTTTGACTCTTGGAATCTGGACGTAAACCGCCCAATTCATGTAGTGGTAGTGCCGCACGAAGGAAACGCATTCGACTCGTTTGCACCTGCACGGGGTAACTTTTACTACGAATCGGCTCAGTCGCTACGCGAGCTTCTTGGTCCAGAGTGCGTCAGCATCTTTCATGTTGCACCGGGTGAAAGTGCCGATGTGTGGCACTTAGGGCTATTAGATTTTATTAAATCCGTGGGGGCAACCCATGTACTCGGACACATTGAGAGCGATCCGGGTCAGGTGAACGCTCCGTGGACTTGGGACTCGCTCTGGTTCGAACTCTCGGCAGCCTGGGATGGGGTTTTGCTCGGTGTGACGTTCGATTCGTCTCACAGATGGCTTGCGGCCCGGTCCCGATTGTTGGCCCGAATTTCGGATCGGTTCCTGCTATTGGACATCTGTATCCCAATGGATGGCCGCATGGTTCGCGGGCGCCCCGAAGTGGGTCCGATTCCCTTAGTCCTGTCAAGAGAGTCGCAGGCACTATTGACAGATCGGCTTATTGGCGTGACTCCCGAATTCGACCTCTCTTTTATTGGATCTATGTACCCCTACCGAGTCGCCCTTGTGGAACAGTTGAGGGCAGCCGGCGTGTCAGTGGCCGTGAATCCCCATCGAAGTGACACTGCAGAGGACCTCGAGTCTTCCAGGCGCGATCAACCTTCGTGGTTGGATTACATGGCAGGGCTTGCTTCCTCGCGCATGACGTTGAACTTCTCCCAGTCCACGGCAGGGAGGTACGAGCAATTCAAATGGCGGGTAATGGAAGCAGGACTTGCCGGGACCCTGCTACTCACAGACGATCGGGACAGGACGTCTCGCTTCTTCCTCCCCGAAGTGGAATATGGCTATTTTCCTAACGTCAAGCAATTTCCAAAGGTGCTCAGGGAGTATATGTCGGACCCCCAGCGAGTGGCCCGTGTGGCCGCAGCAGGTGCCCGAAGGGCTCAAGAGTTAGCTCCGGAGGGCTTATGGTGTGCGGTTGATGTTGGACTACACCGAAGGAAACTTCGCTCTCTTGGAATTGTCTAGCCACTGAGTCCCATCAGAATTGCATTGTGAGATCAGGGTGGGATTACAGCCGGGAATAGCTGCTCAGAGTAGTCATCTTGACCTGTCAAGCCGGATGCGTGGCGGAGATGCAAGGGTGAACAGCACCTGCATAGGGTTGAGCCTGTGAACTGGTTCTTCCTCATTGCCTTCCTAGTGATTCCGGCATGGACCTATTGGCGCATGAGAAGCGTTTCTTGGTTAGTGATTGCCACCGCAGGTTCGATTGGGATCTTTGGCGCGATTATCAGTTTTGCTCACGATCGAGGTCACTCTTTCACCCAGATAGAACTCCAGTGGTTTCTACTGGTGTCGCTATCTGCCATTTTGATCGTGTCATTTATTTGGCCGAAAAGACCGGTCACACGTGGCTTCAGGCGCCAATTCTTGACCGTATGGCTACCACTCCTAGTTTTAGCATTCCTGTTTTTCTACATAACGACTCTTATGACTGAGGAAATAGCGTTCCTTCGGCCGGTTGGGTACCTGATTGGCCACGGTGACGCAGAGGACAACGCTAAATGGTTGGACTTCGCCGCGCAGTGGGCTGCTGGGGGTCCAATCGATCAAGGTGTACCACTTGGTGGTCCACTGCAATTAGCTCTGACCTTTATCGGGACTCTGATGTCAGTCACGTCGAGTGTGCTACTTGGGGGCATCAACCAAGTGGCCGTCGCAGCGAACACTGTGGTCTTTGGCCAGTTCTTTCTCGCGATCTCGGCGCCACTCGTGTTGGCACCTCTGGCCGAGCAACGTTTCAAGGGCAAAGCGATTCCGGCGCCTTTCATTTGGCTGGGCGGGCTTGTCACGACCATTGCCGCTTTAGTTGTTATCAATAACGGTCATTTAACTTTGCAGTTTGCATTTCTTTCCATCGGGCTCTGGTCGGCTGCTTACCTGTCTGATGTTGCGATTCCACGAGCCAAGCTCATTACTTCACTTGCCGCCGCAGCGGCGATGACCTTCTGGCTACCACTTAACGGTCTTGCGGTTGTCATTCTCCTTGGCTGGCTATTTGTTTTTGTGCGTAACGTCATACGAAATGGATTAGGCCAACTCGACTGGATTGGTGCCGGGCTCTGGGCGATCGTGACAGTGGGGATCTTC
The DNA here is from genome assembly GCA_028825115.1 of Candidatus Nanopelagicales bacterium. Lineage (GTDB taxonomy): Bacteria > Actinomycetota > Actinomycetes > S36-B12 > S36-B12 > UBA4592. Next base: position 16,429 of record JAPKAV010000017.1, on the reverse strand, counting down.
CAACCGATTGGATCAAGCCTGAACTACGTTTTTGGCACAGATATTTTGGTTTCCGCGGGTGTATCCGGAGGAGGCGTAGTAGCGAGTGTCGCTGCGCCACACTTGAGTGTTTTTGCTGGCCTCGCTGACACGGGGCTCTTTGCTGCTTCCGGTGGCACCGAATCGGTAGGGCCACTGTTAGGAATTTTGGCAGTTATTTCGGTCATTGCGGCAGGCGCGTACCTTCGAGGTAGCTCGAAAAGGGAAGGGAAAGATCTTTATGTGAAGTTTGCGCCAATTGGTGCAGTCGCTTTGTTCGCTCTCGCAATCTACGTTTTGGATTTTTGGATCACCGGTGGCGGCCCACATTACGGCTCTCAAAAGTTTGCTTTCTTGGTGGTTGTTGTCGCGTCCACAACCACTTTGCCATTGGCGTTAATGCTGCTAGACCCAGATGCGCGAAGCAGGATGAGCGCTCTGCGTTGGATGGGTCTTGGCGGGGTGGTTGTCCTACTCGCTTTGGATTCAATTCTTCCACGAGCAGTCGCTAATGCCCGTCCTGAGAATTGGTCGCCGCCCATTCCATTTGATAACAGTTCAGGTGGCTACTGGTGGCCGGCTGAGGTCAATGGCTCGAGCAACCAACCAATTGTGAGTAATCCAGTGGCCTGTGTTTACTTGCCAAACGGGGCTACCGCACCGTCCGCAATCGTGCCATCGGGTTTGTCCGACGCCCAGCGGGTGTATGCGTGCACGCGCCAGTTAGCGGGGCTGTCCGGGGTGGATACTTACGCCCAACCAATCGTGGACTGGCTACGCAGGGAGTGGAACACCAACACCCCTGCGTGGGAACCAGTGCATGCCGGTCTGACCCAGTTACCCGACTTCGTTTTGGATCGTCCAGTTATTTTGCTGGATGAGGGGAGTAACGTAATTGGGCTGGAACCACTGCGTACTTTATTGGAGCGGTACAAGCCAGCCAGTGTGGGTTAAGGTTTAGTAGTGCTGATCCACAGCAGCCATACACGCACCGCTAAAGGGAGACCGTGACTCAATTTATTTTTGTCGTACTGTTCACCCTTCTGCCGATCCTGGCATGGTGGATTTCTCGCAATGCGACCATGGTCGTGGTGTCCATTGCTGTGGGGTTTGGTCTGGGTGGGAATCTTGTTCAAACAACCATAGCTTTGGGGGTGGGCTGGACCGTTTACGGCTTGCAACTTCTAATTCTAGCGGTTTTACTGATTATTGTTTTCCTGGTTACGTGGCTTTCGCGTCGTGGACTGGAAAAGCTGGGAAGTCGTCGACGCCAATTCCTGGCTCTGGGTGTGCCGGCCTTGCTGATCGGAGCGGGACTAATCGTCTTGCGGCTCATGGCCCCAGATTCAGCCGGAGCGCTTACTGCTGTTGGTTACCTGATTAATCACCCGCTGGCTGAAGACAATGCCAAGTGGCTCCATTTGACCTCGCAATTAGCGCAAGGCAGCGAGATTTCATTTAATGGTTATGCCGGTGGCCCGCTGCTATTGGTCATGTCCGTGGTCGCGTCCTTGATATCGGGACTGAGCATGGTCTTGCTGGGCGGGGTCAATGAAGTGGCCGTAGCAACGAACACGCTCATTGGGACACAATTTCTTTTGATCGCAATTACTCCTTTTGTCTTTGCAGTATTTGCACAGGGAAAATTCAGGGGGCTCACAGACACGAAGCGTTTCGTGCCGGTTGCTGCTACCTGGACAGCCATGTTTGTGCTCGTCCTCGCGAGCGCAGTAGTTACCTCTTATGGGCACCTGTCGCTGCAATTTATTTTACTTGTTTTGGTGTTATGGGCTGGTGTGTTCTTGCTGGAGACCCCGTTCTTGTTGCGCCTGTCCGCAACCTTATTGATAGCAACCAGTGCGAGCGTCTGGCTTCCACTGAATGTGCTGGGTTTCGCCATCATTGTTGTTGCTGTGGTTGTGGTGATTCGACGTCGCAGTGCAATCGGTGCCTTATTAGTGATTGTGACAACTGCCGTCTCATGGGACGCGATTTTTTCCAGCGCGCTGTATGTCTTCGGAATCGGAGCAGCTTCTGGTGGCGATGGCGGTGGCGATGGTGGTGCCGAAGGTGGGATAGAGGGTGTCGCGGCAATACCTACCGGGGAGATTGCGGCATCGACCCACCTCTTCAAGGCTCCGGGAGGAACAGAGATCGCGACACCGGTCCTGGGAATTTTGGCCGCCGTTGCGATTCTGATCGTGGTCTGGGTGTATCTGCGCAAGCAAGGTGATCCTTCGTGGAGTGCGGCAATGCCGTTCTTGCCCATTGCGGTTTTCGGCGCCTACACCTTGGTGATCACAATTGGTGACGCGATCATCACAGGTGGAGCGCCGCATTACGGTGGTCAGAAGATCATGTTTGCTTTTGTGATCATGGCACTTGTAGCGACGCTGCCCTTGGCTTTGATGCTGACTGAGAGTTCCGTGTTTTTAGGTTTAGCAATCGGGGCAGTTCTGGTTCTGCTCACTGTTGATTCATTACTTCCGCGGGCGTTGTCGGCTTTGAGCCCAGTTTTGTGGCCGACCGTGAATGCGGGCGCTCCGCAGTATTGGGCGGGCGTCGAAGTAAACGGCACTGCCGATCAACCAATCTCAAATTCGCCGATAGCGTGCTTTACAGTTCCACCCGCGTCCGCGGTGCCAACGGCTTTGCCATCTGGTCAGGACTCTTATGCGTGCACTCGACTCCTGATTGGGCTCAATGCGCTTGAGGGTAAGGCTGGAACACTTCCCAATTGGCTGCAAACCGACTGGATGTCCAATCGCACCAATTGGGATGAGTTTTACGAATCACTTGTGGAAAGCACACAGCCTCTTGCTGTTCGCTCGGTGATTGTGATGGGTGACGAGAAGCAGCTCTTAGGCCTGCAGCCATGGGGTTTGGTTCTGAGCCGCAACGCGCCGTTACCGTAATTTCCCGCGCATTTTGGCTGTAAGATGTTAAAGGATTGCTAAATAATCAGATTCCCCGATTGCAGATTGGTTCGGGCGAGAAGCAAGCCTTCGCTTTGGCCCTGCACCCCGGAGTCCAGTGACTGTGCAAGTTTGTGCGTGCTCAGGCTTATGTCCTTACTGTCCGGTGATTGGACAGCAGTGATGAGTGATTCGTTCAAATTGAATGCCTCGGCAACCTTGATCCCAAATTCGTACTTGGTGATCGCATCCCGCGATGTGAGGTGAAATATTCCAGAGTGATCCTTGAGCTGATAGATGTAATCCAGCAAGGTTTGGGCATACAGGCTGGTGGTAGTGACGTTGGTGAAACCGTTGACACTTCTATTTGCCCGAAGCTCGTTTACGAAGAATTCGAGAATCGATCGTTGACCTGTGGGGCTCCACCCAAAAAAGTTGGTTCTGACGATCAATGGATTGGTTTCACTTTCGGCGTTTCGCTCCCCTACAAGTTTTGATTCTCCGTAGACAGTGTTGGGGTTGGGTTGATCTGACTCTTTGTAGTTTCCAGCAGGTTTGCCGGCGCTCGGTTGGCCCGAGAAGACGGCATCGGTCGAGATGTAGATCAATTTGGTACCTGCCTTGTGAGCGGCTCGGGCAATAACTTTGGTGGCCTCTGAATTCACCGCTTCCGCAAGATCAGGCCGTTCCTCGCAAAGTGCGTGATCGGCGATTGCGGCTGTGTGAAGCAGGTAGGTGGGTTTGGTCTCGGTAATTTCTTGGGCGAGGGATTCAGGCATGGTGAGATCGTGTTGTTCTCGAGTGATCCCAATTACGGTGACCTTTGAATCAAGGTGTGCGACCGCATTAGCGCCCAAGAACCCATTTGAGCCGGTGATCATCCAGGTTGCTTGTGTCATGCGTCTTGTCTCCGTTGGAGAATATCGAGATACACGTTCTTGATCCCGGCAGGAAGAGTAGTGGTGGTACTTGTTTCAGGAGAGGCAGTTGGTGTGAGCCTGAGGTCGCGCGCTTGGGCTGCCGAACTCGAGTGGGCACCAATTGCTAGGGGGATGCGGGTGCGAGAAATGTCCTGGGCCAGTTGGATCAGGTATCCAAGACTCACAGGATGGCCGGAAGCGATTATGTGGGTTGACGGATTTTCAGATTCACTGCCAAGAAGATTGATAATCGTTTCCGCGGCGTCGTCGACATAAATGTAGTCCCGCATCGTGTCCAGGGATACAAAAATATTGAGCGGCTTTTTTGTGAGTGCGGAAACGGCCAGTTGTGAAATAAGTCCCTGAAGTTTATTTATGTCTTGGCCGGGACCGTAGAGATTGCTGACCCTGCCAATCAGTACGCGACACGTATTGGTGAGTTGTTCTTTGGCTAGATTTTCTTGAGCAAGTTTTAGTTCGCCGTAGGCACTCAACGGATTGGGTTCGGTGTTAATGGTGAAGGGCGGATCCTGCGATCCGGCGTAGACGCCACCTGCACTCGAAGTAAGAAAAAAGGTTCCCTGGTTATTTGTGGAGTTATTATTAATCACATTGATCAATAGTTGAAGAGTGTTGAGTTCCTGATTCGTTTCAGTGTGTGTACTAGAGGTTGAAGCGTGACCTGCAGCCCAGATCACTGTCCAGGCATCTGTTCCTGCTTGGGTGAGGAGTCGTTGGAAGTCTCGCTCGAAGCTTTGATTGATTTGGTCGGAATCAGTCCAGTTGATTGTTTCATTTGGCAGGGTTGTGAAAAGTTGGTTCCGGTTCAGTTGGCGAGTGAGGGAACCGCCAAGAAGTCCGCCCGCTCCAATAATCCAGACGTGGGTGGGGCTCACGAGTCTTGGTGTGCTTGCGGATCGAAAGTGTCTTTAGGGTCCCTGACCACAACGTAGAGGGGTTTGCCAAGTGACATGTTGGTGGCTGCGCCAACGTACTGGGCCACAATGCCCAGGCTCAACAGAATTGCCCCACCAATCAGCATGAGCGCAATGAAGGTTGAAGCCCAGCCGGCGATTATTACTTCGCCGCTGATTCGCTGGTAAATCACCCACAGACTGGCCAGACCGCCAAGTGCGACAAAAAAGATTCCGAGCCACGAAACGAAAAAGAGTGGTTTGGTGCCACTGGAAACAATCAGTCGGCCAAAGTGTCCGGCAAGCCTGCGGTAGTTGTAGTTGGCAGCGGGACGACCTTCTTCGCGAGCTGTTACTGGACAGGTGGTGACATCTGCTACAACCCAACTCAAGGCGACATCAAGATAAACGCCGGTGCCGGTGTAGGCGGCAACGCTGCGGCCAATTTCACCCAGGACAAGGCGGTAGCTGTTGAACTCGGCGAAGTCACCGTCGGCGAGTGCTCCAGCAAATAGTTTCTTGGCAAACTTTGAACCGAGATTTCGAATCTTTGAGTGCGGTGGTGGGTTGCGAGGGGTCGCGTACACCAATTGCGCCTTGTGTGCGTACGCGGAGTCGATCATGTCTGCAATGAAGGCTGGGTCTTGTTGTCCGTCTTCGTCCATGGTGACGATCCAGTCTCCACCGGAAGAGGTCATCCCAGCAAGGGTTGCTGCGTGCTGGCCAAAGTTGCGGCTGAGCCAGAGAGGCTTAACCCATGAATACTTCTGGGCAAGATCACGAATCGTTTGGTCGCTGCCTCTGGGCCCTCGATCCCACACCAGCAGGACCTCCTCGATTGTGAAGGTGTAGCCCTGGACAGTTTTGGTGGGTGAGGTGTAGTGCCCGAGTTCTGCTATCAGGTCGGGGAGTGTCTCTTGGCCCGAGTAGACCGGGATAACAACGCTCACACGCAAATTGTGTGACGCAGTGGCGTTGGTGTTTGGGTCGGAACTCACGGTGAGAGTCTAGGGGTGCGGTGAAGACTTTTGGTGGAGCCTGCTTTTACGACGTTTTTTCCTACATGGCGCCTTTGGTTTTGAGGATCCGGTAAGCCGCCCGGCGCAGGTTCACCTGAAGGTGGCGCCCGGCCGCTGCTCGAACCCGGCGTGCTGTGGTGGGGTGAGATTTCTCGGCGTAGGCCTGTTGCCACTGCTTAGTTTGTTCAAGTTGGAGTTTGGCAAGGCGTGTGGACCAGGAACTAGTGCTCACTCGGAAAGCTCCGAGTGATTCATGTCTAGTGACAACTGTCCCCAACGGAGCAACTTTTTGATAGGTGTTGAGGTCAAGCATGAGCGGGTTGTGGTCAGTCCACGGCATAGCCGCGAGTAGTGGTTCGCGTCGAAACAGAACCGCCAGTGGTTCTCCAATCACGTTTGTACCTTGTAGGTAACAGGTGTGAACTGCTCGTGACCCATCAATTTCCTTTCCCTTGAGCCCGGTCAGACCACGCTTGGCGTAGAGGATTTTGCTGTTGCGGTCGATAACATCGCGCTGGGCGATTGCCATGACTGAGTTGGGAAAATTCGTGAGGTCTTGGAGTTGCTTCTCAATTGAGTCGGGGGTGAGAATGTCGTCTTGGCAAATTAGTTTAATGTAGTCCGCACTAGCAGCCTGTGTTGCCTTGGTCCAGTTCTCGGCCGCCGTTATCCGTTCTTGGGTCAGAATCAGCTGGATTCGAGGGTCTTTTTCGGCGTATTCCGTAATGATTCCCTGGCTTGAATCGGTACCACCGCCTTCGGTGAAAATAATCTCCAGGTTCCTGTGGGTTTGAGTCAGGATTGATTCGATCAATTCGCGTAAATGGTTTTCACCGTTGAACACTGGAACAACAACCGAAACGAGTGCTTGCGTGCTAGGTGTTGTTCCCACCCGGCCAGTATTCCCCGATAGGATGACAGATCGTGAGCCACCCCACACTCGAGAAGCCTTCAACTGGTTCACGCACGCTGATTGTTGGCACTGTTGGCACTGTGGGGATTCTTGGGGGAATCACATCTGCTCTGGCGCTAGTCATTATTTTGATGGTGATTCTTAGCGCCACAGATTCCGCTAATACGGGTGCTGCTGGGTATGTACCCCTGGCTTATTCAGCGTTTGCAGTAGTTCTGGCAGCCGTGATTGTCGGAGCATTCGTTCGCCGCGTCCGGGTCCACGTCTCGGCTGGGTTTGCCTGGACTGTTGGGGCGGTTTCCTTTGCGGTCAGCTTTGTTCCCTGGTGGGGACTGGCTGGCGGAAACCCTGACCTAGGGGTGCTCATGTATCGGGGCCTTAAAGTCCCGCAGGGAATCATCCAGTTCTGGGATCTCTCACTCGTCATGCAAAGCGTTGATTGCGCTCGTTGGGGTTTTGACATCTACGCCGAGAACAATGGATGCCTAGCCGACCCTTCGATCTACGCACCGGGCATGGTCTGGCTTCGCTTCATTCCATTTGACTTGTTCTCGGAATCAAATGCTGCCGTTCTTGGCGTAACCATGATCGTGATCTCCTCACTCGTGCTGGTGTCCTTGGCCAGGTCTTCCCGTGGAATTGGTCAAATTGTTTTGCTGATTGCGGCAGTGGGTGGCCCGTGGTTGCTTTTGCTCGAGCGGGGAAATATTGACGCGGTGATTTTGTGGGTGGCCGTTGTGTCCGCGCTTTTGGTTTCCAAGATTGGGTTAAAGAGCGGTTCGGGGTGGCGGGTGCTGTGGCCGTGGGTTGTCGCTGCAATGTTGATTTGGATTGTTGGCACATGGAAGTACTACCCATTCGCTTTGGGCCTAATGCTTTTGCCAGCCCTGCGCATTAAGCGTGGGTGGGTCGTTGTGTTTGGATTCGGGGTTGCGTCAGCCGGGTACGTCATTTCTACGTGGTCAAATTTCCAATTCAGTTCGCAATCAAATTCCAACATGATTGATTACGGGGACTTTGTAGTACTCGGTCGGATCCCAGTTGCGGCACGCATGCTGGAATACGGCGACCTGTTGTTTTTCGCACTTGCTGTAATTGCCTTTGCCTGGGGAGTTTTTGTCAGTCGAAACGTGGTTCAGCTATATAGATTCCCGCACAAAAATATTGCCTTTGCCATGCTGGCCGCAGGTGGGTCAGCGTTGTACTTGGCGAGCGTACTGATCGCTGGTTTTGGATACGGCTACAAAGCAGTGTTCCTTTTGTTGGCAATTCCACTGTTGTCTCGTTGGGTGGGTTCGCCGGAGCGCGTGATCGCCGCCTCGAGTTTGTTGATCCTTATTTTCGTGGCAATCGAAAGTTTTGTGGTGTGGAACACGGTGCTCGCTACCACCGTCGGGGTTGTGGCTGCGGCATTTTCTTTGGGCGCTGCCGGGTCGTTGTTATCTGGGCAACGCGTAAGGAATGCGAGCCCATGAGACTAGAACAACCCGCAGCCTTAGCTGCTGACAGGGATAATAATTCATGACGAGTGATGTGGTGTCCATTAGTAAAGCCGAACCAAAAAAGATAACGGGGATCGAGAAGCTCGCAAACGTCTTCTCCTTCTTAATCTTGATCACTGGAGTTGGGCTCTTTGCGATCCGTAATTTGGGTAATCGCTATTTCTGGAGTGATGAATCCACTTCATTTTTTACAGTCCTCGGATGGCCGCCAGTAGAAAAATTTGATAACCTCTCAACGGTTTTTGGTGTTCGAGAAGGCCACGTTGAACCAGGAATGTTCAATCTATTGGAACGGTACTGGGCGTTGTGGGTGGGTGCGGACATCGTTACTTTGCGTACGCTCCCCTTCTTATTATTTATCGTTTACGTTGCGGCCCTATTGCTGCTAGCGCGTAAAGTTGGGGCACCTTGGTTCCTTGGTTTCGCAGCGGTCGGTTTCATGCTGCTGGAGAATATTACTCCCTACTATGCGGTCGAACTGCGTCCCTCAGTCGCAGGATTGGCGGCGACCGTTGCATTGCCACTGGCTGCCATTTGGTTAACGGTCAGTCGTTCAATATATAGAGCAAGTCCCGTATACATAGTTATTTTCATATTCTTTGGCTCGATGCAGTACAACTCTTTTCCAATAATCGTTGCTGTTGCGGCCTTACTGCTAGTGGCCTCATTGAGAGAGTCGGATCGAAAGAGAAAAGTATTGCTGTTTGGCTTATCACTGTTCAGTATCTTGTGGTTGCCTTTTATGTATGTACTACAAATGGGAAACCCGTTCGATCTCGTTGGTGGTGACTACTTCACTAATATCCCTGATGTTTACATCCCAAATATGCCACTTGATCAGGCGCTAAGGACAATATTTAGCAACTTCTTCAGTCTTACCGCTCTCCCAAGAACACTATTGATCCTTTTGCTACCACTGACTTGGGCTTTCAAGAAGTTTCCTTTTCCGACTCGCGAATCCAGCAAAATCGAGTGGGGCGTTAACGCAGTTTGGATCACAGTTTTCTTGGGAACCGCAGTGTCCTTTGTCGCTGGCGTCTTGGGTCTACTTCCTTGGGTGCTTGGCACTCGCTGGTCAATTTCCGAAGTAGGCCTGATCGCTTTAAGTCTGGTGGGACTCGCCGGGCTCCTTTCCCAATCCAAATTATTTCAATTGCGTTCTGTGTTCATTGGAACAATGATTCTGTCCTTGTTGGTAGGCCTTTCGGGCGCCTACCGGGTTGCGAATTATGAAAGAACCCCAGGATTCAATTGGAATTCGACTTTTCAGGAGTTGCTCTCTGGTGCACCCGGTGGCGCTTATGTCGATAACTGGAACTACTGGGAACTGCGATACTGGATCGGATACAGCGGTCAATACGACGAGTACCGAGATGCATGGAGTAACTCTAAGATTCAGACAGTTGGGAGAACCGGTAAGGCTGAAGTGGAAGATATCCAACGTTTTATTGCATCAGATGCCGATCGACTGCTTTTGAGGAGCGGGACGTTGCTAGAAGGGGTACAGGTCCCCAGCGACATTAGAGTTATGCCGGTCATCCCCTGGGGTGAGCCCCGTGCTGTGGTCGCAGAAGACCCCGTTCTCTTGGTGCGCGATTGATGTATGTTTTGCTGTGCACTCGATATGCTCGCGTGGCAATGGGCGCTACTTCGATAAACCATGAGACTGGAGATTTCGCGCCATGAGCACTAGAAAACACGCAAGGTGCATCTATCTGGGTTTGCCTGCATTCAATGAGGAACTTGCGATTGCTCCGTTATTTGAGCGTATTCGAGTTGCACGAGCTGAATTACTGCACCGTGGGATGCTCTCTGATCTCAGGGTAATTTTTTACGACGACGGCAGCACTGACGCCACAGCGGAACAAGTCCGCCTTCACTGCAACGGTCTCGAGGTCTCATTACTTTCTCCCAAGAGCAATGGGGGACTGGGTGTTGCCATGCGCGGACTCATAACGCAATTCCTAGATCAGGCCCAGAAAGATGATGTGTTAGTTGTAATGGATTCAGACGACACTCATGACCCAAATCAAATTATTGAATTGTTGACCGTCATGGACGAGAGTGAAAAAGATGTTGTCATCGCTTCACGCTACCGGCGCGGGTCGCGTGTGGCAGGAGTACCGACGTATCGGCAGATACTGAGCCTTGGTTTTGGAACGCTTGTGGGTGTAACGCTACCTATTAGAGGCGTGCGGGATTATTCGTGCGGCTACCGGGCTTACACCTATGGGGCTTTGGCGAAAGTCGCAACCGAATCGGGATTCCCGATCCAAGAAAGTGGATTTGCCTCTATGCCTGAGATTCTTATTCGGTTGAGAGGAAATGCGCTCAGTTTCGGAGAGATCCCGCTAAAACTTGCCTACGATCGAAGGCTGACAGTCTCAAAAATGCGGGCCTGGCAGAATTCTCGCCGGCTCTTGTCTCGGATTATCAGTTGGAGAGTATTCCCAAAACGACTTAACGATGAGCCCTTCGCCGGCCCCGATTCTCGGATTTGGTGGGAGATTCGACTAATCACAAGCAAAGTGACGGATTAATGTCTTTTTTTCGCAAAGACCAGCGACCCAAGAGCAAGAGCCTCTCGACCAATATTGATGCCTATTACGCCGAGGCTTACTCAAAAATTGCCGAGTCAGGAACTTTTGGTTTAGTAAGTGTGATGCAGCACCGCCAGATGGAAGCGAATGAGTTCTTGTACGGAAATTTTGGGCAGAGGGTATTAGAGGTTGGCGCTGGAAGCGGTCAGCACATTACTTTCGTTGATCCGGATTCTTGGGTTGAGTACATACAAACTGATCTGCGTCCACCGGAGTCCACTGCGGACCTGCTTGGAACATGGATACCCACCCCGGTCAATGCAGATACGGTGCCTTTCGAAGATCAGAGTTTTGATCGCCTTATTTCGACTTGTGTGCTCGCACACACCGATAAGCCAGAACAGACACTTCGGGAGTGGCGCAGGGTAGTTCGCACTGGAGGGGTGATCACCTTGTACTTGCCTTGTGAATCTAGTTTATTGTTGAACTTTGCTCGGCTACTTGGTCCGCGCCAAGCGAGGATTAAGGCTGGCTTTGATCCTAGAATCATTTATTTGGATCACCGGTACAACTACCGGTACTTAAAGACACTGGTTGAACTCGAATTTGCGGAAAACCAGATTCAGACGAAACGATTTCCGCGTCTATTGCCTTGGTGGCTATCTTGGTGGGAAATAGTCCAGATCAAGATTTGACCCTAGGCGATTTCTAAGAATTGGCTTATTGCGCAAGCTGCATTAAGCCCGGCGCTACCATCACCAAAAGGAAAAGAAGAGGGGACAGCGAATTTGCCTTCAAGCCGTTCCTGCAAAATTCTGGTGGAGATCTCTAAGATCTGAGTTTCATTGGTACCAGCGATAAAACCAAGGCCAGCAGTGATGACTTCGGGCCTTTCTGTTTCCTCTCGCAGAATAACAACGGGGACACCAAGGACTGTCACTTCCTCTTGAATTCCTCCGGAGTCGGTGAGAATCACTTGACTGCCCGAGAGTAGGTGCACAAAGTCGTCATGGGGAATCGGATCAACGATCTTGAGGTTTGTGTGAGCCGGAAGTGAAGCAAAAGATTCACGTACGATTGGATTTGGGTGAAGCGGGCAAATGAAATCTACCTGAGGAAAAATCTGGGCAAGTCGCTCAACCGAGCGAGCAATTCCGTCCATGCGCGCCCCCCAATTTTCACGTCGGTGAACCGTCAAAACGCAGTAGGGTCTTGTGATGTGAGGGCTGTCATTTAGAGACTGTGAAGACTTACGTAGCTGGTCTTTAATAGCATCGATGGACGTGTTTCCGGTAACCACAATCGTGTCCGCCGCGACACCCTCGGATTCGAGGTTTTCTTTGGAGCCCGGCGTGGGTGCTAAATGAAGACTGGACAGATGCGTGATTGCTCGGCGAAGACCCTCTTCGGGGTGTGGCTGGTGCAAGTCCGACGTTCGCAGCCCAGCTTCAAGATGAGCAACGGGTACTTTTTGTAAAAATGCGGCGAGCGCTCCAGCAAAGGCAGAAATCGTGTCACCTTGGACAACGACCAGATCACTGGTCGAGATGGGCACCTCGAGTGCAAGCGAGATTGACGAAACCAGGGCCTGAATTGAAGACCTATCGGGTTCCGGGACTTCTAGGTCCGTTTCAATGGAAACGGCGTCCAGTGCCTCTGATAGCAGGGAGGAATGCTGTTGAGTAGAAATGCAGACAACTTCGAGCTCTTTGATTTTTTTCAATTCTCGAATAAGCGGAGCCATTTTTATGGCCTCCGGTCTAGTTCCGTAGACGATCGCGACACGCATCAAATGCGAAGCACGCTGCTGAATAACCATCACCTGAGTCTAATCCCCTCGATTGTGCTTCATTTGAGCGAGATGCACCGGACGGATTACCGGATGAGTTTCTCTACACGAACCTTGAAATGCTTTCCGTGGGATTAGGAAATGAAGTAATTTCCGGATTACTGTGTGCACTGTGAGAAATAATACGCGGTTCAGATCAGTTACTGTCCTAGTAGGACTTATTGGAGGGCTGATCTCAGCCCTCAGATTGTGGTTGGGGAACTCCGATTCGCTGAATCAGATTCTATGGGCTGAAGACGGTGTATTTGCGCTGTGTGTTCACAAAGTTGATTTTCTGAGTTGTACGGCCGACCCTTTTGGGGGCTACCTGCCGTTGGCCCCTCGTTTGCTTGCCGGTATCACTGGGTTGTCGCCTTTGTCAGCGTGGGCGCTGGTCGCAAACATCGTGGCGGCTGCAGTCGCAGGGCTGGTTGTCGCTGTGGCGTATGCAATTTTACGGCGCGGTGGCATGGGTCAAGTGGTTTCAGTTTTGGGTGGTTTGACCCCGGTATTGATCCCGATTATGGGTTACGAAGTTATTCAAACTCTCGGCAGTGTCTACATTCCATTGTTGTACTTGAGCGTTTTGGCAGTCGTGTTTTCACACGGGTTGAATCGTTGGGTTGTTTTGGGGCTGTTGCTGTTTACGGTTCTGACCATCCCCACGGCCGTGTTGATTTTGCCGCTGGTGTTATTGCGGTGGCTTCGACGTTCTATTAGTCTCTCCACTTTTGTTTTATGGAGTACCGGGCTCGCTGCCGGGGCTTTGGTTCAATATTTAGCGATCGCAAGCTCGACAAAACCGCGCCCGATTGAAATGGGGAGCGAGGGGTTTGCTACGTGGGCGAATTCCTTATTACCGGCATTTATGACGAATGTTCCCGGATTTGGTACTGGCGGGGGCAGCCCCTCAGTTTCCCCCTCGATCGAGCAGTGGTCCCTGGGGTGGCTGGTTGTTGCTGTTCTCGCGACTGTGGGAGCGGCGCTTCTGCTTCTTGGGTGGCGCAGTCGTGAAAGCTTTACGACAACCGTAGGCGCGCTGCTGCTAACAGGTTTGCTCTTTAGCGCGTTCCCTTCCATTTTTGACGGTGTGGGCAATAGGTACTTTGTGCTTCCGGTCATGCTGTGGTCCTTGGCAATATTGGTTGCTCTTGATGGGTTGCTTGTTCGAAGCCGTTGGTGGGTGAGCGGGATTGTGATCGCTGTCGTTCTTGTTCTGTGGCTGCCACAGTTGCCGGCGGGGGCGTTTAGATCAACCCCGGCCCCAGCGTGGAGTGATGAAGTCGCCCGTGTGTCGGCCGCGTGCAAAGCCGACCCGGCGCTTTCCGAGCGGATCATGTTCACTCCGTTTTGGCCACCGAATTGGGGCGACGCATTAAGTGAACCCACCCACCCAAATGTGGATTGTCTGGTGGTGTGGAAGTGGCTGGACTAGGTCAGTCTTTTAAAGCCCGCATGTGCGGTCCCTTGCGGGAGCAGGTCGGTGAGTTCGGGGTCACTTGTGTGGGAAATTGTTTCAAATACTGCATCTAGTGCGTCAAAATATTGATCCAATATTTCCGGAGTGTGCGCGATCGACGTATACATGGCATTACTCGCAAGGTAGCCGAGTTCAAGCATTGCTTGGGTGATGTACGTCTTGACGGCAAGTGGGTTGTAGTTCTCAATCGCAAAGTTGGCGAGCGCTGGCAGGCCGCCCGGTGTGACCACGAGGTTATGTGTTGCGCCGAGCTCCACCCAACGTTGCTGAACTTCGATTCCAATCTCGTGCACGCGTTGCGGAGCATCGGTTTCTTCCATTACTTTAAGCGTTGCAAGTGCCGCGGTTGGGCCGATCCGCTCGGTCCAGAAAGTACTGGAAATAAAGGTTTTTTGGGCTGCTTGCATTACGCTTTCGCGACCAATGACCGCAGTGATTGCGTAGCCATTTCCCAGGGTTTTTCCGAAAGTCGCGAGGTCGGGCTCAACGTTGTAATGCAGGTGCATGCCACCGAGGGTTCGGCGGAAACCAGACGTACATTCATCGAAAATTAACACGGCATTGTGTTGTGTTGCCAACGCGCGTACACCTTCGAGGAAACCCGGTGCAGGTGGATCAGAGCGTTGGACTTCCATGTAGATCGCACCAATTTCAGGATCGCTGCTCAAAATATTGGTGAGTTGTTCCAGGTTATTGAATTGAAATGGAATCGAGGTACCGGCGAGTGCCCGGGGAACCCCGTTGGGATCAAGGCCTGGCAGCAAGTGGCCGTCCAGGGAGTCGTCTTCACCGAGGTTGGCGGCGAGATACCAGTCGTGCCAGCCGTGGTAACCGCAAAACGCAACCTTGTCCTTACCGGTCGCCGCCCGGGCAATGCGCACAGCGATCGCGCAGACTTCGCCGCCACTTCGGGCGTATCGCACCATGTCCGCCCACGGGTGAAGTTCAATGAGTTTCTCGGCGAGGTAGACCTCTTCGGGTGCGTTCAGGGTTGAGAGGTTTCCTTTTCGGACAGTATCCAGGACGGCTTGGTCAACCTCTGGGTGGCTGTAACCAAGAATGTTGGTGCCCACACCCATCAAACTCACGTCTGTGAATTCTCGGCCATCCAAGTCCCAGATTGAGCAGCCCTGGGTGCGGTCGAAATAGGCGGGCCAGCCTTGAGGTAGATACATTTCGGCCCGCTTGGAGAGCAGCATCGATCCACCAGGGATTAACTCTTTGGCTTTTTGCCAGAGTTGGGTGCCGCTGTCAGTTGGGGTGCCAGCGGTGTCGTCCACGTGGCCAGCCTATTGCGCGCGCAGGTTAATCACTTGCACGTATTGCTGGTAGCCGTAGTTCGCGGGCTGGCATCCCACAAGATCGGTTGACACGACGAGGGTGTTCTCGGCCATGGTGGGCTTGCTAAGGGTGATCCTGCTCTCGCCAGAGATTTCGGTGAGAGGTGCACGCGGATCAACCGGGTGAAGCATAAACATCGCTTGCGCAGTTCCTGTTGCTGACCAATTCAGATTATCTTCTGAGCGATTTTGGCAGCTTCTCAACGAGTGAATCAAGCCTGGCTTGCGATTTGAAGGCCCGAAGCACCCGAGGCCAAATATGAAATACGGCGGTGGCTTCAACCATACGTGACTCTTGATACAGTTTTGGAAGATCGGTCTTAAGGCGTTGCGGTACGGCCAGAAAAATATCGTCCAAATAGACGGTGGTGTAGCCAGCGTTTCCCAGCGGAATTGCGATTTCCGACATTGCCGGCCAATCTGGCTGGGTTCCCATCCCGCGGGCATCGTCAATAGCGATGATGGTGTTGGAACTGTCCCGAGCCGCAATCACCATATCTATTTCTGCGAGAAGTGGATTCTCCTCTGCCTCGGTACCGTCAAAGTCGTAAATCCCGTGGGCGTCAAGCCAAAAGAAAGCCGATTTCTCTCGAGAAGGAATTGCTTGGGCTAGTAATTCGCGCGAGCTACCTTCGAGAATTTCGATCCGAGGGTCACCCCGGAATTTGCCCTGTGCCTTGGCCGCTAATTCGTGGCTGCGCTCAATAGATGTGCAGGATCCGAATGTGTTCGCGAGCAAGGTTGTGGTATCCCCCCGAAACGTTCCCGTTTCAACTGCCGCACGAGGTTCTATCAGTGATTGACTACTCCAGGGGAGTAGATACGGCGGTAGACCTTCCCAGAAGAAGCCCATTTAAGTCTCATTCCATTGTTCAATCGATATTCCAAAAAATCAGACAGTCTGTGTGTCAAACTCCTCAAAACCGTAGTTGATGAAATTTACAATCTGCCCCAGAGCTTAGCTGACTGAGGGTCAGTTTATTGTGCGTGCAGGTTAATCACTTGCACGTATTGCGGGTAGCCGTAGTCCGCGGGCTGGC
>JAPKAV010000085.1 GCA_028825115.1 Candidatus Nanopelagicales bacterium | reverse complement strand
CTTTCCAGTTAGCAAACTTCATCCGCGATGTAAATGAAGACTTGGACCGCGGTCGCGTCTACCTCCCCCTTGATGAGCTTGCAAGGTTCGGTGTGACCCGGACTGACTTGGAAAAGCGTGAGCTCACCGACAACATTAAGGGCGCCTTGCGTCACCAAATTGATCGGGTGCGCAGACTCGAAGGGCAATCACGCGCCGGGATCGAAATGCTGCACCCTTCCTCGCGTGACTGCATCGACGCTGCGCGGATCTTGTACTGCGGGATCGCCAATAAAGTCGAGGAGATTGATTTCGAGGTATTCACAAAACGTGCCCGCGTTTCTCCCCGCACCAAGTTCTGGGTCGCCTTCCCAGCTTGGCGCCATGCCCGCAAGGCTCGCCGAAAATTTGGTCCAGGGCAAGTTCAGGGAATCAACCCGCTTTAGATAAGTATCTGCGGTGCATGATCCGGCGGGTAGTTTTACCGGCGCCAGACCGGTGGTCCCGAGGTTGGGGTGCGATCAACTCCCCGCCGACCCCAGAACACCCACAGGCTCAGTGAAAGCAGGATCAGGGAAAATCCAAAAAGTAGATCTTCAACCGGGGCATAAAATATCCGTCCGTCGCCCAAAAACGTGGGCGCGGTATCCGCCGGTGAACTACCGCCAATGATCGCTGAGCCGTCGTACTTCACAATTTGGGTACCCGTGAACAAGCCATTGGTAATTAGTTGAAAAAAGACCATGATTCCGTAGGAGAGCCAAAAGATTGGCCGGGTGACCATCCGGGTTTTGACGGCGAAAAGGTCAAAAAATACAACGATGAGGACCGCGAGTACTCCGATTGCGGTGTAGGTCATGGTTTTTCGTCTCCCACAAGCCAACGCCGTGATGTTGGCCCTTTGACACTGCGCACCGCTTCTAGAGTAAGAATTGACGCTAATGGAATCACAATAAAGAATAAAAATTCGTCGAACGGAATATCAGCGGGAAAATAGACCCCGAGAATTCGTGACTCGTCGAAGTACCAGTGACCTTGACCGATTGCATACGCGTCCCACAACAAGAAGGGAAACAGCACTGGAAAAATGGTGAATAAAACTCGCTTGGGTCGACGCAGAACCCGGCTACGAAGAAACACTTCAAGCCAAATTGACCCCAAGAACACAAAGGCTAAGATCGTTACATAGCTCCAGCGCCCAAAGTCCATGAAATCTCCCACCGGGCCATACTTGCCTATTGTGAGCTCTGAGCAAAATGTGGATCCCCCCATCCAGGTCTCGAAGACCCACCGCGTTGCTCTGCTCGGGGCCGAGAGTTCCGGGAAAACAACCCTTGCCATGGAATTAACCCAGGCCTTGCGGGATTTGGGTTACAACGCAGCAATGGTGACCGAATATTTACGGATTTGGTGCAGTGAACACGGGCGAACCCCGGACTTTACCGACCAAGAGGCGATTATCGAGGGCCAAATTGCTCTCGAAGATGCTGCGGCCACTCAATTCGAGGTCTTAGTGTGTGATCCCGCTGCGATTACCACGGGATTTTATTCCCTGGAATATTTTGGGTCTGATCTGCATTTGGAGTGGGACCTACTTGACCGCTACGACCAGATATTCCTGTGCGATATTGATTTTCCGTGGCGCGCTGACCCATTACGTGACGGCGAGATCGTGCGTGCTCACATGCATGATCTGATTGTGAATTACCTCACCGAATCCGCAGAAATATTGACCGGGAGCATCCCGCTGCTTTCTGGATCGACCCCTGAGCGTCTGGCCTTGGCACTAGCCCTGCTCAACCTTGACTAAGGCGTGGCAAACCGTTTCCCTCATGGAACCGGCATAGACTCCTAAGGATGTATCCTTCTGCTCCCGGTGGCCTGATCGGCCAAACCCTGGATCAGCGGTATGCGGTCACCTCACTGCTTGCTCGGGGCGGGATGGCCACCGTGTATCTCGCTACCGATTTGCGCTTGGACCGGGTGGTCGCCCTCAAAGTGATGCACCCGCATTTGGCTAATGATCCAGGTTTCGTGGCTCGTTTTCAACGAGAAGCCCGAAGCGCCGCGCGCCTTTCTCACCCACATGTTGTCGGGGTCTACGACCAGGGAAGTTCCGAAACACACGTGTACTTGGCCATGGAATATATTCCTGGCCGCACCTTGCGCGACGTCCTAGACGAATATGGACCCCTATCAACGGAGCAGGCACTTGTGCTACTTGATCCGGTCATTGAGGCGCTCACAGCAGCGCACGGTGCTGGGTTTGTGCATCGCGATATCAAACCCGAAAATGTTTTGATCTCAGATGACGGCCGGGTAAAGGTCGCTGACTTTGGTTTAGCCCGTGCGATGACCTCGACTGAATCCACCCACACGACCGGCATGATTATTGGTACCGTCAGTTACCTCTCCCCCGAGCAGGTTGAGCACGGTGACGCGGACGCCCGATCTGATATTTATTCCACCGGCATTCTTTTATTCGAGATGATCACAGGGGCGGTCCCCCACTCGGGTGAGAGCCCGCTCTCGGTTGCCTACAAGCACGTGAATTCAGATATCCCTCCCCCGTCAAGTGTTGTTAATGGAATTCCTTCTGAAGCAGATGCACTCGTACTCTCGGCAACAAAACGTGACCCGGCTTTGCGGTATCAAACCGCACAGGATTTTTTGTCCGATGTTCGCCGGATCCGAAAGTCTCTTCCACCACCTAAACCATTTGTTGATGTAAAAAACACTCTCGTGGTTGAGCGCAAGGACTTTGAGCAACATTCAAAAGCTGCTAACACAACCGGCCAGGCCTCCCGCAACAAGGACTTTTCCCCGGCCAAGAACACGCATAAGGGGTTGTGGATTTTTCTTGCATTGGCTATTGGAATCCTCTTCGCTGGTCTTAGCGGATGGTGGCTCGCAGTGGGGCCCGGTCAAAATGTTGACACTCCAAATCTGGTGGGAATGACTCTTGAACAAGCTCAGGAAGAGCTTGTCTCCACTACGGATCTAGAAAAAATCACCATTGAAAAGGGTGATCCGGTCTTCAGCGAAACAATGCCGTTGGGTGTGATTGTGTCCACCGATCCCAAACCTGGCTCTGGTATCAACCCCACCGGAGTGATTTCAACAAATATCTCACAGGGTCCTGAACGTTATCTAGTTCCTGATGTTGCGGGAATGACCCCACAAGAAGCGACTGCCGCCATCACCGCCGCAAACCTGACTTTGGGTGGTCGCAGTGAAAGTTTTAATGACAAGATTGCGCCCGGTCAAGTTGCTCAGACATCACCAAAAATCGGGGACAAGCTTAAACCGGGTGAACGGGTTGACTTAGTAATTTCAAAAGGCCCCAAACCAATTAAGGTCCCTAATGTTGTCGGTCAAAAAATCAAGGCCGCTAACGCAAGCGTGAGCGAATTGGGCTTAAAAGTTGACCGCAGTAACGTGTTCTCTGAGACGGTGAAAAACAATACGGTGATCTCGATTAAGCCCAAAGCAGGGAATACCGTGTCTTCCGGCAGCACAGTAAAACTTGTGGTCTCAAAGGGGCCTCCGCCTGTAGTTGTCCCGAACTTGGTCGACATGCCGCGCAAGAAAGCAATCGCAGCCTTGGAAAAGATTGGTTTGCGCGCCAAAGTGCAAGTGGGTGCAGTAGCACCACTCAATCGCGTGATCAGTCAAAGTCCAGCCGCTGGCACCCAAATACCCAAGGGCTCGACCGTCACGATCCGAATTATTTAGCGGGGAAATAGCCCAAGAAGTCAATTCGTACTTAATTCCCTGACGGTACCCACAAAAAGCATCCAATTCAATGCCTACAGTGTCACTGTGTTTCGCTCGGGTGGCTGAGCGCGTGAGGGTGAGCATCGGGTTTTAGTCTCCACCGTTCTCGGTTAATTCAGTCACTTGACTATTGGAGACTGCTTGTACTTCGGCGAGTCTTTTGACAACGAAGGGACTCTCAGGCCGCGATCACGCAAAGATCACTGTGCGCTGGCCATCGAGCAGCACACGATCTTCTGCGTACAGGCGCACGGCGCGGGCAAGTACTAGGCGCTCTACATCGCGACCGATCTCAGCAAGATCGCCAGCACTGTGGTTGTGCTGGACGCGATGCACATTTTGTTCAATGATGGGACCTTCATCTAGATTTGCCGTGACAAAGTGTGCTGTTGCACCGATCAGTTTCACTCCACGGTCGTAGGCCTGCTGGTAGGGACGCGCACCTTTAAATCCGGGGAGAAACGAATGATGAATATTAATAATCCGTCCTTCCAGAGTTGCACACAACTCTTTTGAAAGGATTTGCATGTAGCGGGCAAGAACCACCACGTCTATGGCATGCTCGTCTATCAATCCGAGTAGTTCGCGTTCGGCGGCTTCCTTGGTTTTGGCCGTTACAGGAATGTAAACAAATGGGATGTCGTGTACGTCAGCAAGTTTTCGCAAATTTTCATGGTTGGACACGATCACTCGGATGTCTATGGGAAGTTCACCGTTGGCGTGTCGGTAGAGCAGGTCTGCGAGACAGTGATCCTGCTGGGAGACCATTATTAATACGCGACGCTGCTCGTCTTCGCGCCGAAGGCTCATGATCGGGTCAAAATTGGCCATTTTCGCAACGAGAGTTGCTCTCACTTCTTCTACATCATCTTGGGGGGTTTCAAATCGGGTGCGCATTGAGAATAATCCGGTGGCCTCGTCGGTGTACTGAGCTTGCTCCAAAATATTGCTCTGGGTACCAAGCAAAGCAGATGACATTGCATGGATCACACCAGGCGCATCCACACAACGAAGGGTGACAACGAAACGCTCCATGAGAAGACCATAGTGGCAGTAGTTCTTCGGCGCCCATGAGCAAATCTCCATCGAAGAGCATCAGATGCAATGGCCGATTCTCAATACAAAGCTTAGTTGTATGAATGCGCTATTCGACTGGTGCGCTGAAAAATATTTCGCTCCGCTTTTTTTAGCGCACTTAAAGCAGACGCCATACTAAGGGACCTTCCCACCTAACAACTTCCCATTCAATGAGATGCAGCGTGCTGGTGCCCGCGGAGGGATTTGCACTGCCGGCCTTCTGATCCGTAGTCCTTTTCGTGAGGACTAACCCTCAGCATCCACGCTAGTGGCCCTCTAAATGCGCAAGCGAGAAAGCGCTGCAGCTGCTAGCCGACTCAAGTCAACTAGCTTCACTCTTGGTGTTTTTCGAGAAATGCACAAGAATTAAACCGAAACTTGCAAGGACTGTGTTGCGAAAAGCCGGGTCCGTTCCATTCCATTGCGAACTTGACCACATGTAGAAGAATTCCCCGCCAATAGTAAGGAAGCCGAGGAAAAATAGGGCAAGAACCATAATGAAACCCAGACTGGCAATTCGTCGTCCAAGTTCTAAACTAGAACCCCTAACGAGTGCTCGCATCCACGTGAAGCCGCCGACTAGTAAAGCAGTGGCAGTGGCTATTTCTCAGACAATCACACCGATATAAGCGAGGACCTGTAAAGGCTCACTGGTTACCGCTCTCCATGCCACGTTGGCGTTAGGACCATCGCCGAAATTCACCGTATCCATACCCAGAACGTGTTGTATGAACGGCCAGTTAGTGCCGGGGTCTGTGACGTTACCAAAAGCCACTAACCCCACGTATGCGCCCATTATTAACGTGAACACGCCCGCCGCGAAAGGAAGCCCACCCAGAAAATCTGCTGCCTTAGCCCAACGCTGAGTCTCTCTACTGCCTGACATGGTGCTCCCTGTTTAATTGCGGCCAACGACACAACAATTGTACGTTTTTACACACTCGCTTTCATCTGCATTCCACATTTACGCCTAGGCGATTCGCAGATGGTACGCGAGGCTAGTAGGTAAAATGCGAAACCTGCAAAAACTAGACAAAGAAACTCCGCCAATAGTCGCATTCCAACCGGGGAGTTTTTCTGCGTACTGATGCAAAATGTTGCATCGCTCGTGGCTTGAATCGCCATACTTCGATTCATTCTTGGTCTTATCGTGGTAACGAGAGCTAAAAGCCACCATGGTGTTTTCAGCAAAATCTGACCTGCCCTACCGCGCACGTATCAGAACTTAGATGGCAGATATCCCGAACCTCTGTAGCCTTGGGCGCCCTCGTGCACAAGTAGTTTCACCTTGGTGTCGACCCCGTAGCCGTACCCTCCAACTCCGTTACTGGCAACTACCCGGT
>JAPKAV010000084.1 GCA_028825115.1 Candidatus Nanopelagicales bacterium | reverse complement strand
CTTGCATGGCCAAACTGCGAGCTGCCACTAAACCGGCAACCCCTCCGCCAACCACCAGGACAGAGCGCGGCATAGTCATCCCTCCTCTTGAACCAACTCGACTAGACGCGTCAGCACATCTGGATCAGCGTCTTTGGGTACTCCGTGTCCCAAGTTGACCACATGAGCCGGAGCCGTGAGTCCGCGTCGGAGGACATCCCGAGTGTGGTCCGCCAAAATGTCCCAATCAGCACAGAGTAAATCCGGATTGATATTTCCTTGAAGTGGTGTTTGGCCACCCAGCAACTCGTTCGCGACATCCAGCGGCGTGTGCTGATCAACTCCCATCACGGTTGCTCCGACATCACGCATGGCCGTCAATAGGTCTTGGGTCTTGGTGCCAAAATGAATCCTTGGCACCGGAAGATCACTGACGGCATCCATCACGAGCGCCGAGTAGGGCGCTGCAAAAGTCTGGTATTCATCGAGAGACAGCGCCCCCGCCCATGAATCGAAGAGTTGCACGGCACTCGCACCGGCCATTGCCTGTGCGCGCAAGAAGGTGCCAGTGACCCCAGCTGCCCAAGTGAGTAGAGCGTTCCAGGACTCCACATTCTCGCGCATCATTATCTTTGTGTTGATGTAGTCGCGCGAAGGCCGACCCTCAATCAAATAGGACGCCAAAGTAAAGGGCGCGCCAGCGAAACCGATGAGAGGGATTTCGCCAAGTTCAGATGTCAACATCTGAACTGCGGTCACAATTGGATGGAGTGCCTCTATTTCCAAAGGTCGAAGCCGATCTATGTCTGCTCGAGTACGAACAGCGGAACCCATGACAGGCCCAACACCAGCAACGATGTCAACGTCGACGCCAGCAAGTTTCAGAGGCACAACGATGTCACTAAAGAAAATGGCGGCATCGACACGGTGTCGGGAAACCGGCTGCAGCGTGATCTCCGTCACGATTTCCGGGCGTAAACATGACTCAAGCATGGGGACACTGGCCCGAATTGCGCGGTATTCTGGCAAGGATCGTCCTGCTTGGCGCATCATCCAAATAGGCCGCCGGTCCGGTCGAACCCCCTGATACGCCTGCACAATTGGAGAATGCGTTGTTTTGCCGCTGATAAGCGGGTGCGTTGTTGGCAATGCTGGGGCACTCGTCATGAGGAAAACCTATCCGAGACTCCTCAAGTTTCCACAATCGCGTAACATTCACACCATGGTGCTAGTTCTCGTTGGAGCGAGTTATCAGGATGTCCCACTTGACGGACTCAATCGCCTAGCCGCCGCCGAGAGTGGACTCGCAGTGCGACTCGTGGAGTCGGATCAGGGCATTGATGGGGCCGTAGTCCTATCCACCTGCAATCGTTTTGAGATCTACCTTGACATTAATCGTTTTCATGATGCAGTTGAGACCACGACGAACACAATCGCCGAGATCGCCGCACTTGATAAAAACTTTGTCGTTGATGCCATGCGCGTAGTGGTGGGATCCTCTGTTTCCCAACACCTGTTTTCCGTCGCCTCAGGATTAGAATCCATGGTCGTTGGAGAGGATGAAATCGCCGGCCAAGTCCGTAAGGCTCTGGCCACCGCGCAACGAGAGGGAACAACTACTCCTTCCCTTGAGCGGCTCTTACAGCGCGCCCTCACTACATCTAAATCAGTGACTAGTTCCACAGGCCTGGGAGCAGCCGGACGTTCCATCGTCAGCGTTGCACTCGACATTTTCGAGCAGCGACACGGAAATATCGCAGGAGGCAAGGCGCTCGTTCTGGGTACCGGCTCCTATGCGCGCGTGGTCGTTGCGTCCTTACAGCGTCTTAATTGCAACGATATCAGTGTGTTCTCATCTTCTGGCCGGGCCGCACATTTTGCCCAGTCGCATGACGTCCAACCCGTGGAACTCGAAGATCTTGTGGGTCATATTGGTAGCGCTGACATCGTGGTTGCCTGCAGCGGGGCTTCTTACCCAATCATTAGCAAATCTCTTGTCCAGGCATCCGAGGCAACCCGCGACCGAATTCTCCCGATCATGGATCTTGCGCTTTCTTCAGATGTAGCACCGGATGTGTACAGCATGCCCAACGTTGACGTCATTAACTTACGCGAAATTCATGAAGTCGCTCCTGGCGAGCACTCATCAGCAATCCTTGAGGCACAGGGAATTGTGTTTCCCGCGGCGAGTTTGTTTGAGGAAAGCGAGTTCGGCCGCAATGCTGACCACGCAATTGTGGCCATGCGCTCGCATGTGATGACGATTATCAGTGAAGAGATTGAGCGCATCCAAAATCGTGTTGACTCAGAGACTGCGAAAGAGGTAGCAAAGTCGTTGAACCGCGTGTCGAATGCGATTTTGCACACCCCCTCAATTCGTGCACAAGAACTTGCCCGTACCGGTGACTTCAGTGAATACACACGTGCAATTACCATATTGTTCGGAATCCATGTGGATACAACCGAGCGTGACTAACTCAATCAGACTGGGCACTCGTGCGAGCCAACTCGCCAGAACACAGTCAGCTTTGGTGGGTGAGGCTCTTACGGCGCTGTCACAAAGACCTTGGCGTGAAGTGCTTGTCAAAACAATTGGTGACGATACCAGCAAACCACTCAGTCAACCCGGCTCACCAGGCTTGTTCGTTTCTGCCCTGCGTCGAGCTCTACTCGCCGGTGAAGTTGATGTCATCGTCCACTCATACAAAGACTTACCCAGCACCCCGGAGCCGGGCATCACTCTCGCCGCCGTGCCAGGTCGCACCGACTCACGAGATGCTCTCGTCAGCCGCGACAATTTGAGGTTCACCGAACTTCCCCCCGATTCAATTGTTGGCACCTCATCCCCCCGTAGAACAGCCGCACTCCAGCGCATGCGTTCAGATCTCGTCTACATCCCAATTCGTGGAAACATCGACACCCGCATCAGCAAGGTTCGAACCGGAGATGTTGACGCCGTCGTCCTCGCAGTTGCCGGCTTGACAAGAATCGGTCGCACAGCCGACATCGCCGAAATTTTTGACAATCTTCTTTCCGCGCCGGCACAAGGTGCTCTAGCCGTGGAGTGTCGGGAGAATGACGAAGTAATGCTTGCGTTAGTAGCGTCTCTCGATGATGCGGAGGCTCGACTCACCACGACCGCCGAACGCTATGTCCTTGTGGGAATAAATGCGTCCTGCACAACTGCACTGGCGGCCCTGGCAACCTACAAGTCAGGTAGGTTGCATTTGCGGGCAGAATTAACGATCGACGGTCACCACACGATCGCTGATATCGTTGATGACTGCTCACCAAATGACCTCACTCGCTCGCGTTTACTTGGGCTTCGAGCCTGCGCTCTGCTTGTGGGGAGTGAGCGTCCCGTTTTACTCATCCGCTCCGAGGGTAATCAACCAGACGCGGAAGGTCTTAATGACTATGGAATCGCGAGTATCTCTGAACCATTCGTGCTCATTACACCTGCGTTAGTTAGCACAGGCGCTGCGGCTCTCATCGCTTCTCTCCGCGAGTGTGCCGCAGACCCTGATCTCGCCAAACGGACTTGGCTGGTTGCAACCTCGCCCATGACGGTCCCGTCTTGGCTTACCGCCGCTGGCGCTATCGATCTTTCCACTGCCGTCGTCGAGGCTGCAGCCGCTGGTGTTCGCGCAGCCGCTACGGGAGCGCGCACGGCTAGCACCCTGCGTGATCTTGGCTTCTCGGATGTCTGTGTTCCGAAGGAAGCCTCGGCTCAAGGACTCATCGAGAGCCTGTCCACCGTCACACCCGGACGCGCACTGTTTCCTCGGGGAGATCTTTCATTAAGGACACTGCCAGATGGACTAAGAAAGCTCGGCTGGGATGTCAATGAAGGCGTTGTTTACCAAACTACAACCATTGCCGAGCGTCCAGTAAGCGCACAACTAATTGAAGAAGGGCTCATCTCTGCAATTGTCGTTCGCTCGCCCAGCGCGGTGCGCGCTCTGCTAACTCATGCGCGGGTACCCGACTCCGTTTCCGTCGTGTGCGCCGGGCGCACCACTGCGAACGCGGCCCTTGATGCGGGGCTATCTGTCGCAGCTGTCGCCGCTTCTCCCTCCTCAGCGGACGTGGCTCAAGCAGTGGCTACGCTATTAGGCTTAGCAAGCAATAGCCAATGAATCGGCGAGCAGCAATAGCTTCCCTACTGCTTTGCCTCCTGCTAGTCGCACTTGATCAGACAGCTGTCGCAACAGCCCTCCCGACCATAAGCGCCGAGTTGGGCTCGACGGCTGCGCTGAGTTGGGTTATGGCCGCCTACCTCCTTACAGCAACCGTGAGCACGCCCCTATGGGGGAAATTCTCTGATATCCATGGCAGGCAAATGCTTCTCCTTGCCGCGATCATCGTGTTTGTCGCAGGATCAGCATGGGCAGGATTTTCCTCTGACCTCACAATTCTCGTTGCTGCGAGAGGACTACAGGGTGTTGGAGGCGGTGGTATCACCGTTCTCGTGTTCGCTTCTGTCGCAGAACTTGTGAGTCCACGCGAACGCGGCAGATTCGTGGGTCTTTTCGGTGCCGCTTTCGGATTAGCCAGTGTCCTCGGACCAGTGGTCGGCGGATTTCTCACTCAGGTGGCGTCCTGGCGTTGGATTTTTTATGTCAATTTGCCGCTCGGTCTACTTGCCCTGATCACCATCGCTGTGGTCCTTCGGCTACCACATAAGCCAGGAGGTCGTCGGGTCAACTGGTTCGGGCCCCTACTACTCATCCTTGCAGTTGGCGGCCTCATGCTCGGCTTACTCACCGCTTCTCCATCTAGTGGAATTCCAGTGATAGGAACGGTCCTGCTGATCGGAGTCGGCCTCGTGTCCTTAGTGGCCCTGATTTGGACAGAGCAGCATTCGGCCGAACCATTACTCCCCCTGCGCGTGGTGAATCACCCTGTTGTGCGGATTTCAGCGAGCCTAGGACTCATCGTAGGACTGGTCACTATAGGAACAATAATTTACGTGCCCGCCTACTTGCAGGGAGTTCTGGGAGCGACGCCCGCTGCATCTGGGTTGCAATTGCTGCCTTTTGTCGGCGGCACGCTAGTTACCGCTGTGCTTGTTGGGCAACTCGTCACGCGCACGGGCTCCTACCGAATATTCCCGATTGCCGGTTCTGTTGCTGCGACACTCGGACTCCTAATCCTTGCACAACTTGACACTGACACGTCATATCTTTGGCTGGCGGTTGGACTGACTCTGCTCGGTGGGGGACTCGGCGCGATAATCCCAGTTTTGACGGTTGCTGCACAGAGCGCGGTTGCGCCGCGCGATATAGGTGTAGTGACAAGTACAACCTCGCTCGCGCGATCGCTTGGAAGCACAATCGGCGCCACCGGATTTGGATTAATCTGGGGTCTAACTCTTGCAAGTGAATCAGATGGACAACCCGTAGGCATACCATCGGGGGCTGTAGTTGCCGGCGCTTCGCAAAATATCTTCACTGCTACCGCCATCATCATGGCGTTCGCCATTTTGTTATCCGCGCGACTGCCCCGAATCCACTTACGCACGACTATTGACGAAACCTGAGCCTAATAAGGCGTGCCGTCGGTAACATTCGGCACTTTGCTCTGCCACATGGGGGAGATGTTAGAAATAAGCGGAACAAAATAGGAACTTTCGAGTCACAGCCGCGTCGCTGTACCCTAGAGTCCCTAGCACTAAATCTTTCCCGTCGAGCCAGCACTGCAGGTAGTTGTGTGTGTCTAGACCTCTGGATCATGGATAGGGCCCGGCACATCTGTGTGGAAATAACACCTCAAACCACCGACACCACTTTAATTCACATTTCGAAAACTATTCTTTGGCCTTTTTCGGTCCAATTGGGGCCAAAAGTCTCCACTTTTCAGGAATGTTCAACTCATCAACTAACGAAAGCTGGAACTAACTCCTGATACTGAATGCAGCAAGCAGCGCCCTGGCGTTATGCATTAGGTTTTGCACACACCGCATGGCCCCTATCCCGGGGGATAGAGCGTCGATTTCCTAAACCGTGTCATCTATAAGAACGAGCCGTGAGGAAACAGCACTATCTAGTGGTATGTGGATATAGGGAGAACTCTGAACGCGTGCCACGGATTTGCCACGAAAGTTTTTAGGTCCTTGTCTGTAACTTGACCCGGGGGTTGTTAACGACCGACCCCGGGTACATATACGTAATCCTGCGAAGAATCTGAGTGATATTTACTTTGCACTCAGGCGAAACTGTTTGCACG
>JAPKAV010000083.1 GCA_028825115.1 Candidatus Nanopelagicales bacterium | reverse complement strand
CAAATGCCGCCCCTTTCTATCAAGCCACAACCGCCAATCGCATGAACACGGCCTTGCGACGTCGTATTTCCATTAAACCCATTGATGGAAAACAGATAGTCTCGCACGTCGACGACGAAATTTTGACAGAACCGGGCGAGGGTAGTTACCAGGCCGCAAAGGATTCGGTTACCACCCCAAGAGATGGTCGAATGGCCGACATCTTAGCCACAATTGCGACCGATCAAGACCTCATTATTCGCAGCCCACTGAATCAAATTACTGTCGTCCAAGGTGGACCAGGAACCGGTAAGACCGTTGTCGCCTTACATCGCGCCGCATGGTTGCTCTATACATTTCGGGAAAAGTTGGCAAAAGACGCCATCCTAGTCGTAGGGCCAAGCGCCGCTTTTCTCAGATATATCGACCAAGTCCTCCCGAGCCTTGGAGAAACAGACATTGTGTTATTAACTCCGGGTCAACTTTATCCCGGAGTTAATGCCACTATTGAGGACACGTTCGAAGTTTCAGGGGTTAAGGGCGGAGCCCGCATGGCCCAGGTGCTGACCAACGCCGTTTCACATTGGTCGAATATCCCTGACACGCCAATCAACATCACTACCGAAGGCGGGACCAAACTCCGCATCAGCAGAAGTCAACTGCGTGATTGCGTCAAGTCGCTCTCCAAACGTTCCACCTATCACTCGAATCGGGAGGTTTTTCTCAAACGAGTTCTTGACTATTTGGCGAATAACTTGGCAAATGATCAGGGACACGAGCAACTCGACCACGAAACACGTAGCAATTTGATAATTGATTTTATTGATGATCAAAATGTGCGCCGGGTATTAAATTTAATGTGGATGCCAACTACACCGCAGAAGGTTCTAACCAAATTGTTTGCAAATTCAAATTTTCTCCAACTAGTTTCACGCGACTTGCTTTCCTCCCACGAACAAGCTTTACTTTTTCGCGAAAAGGAAAGTCCTTGGACCGTTGATGACGTGGCACTTCTTGACGAATGCGCGGAACTTCTTGGCCAATGGGTGCGTCCTTCAGCGGCGGCGCGCGAAACTAATGCTGGTTACCGGGAATTGGACGCGGGTGAAATGAGATACAGCAATCGCGGTGGCGAATCTGCCCACACGTCTACTGTTGCTGAAAGGGCCCACCTTGATCGCGAGTGGGTCTACGGACACATCGTGGTTGACGAAGCGCAGGAGCTGAGCGAGATGGCGTGGCGAGCAATTCAGCGTCGAGCAGTCCGCAAGTCCATGACAATTGTCGGTGACCTCCAACAGTCATCTCACCCGGCGGGAGCCCGAGACTGGCATGAGACCTTGTCCTGGGCGGGTGAAAAAATGGCACTATTCACATTGAATGTCACCTACCGCATCACCGAAGAAACTGTGCAATCTGCGATTAAGGAACTTGTTAAATCAGGTGGAAACCCGCCCGAATTGGTTTCAATCAGAAGCGGTTCTCCAACGATCCATCAGAGCTTGTCCGAAAATGAAGTCGTTGATTTTCTCACCGAGACCATGTCGGGTAAAGCTGGTCGCGCCTGTGTGATCATTCCAGATTCACTCCTTTCGCAATGGCAAGAGCAGTTCCAAGGCCAATCACCGGACCTCGGCTTTGGGCCAGCAGCGATCGACTCACGAATTGCGATACTGAGCGCAAAAAACACAAAAGGCCTTGAGTTTGATGTGGTCTTTGTAGTTAACTCCGATCAAATTGGTCGTCAAGGTGTCCGCGGATCTGACATTTTTGTCGCGTGTACACGCGCTACCCACCAGCTTTACCTGCTTGAGGTTGCAGCGGACTAATTTCCCACCTTGACTTGTTTTAGCCCCCGCGCCACAGCCACTAATTCCGAGTAACTGAGCCCATTACTTTCGATAATAATTGATGTTTTGGCAGGAGCTTTCATAATGAGAAGTCCACCGTAGGATTTTACATCAGATCTTGTGCACCGAGTGCCCGGTCGCACAGTCTCTTCAGGCGCCGCTCCAGCGCAGTTAGCGTAGATGGTTGCCCGCACTTTAGTTTGGGAATCATTAAGGCGAATCATGCGACGCTCCACAAGTCTTTGGCCCGGATCGGCAACTCGACGTGCGGCCCATTTGGCGTTTGCTCTTTTTTCCATAATGGAAAAAGATCGAAGCCGTTTCGAATAATTCACGGTAATCAACATTGATGAATACTTGACCCACTCACGCGTCTCGGTGAAGCGCTTGAAAGCCAAAATATCAATTTTTGAATTTTGCTTTAGCCCGGCGCGAAATGTTGGTCTGTACAAAGTGCCTGTCTGTTCCAGCGCCCGCGCAGCTTTTTGCCATGTGGCATATGAATCTACTACTGCCTTAGCTGCAAATGAAGAAGTCGGCACAAAGGCCCCTGTTATCAAGACGACAAGAACAATGCCGATCAATTGCTTAGCGCGTACCAATGAGTTCCCATCTTTGAAGTGAGCGGTCCTAAAGTACATGCATGACCTTGGGTAAGTCGAAAAGGCTAATTTGCTACCCGTTGATCTCCATAGCAAACGTCATGTCCACCTTGGGCAGCAGCGGTGCCCAGTCAAATACAACTTCGGTCCCTAACAAAATATCCTGTATAGATTTGTTCTTACGGCTGACCAATGCCCAGGCCAAGCCGAGAGCAAAAACTACCGATAATAACGACCTCAGCGCCGCCAGCCCTAAACCAAGATCGTTGCCGCGCTTAGTTTGCACGCGCAGTCCCATCAACACGTTTCCTAAGGAGCGACCACCCGTCGACCAACTCCACGTCCAGTAGACCCACATTACGAGATAGCCAAAGAGAAGCAGTGGGAAGCCCGTCACCGAAGGCAGATCATAGAACCCGTTCAAGACGTACTGGAGGCCTTCCCATCCGCCCCAAGCCCCCAGGACCAAGACGGCAACCAAGCCTATGTCAATAAACACGGCAATTGCTCTGCTGGTAAACCCAGCACTCACTCCTTGAATTGACCGGGCACGTTCTGGTAGCGCACTAAAATGAACCTGCGATCCCGGAACAAATGCGTCACGAAACTGGCTAAACGTCGTCATTCTTGACCGAAACCTCTCGCTCAGAAGCACGCTTCTCTCTGCGAAAAAATACCCGGTCCACGATTCCACTGACAAAATTATCTGTGTGAATTGCTTGGAACCGAAGTGTGCTCAACAATCCGTCGGCTACGCCGCCGGTACTTTCACGGATCAAACTTGGCAGATCGATTTCCTCGATCACGTAGTCGGCAATCTCGGTCATAGGCACTC
The DNA here is from genome assembly GCA_028825115.1 of Candidatus Nanopelagicales bacterium. Taxonomy (GTDB): domain Bacteria; phylum Actinomycetota; class Actinomycetes; order S36-B12; family S36-B12; genus UBA4592. The sequence continues at coordinate 3,057 of JAPKAV010000083.1, read as the reverse complement.
GATCAAGGATCGGAGCGAGCTCCGCTTGAGCGACAATTTCATTGACGTCGACATGGTCTTTAACGATTTCATTGATATCAATTCGCGAAACAACCGCGCTCACGGCCATAGGTACGACCGTGTCAAGTAGCGCATTAGCGATCGCTTTGGTGGACTCTGATGCCAGATAAACCGTTGTTTCAGTCGCAAAGCGGGTCGCACCAAGGGCCCCAGATGCAATGGAAGTCGCTGCGCTGACCACCGAAAAGAGAGCGCCGGCCTCGATTGGGTCATCACCACTATTTTCCACAGGCACATCATGTCCTACCCGGTGCTGTTCGCACGTGGGGATGCTTAAATCTTTGGCGATTGGTCTTCTGGCACTGATCACGGGCTTAGCGCTTTTTGTAACTGTCAACGTCATAAGTTCGAACTTCGACACAGAGTTGGCCCAGAACGACTTACAACCCTTCTACACTCCCCCTTCACCCCTTGAGGGCGCTGCCGGGGACCTCCTTCGCGTTGAGTCCCTCAGCGTTGATGTAGATGGCGCCGAATCATTCCGCATTCTTTACCTCACCGAACTCGACAATGGGGATCTAGCTGCCGCGAGTGGGATGGCTTTTATCCCGACCGCTCCTGCGACAAGCGAACCTCGACCGATAGTGGCGTGGACACATGGAACTGTCGGGGAAGGCGACGCGTGTGCACCTTCTCGTCAAAAGGACCCGACCTCACAACTCACCCAGTTTTTGCCAAGCATGATCCAACTTGGTTGGGCACTTGTAGCCACGGACTACACCGGGCTAGGCACACCCGGAGTTCAGGCGTACCTGCTCAAAGATCAAGAAGTTCGCGACACGGTGAACAGCGTCCGAGCACTTCAACAGATTCCACGAGCAAATGTTGGGTCGCGCTACACGGTACTCGGCCATTCCCAGGGTGGGCATACCGCTTTATGGACTGGACATTTGAGTAAGAAATTCGCACCCGAGTTAGAACTACTGGGTGTGGCCGCCGCAGCACCCGCTGCAGAATTAACTCAAATTCTGGGTAAGCAATGGGACACTGCGGTGAGTTGGGTGATTGGTGCAGAAGTGATGCGATCGTGGTCACTTCACTACCCCAATTTGCCCACGAATGAAATATTGACCCGCCCTGGTCAAAAAAATTACGATCGACTTGCACAAGAATGCATTAAAAATGTTGCCCTTGAAGCTCAAATCCGATCTAGCGCCTTCAATGAGCAATTTTTTTCTCGAATCCATCAGAAAATCCGGCTTGGGTTACCGCTCTCAATGAGCAGACTCCCCCGCCGTTTCCAACCGACATGCCTTTGCTACTTATTCAAGGCACTGCCGACAAAATTGTCCTTCCCCAGCCAAATGCCTACTTACAAAAGACCTGGTGTGAGGCCGGCACGAAGATCAGCACACTGTGGCTTGGTGGGGTCGGACACATAGCCGCAGCAGCTAACGCTGGTCCAACAGCGGTGTCATGGATGAAAGAGATTTTCACTGGAACTGCACCAACTTCTTCTTGCGGTGGTCCGATCCCCATGCTGCCACCGCTCTACGAATTATTCGGGTCCGAGCGGGCCGTTTTTTGCTGCCGGGAAATAATCCTGGCCAATTCCTGAACTGCGCTTGGGAACCATTACTGATCTAAACCAGGACACGATTTCGTCTCCGTCTTGATTCAGACCTCTGGTCTTCATGCGGATGATTCCCATTTCGGGTCGGGATCCACTTTCCCGCTTTTCCAGACACAGACTCTCTGCATAAATGGTGTCGCCGATGTAGACCGGGTGGGTGAGTTTGATATCGGTCCAACCGAGGTTCGCCACTGCATTTTGACTCATGTCTATCACTGATAATCCGAGAACTAACGCGACAGTTAAACCGGAGTTAACAATTATGCGTCCCTGGGTGATGGGATTGCTTTGCGCTAAATGCGCATTGAAGTGGTTCTGATTGGTATTGCAGGTTAACAGAGTGAACCACGTTGAGTCTGCTTCGGAAATCGTTCGTCCAAATGGATGCTGGTATGTGGTTTCGACTTCAAAGTCTTCAAAGAAACGACCCAACTGGGCGGGAACTATTTCACTCACTATGAGCTGGTACCTGTAGGTCTTACTGCTCGCCGTCGGTGCGCTTGCGCCACCGGTCTTCCATGCGGTCCATGAGGCCCGAATTTTTGGGAGCCTTGGGTGCTTTGGAGCGGAAGGCTTTAATATCTGGATCTGTTTCCGCCTCAGCTCCATCTGCCGAGACGCTGACGCCGCCCGAAAAGGCGGAGTAGGTCAGCACTGCACCGATCAACATGACCGTGAATCCAACTACGCCAATTGCTGGGCCCACGGCAACTCCGAGGACTAACAGACCCATGCCGGCTAGGACCGCTAAAACTCCCAATGCTGCTCGCTTGCGTGTAGCTCCAGTGCCAGGGCTACGTAAATTCGATGCGAATTTGGGGTCGTCCGCGTATAAAGCCTGTTCCATTTGCTCAAGCAATTTCTGTTCTTGCTCTGACAGTGGCATGTTGGCTCCCTTTCCGCTGGGTGCGATTTCTTCGCTGGATTAATACGTACTGTTCTAAGGATATGACGAATACCGCAGCAAGCAACCCCTCGCCCCTATTTCCTTGCATTTTTGTCTCGCACAAGGTGTAAGGGGGCGAAAATTGCGCCTTTGCCCCCTTAGTGAGTATCGGTCGCGCCGGTCACGGTCCGACCTGGGCGTACTGCTCCAGGCCCAAATTTGTCGCGCAAAGTGTCAATTGCAAGTTCGGCATCCCGGCGGCCGTGCTCCGGCTCACCGAAAAGCAACTGATCCGGCACTTCATCCGCTGCCAGCAGTCCGTCAACTTTCACTCCCACGAGTCGAATTCGTACCCGTTGTAACCCGAGGGCCTTGTAGAGTTTCCAGGCTGTGGCATAAATTTCATGAGATAAATCAGTGTGGTGGCTTGTTTTCGAGCGAGTGATCGTGGTGAAGTCCGCAAACCGTAGCTTCACGGTCACTGTCTTGCCTTTGTAACCGGCCTTGCGCAGCCGGGCTGCCACTTTATCTGAAAGCG
>JAPKAV010000082.1 GCA_028825115.1 Candidatus Nanopelagicales bacterium | reverse complement strand
AGTTCCTATTTCTCGTGATCCATGACTTTGTATGAGTTCCGCGGCTGGTTGAACTCCCCAATAAAGAACCGGCGTGGACAATTGAATCGCCTCAAGCACGGGTATTCCATAGCCTTCGTGTCCCACTGAGAGAAAAACATCAGATTCGGCCACCAGTAGCTGAACCTCTGCATCACTTGCGGACTCAATCCAGGTAATTGGATAATTAGAATCGATAGCAACATATAAGCGGTCGTTGATGGAGCTATCCGAGGCCGATGGCCGGCCGATGAAAAGAAGTTCCGCGGATATCCCAGAATCAATGGCTGCGACAAACGCATCGACTATCTCTACTGGGTGCTTACGCGCCTCAAGTGTTCCTAGCCGAATAAAGCGAACCGGCGCGCTCAATGCGGGAGCGCTCGACGAGGGGACATGATCACCTCCAGGGTGGGTAACTGTGCAGGGTAGCGACCGGTCACGTCGCAACTGTCCCCAAAGAGAGTGTCGTGCAAATTCTGAAATACACACGACTGAATCCGCATTGGTGAGGTGATGGAAGTATCCATTAACTTGTGCAGCCATTCCAGGGCGGAAGCGATAGTTGCTTGGCTCGGTCATGGGAAATGTGTCATAGCCAATCATCAGAGTAGGCATAGCCTGAGCCATAAGTGCAAAGCGCTCCAAGACTTGGTCAAGGTATGTGACTTCCGGCAAGAACCACACGTGGCACGTTGCTAGCACTTGGCTCAAGGTGAGTACCGGAGCACTAAATGAGAGAAGCGTTGCCGCAATTTCCCCTACTAGATTCCTATCACTTGGGTGTTCGGTTGCGGGTGGCGCGAAAGGAACACTCAGAAGGTCAGATGCTTGCTGGGAATTTAATGCAATGAATTCACTCCGGGAACTATCAGGCATCGGCGCGATGAATACTGGCTCAATTTCGCCTTGCGGCCAGGTGAGTGCCATGTATTGCAATACGCGTTGAATTCCTGACCCATACGGATCTACACAAAATTGTTCCAGATCAATTCCCACCCGCATGTCAATTAACCTCAATTTTCGAATTGAGGTAGTCCAATAGTTTCCGTGCATATAGTTCAGGGGTTTTCCCTGCTAAATATGCGATGCGCTGTGATTCGATCACACTGAAATCAGGATCCTTGGTGACCACTTTCTCGATAGCTTCTGCGACCATTAGGGAACTGATGTTGTCGGGCAGCCGGTGAATGTAGTCCGGAGCATCCACATCAATTGCCAGCCCGGCGCTCGCTACCGCTGGAGTACCAAAAGCTGCAAGGTCACTCAATGGGCCACTTACTCCAAGGAGCGGGCTAATTCGAAGTTGAACACCAAGGTCAGCCGCGAGTAAGTAGTCCCGGAAAGTCTCCTCGGTGACAAATCCAGTGATCGAGAAGCGGTAAAGACCAAGCCGCTCTGCCTGCTCGGTGAGTTTTTTGGCCTCGGATTGGGATGCTGCTCCGACGAAATACAGTGAAACTTGATGACCCCAAGCAGTGAGCCACCCGGCGGCTTCGAGCACGTGGTCACTCATTTTAGTCCGTGTGTCGACGTAGCCAAATGATGCAATGTGGATCGAGCCTTGATCGAACTCCAGACGCCTTCGTGCAGCTGATCGATCTAACGGATCGATAGCATCGTGATGCGGCACCCGCTGATTGGCAAATGGCAGCAAGTAAGGGATTGCCCCTGTTTCCAAACGGATTCGACTTGCAGCGCTTTGCGCGTGAAGGATCAATCCCATTGCACGTTGGGAAATCTCCCACATGCCGGCGTTCTGAAGAAGTCGCATGTCGGTGATTTGATCATCAAGTGGAGGAATGAGGGAGTTCGATGGTAGATCGACCTGTGATTTCAGCATTAGTTGCTCGACCCCACCTCGGTCCCGTAGGGAGAGATAGAACTCGACCATCCGCGTGTCGTGTGCGATCACGATGCAATCAGTGAGGCTGATTACATCGAGGAATGGCAGGTGGAAGTGGCTATTTCCCATCACAACAACCACAATGTCGTGAGAATGCTTCCCATCGTTGGCGAGTAATTCGTCGACATTTCGAACTTCAATGCGACCATTCGATTCAGCACCATCAACTTGGCCGCCACTTGTTGTATACACCGTGACATCGGCTAACTGCGCTAATGCCGAGACTGTTGCGGTGGAGAAATCGGCAACTCCCGTGGGTTGTGGAACCCAAGGAGTAACAAAGCCGATGCTTACTGGTCGTGAACCGCGCACCACTTGTGCATCTGAATCTTTCTCACTCTGATCATTGGGATCCAAATGCAATTGAGGTGTCGCAATAACATTTCGATCAATGGCTTGCGCCAAGACCTCTTCCAAGACCAGGTGTTTATGTTTACGCAATGTATGCAATTGCCGTTTGGCGAGTTTATGATTTCCGCGTAATTTCCGGATTGCCTTACTCGCCGATTTCACATTGCCCGGGTCTACTAAATAGTTTCCACGGTGGATGAGTTCCCTGTGTGAGGGAATATCTGAGGCAACCACGGGGGCACCAGCTTCAAGGGCTTCGATCACGGGCAGTGAAAGCCCTTCATCGAAGGAGTTAACAACTACCAGGCTGGCTGAACTCAGCAACCCCTGCATTTCGGAGTCTGATACTCGATCCAGCGTGTGGGTTTCACCCGGGCGCATGGCAGCAGCAATTGACCAGTGATGAACGCGCGTCTGTTGCCCAGCCATGCCCAACACAACGACATCCCGACCAGGATCAGTGGCCGTTGCCGCCCCAATTGCAGCAAGTGCTCCAAACGTGTTCTTTCGGGGTTCATCACCTGTCATAACCACTATCGGGCCCGACTTGTTGCCTTGATTTATGCCAGCCGTGTTTGATTGAATTGTTGTACAAATTTCACGGGGCCAGGCGACTTCAATATCAGTCTTAGAGTTACCAAGAAAATTCTGCAACTCTCGAGCTGCTAGTTGGGAGATGCATATGTACTGGTCATAGTGCCGCAATGCATCCAGACTCACCGCGTATTCGGCACGAGCTGCAACGTGAGAAAGGTAAATTGTCGGATAGTGCATCGGAATAAAATCAAAGACAATTGCAATTGTGTGGACCGGACTATCCAAGATCGGTAGGTATGCACCAACCTCACCTGTCATAGGGGATGGCTGGACAAATACCCCGAATTCACCCACCGAATCTGAGTCAACACCCTTGATTGTCGGTGAGTTTCCTAGTAGCTCAGGTGGCAGGGAGTTGAGCCCGGGATCAATCAGGAAAACGATGCGATCATCATTTACTGCCTCCTTGATCCCCTGCAGTGCTGCACGTGCAAATCTTCCAATTCCTCGATTCCCGAAAGCTGGGGATTGGAGTGCTCTGGCATCAAAGAGAATCTTTGAACCAACTGGTGTTTGGCCCGGAGTTGTGGAATCTTCGTGATTAGGGTGCGCCATTTTTTCATGGATTCGAATGCGAGTACGAAGGGCTTTTCGTGTACGACCGAGTTCATCGCCGTGGTTGTCCATGCGACGGTCCAGTTGTGTATCCGAATCCCACAGGCTGTCATCAAGCCACTTATTCATGGATTTAATGTCCACGCCACTGAGTGGTTCGAGGCTGAGCCCTGCCGATGGAAGTGGCGGCAAGCCATCTGGCCTAATCCAATTCACGCTGTCTTCGGGTGCTGCACCCAAATAGGCAGGGTCGGTCAGGTGTTTCATATTGGTTGATACGTGCTTGAGGTGTCGAGCCCGGACCAAGGGGGTTTGAACGAAACTAGGTAATAGTGAACGGAGTATGTGTGACTTATGTAAAAAGTATTTACCAACACGGGTCACCTTGCGCGAGTAACGAAATGATCGAGACCCTTCGACCAGGGTGAGTGCACCACTTAACTCATGAATCCGTTTCTCGTATTCGCTGGTTGGAACAGCCTGGCGAAGTTCATCTCGGATCAATTCGTATTGCCAGCCAACTCGGTTAAAAGCAAGATTTGATCTGTGATCAAGGTCTGATAGTTGGGCAGTGCGCCATCCATACTGGCCGGCATCAATGACATTAAACGGCGTAGAGATTAGATCTCTTAGTTCTGAGCGTTCGGTGGCCACGTACCATCGATTGATTCCGTCAAAGCAGGCGTATAAATATCCTGCAGAGAGCAATTTTTCTTCCCAGGACGAATGGCTGGGGTTACTTGTTCCGGGTTCTACAGCTTCAATACACAAAACCCAGGGTCGATATTGCGAAAGGCTGAGCCCGGCGAGAACCTGGGCCTCGGCCCCCTCGACATCGATTGACATGAAATGAATTTCTCGGCCGGTATCGCCAATGAATTGGGAGAGCAGTTGGTCAAGACTCTCCGTGCGAACAGTCTGCTCAACGACGTCAAATCCACGGGAGCGAGCAACTTCGGCCTCATCGGAATCTAGTGTTCCAAGACCTGTGCCCGGTACGCGATAAAACGCCACAGTTTGCTCAATCGCACGGCCATGTGGCTGTCCAGGGCCAGCGGCAACTTCGGCCACCTGATCCCCGGGTCGGGCTAGACGTAATTCCGCGGCCAAATCTGGATCGGCCTCCACAAGTAACCCTCGCCAACCCAGGACATACAAGCTTGCGGTGATGGACATTTCCCAGGGGTAGTTGGCCCCTACATCGACATATGTGAAATCTAAGCGGTCGTCAGAGGCACTCAAGTCTCGAAAGGCTCGCCAGAGCCGGACGTCTTCGCCGTTTTGAGCGTAGGAAACGAGTGGCACGGGGTCAAGACTAGGCGCTAGACGTCTCAGTGGGCATTTGGATCGCGAAGCGGAGCCATGTCGTGTTTGACCAAGACACTCCCCCGGAGTCTGCAACTATCAAGTTGGTGTCTCCAGCCAGGGTATGCGCGGCCGCATTTACTCAGTCCACGACCATGCCGATGTTTCCGACCAGCGTAATTTCAGCGGAAAACGCAGCACCCGAACTCGCTGCGGTACTTACCAGCAAGGCATGAAGAGTTTCTGCCCCAATTCGAAAACTGAGGATTCGAATTCCTTGACCCTAAACCCTTGAGAAAAAATGGTGATTAATGATTAGGTGGATACTTCGGTACCAGCCCACAGGACTTGCCAATTCACTTTCTTGTAACAATCAGAACTGCGCGTACCCGGTCCAAAAAAAAAGCTACCGATTCTTGGATCAACACCAAAATATTTTTAAAGACGTATCCGCGAGTGAATTCAAAGACTGAGGCGAATCGCGCCGCACCTCATTACTTCCCTCGATGCGAAACCAACACGTTAGACATTCTTGATTGGTTCGATATCCGGGCAATTCCTATTACCCGTGATCACACCCTCTAATGCGCTGGCCATGTCACTCTCGGATAAGTAACTCCGGTTGACCCACGTGACTTCAACGTAGTCAGGGAGCGTGATTCCGTCGATGCTCCATGTGGCTGAGTAATTATTGCTACTCGTGGAGACGGGAATAAAGTACTCATTGACAAATCCCAGTGACTCAACAAAGGGCCGAGCATCGACCATTGCATTTCCAAGGAAGTGTAATTCAGCAGATATTATAGAAAATCGTTTGAGGGATTCAAGGTTTGATCGAATCAGTGTTTCCCATTCGGCACCTTCACAATCAAGCATGAGTATCAGTTCACCTTGTTCTTGGCCGAAAGATGACTCAACTATTTCAGGGAGTGGAACTAGCAAATTGTTGAGCGGATTAATACCTAATCCCTGCGGGTGGAAAACCACTCCCGAGCCCTTTTCGGGCAGTTCATTGACTGTGTGATCCCATGCGTGAACTGGAAGCCCACAGCCCACTAGTTCACGGTCCGCACTGATCTCGGAACCCACACCAATTGAAACGGCGCCGTTAGATGATTCCACAAGACGACGGGGGAGTAAATAGCCACCGTCGTCTACCGCCCCAAATCTTCTTAATGTGAGATCGGGAATGATCCAGGGTTGGAGCAGGGAATGGATTTCTCGCCAGCCGTCAATCTGTTCCTGAGAACTGGTGAGACGGTTTTCAAGTACATCAATGCGGCGTTCAAGTTTTGCAATCTGCACATCGGGTCGATCTCGTATTCCGTAATACAGGCGCCTCGGCCACACTCGCAAAGGGTTGGTTACTCCAACGATGTCCTTGGCCTTCACGTCACCTCATAGTCTGAAAATTAGATTCATGCGCGAATTTTAAAATCGATATGATAAAATACTACTACGTGTGGCGGACCCCTGGATTAAGGCAATTCTCGGTAAATATCGGCCGTTGCTGTCGCCATCCTTTCAAGTGAGAACATGGCAGCGCGACTGGGCCCAAGGCTACTTAAACTGTGTTGTAGTTCAGTGTCGCCCAACACTCGTGAAATCTGCTGAGCAAGATCTTCAGCGCTCCCCGGTTCAAAGTACTGAACGATATCTCCACCCACCTCAGGCATCGAAGATGAATTAGCGGCAATAGCGGGTATTCC
>JAPKAV010000081.1 GCA_028825115.1 Candidatus Nanopelagicales bacterium | reverse complement strand
CGACCTTGGAGTTTCCAGTATGCAACTGGATCAACCAGAACGCGGTTTTTCATATGCGGTTGATACCCACCTTGATATGCGAATGGATCAATCCTGTGGGCTCACTGCGGCAGAGGTTCTCAATACCTATGAGCCGGGTAACCTTGTCCGAATTTTGCGTAATTTTGGTGACGAAAAATTTGCCCCTCGAATAGTTGAACGCGTGGTTCGCGAACGTGCGCTGGAACCTTTTAACCGTTCTGCGCGGCTAGTCGAATTGATCCGCGAGGCAATTCCATCTGCAGCTCGACGCACCGGCGGTAACCCTGCTAAGCGCACATTCCAAGCGCTGCGGATCGAAGTCAATTCAGAACTTTCTGTGCTCGAACGGGCGATTCCTAGTGCGATTGATTCATTGGCTCTGGGCGGCCGAATCGTTGCCATGTCGTATCAATCTCTGGAAGACAAAATTGTCAAGCGGGTTTTCGCACAGCGCAGTGTCGCCAACGTACCCCATGGTCTGCCAGTGATTCCTGAAGCGGCAAAGCCGGAATTGTCGTTACTGACGCGCGGTTCCGAAAAGGCAACTGACAGTGAAATTGAGCACAATTCTCGATCAGCGTCAGTGCGACTTCGTGCCGCGGAGCGGATTCGCATGGCGGGTACGGAAAAGGAGGTGGCCGCATGAATGCCGTCCTACAACTGGACTCCCCACACATTGAGTCAAGCTCCTCTGTTACCGAATACGCGACTAAAGGTGTTCGCCGCAACACGCGTGACAACCTGCGGCTAGTCGCACCGCTTCGGGTGAGCAAGGCGAGTCGAGGCTTGTTCGTGATCGTGCTGACTAGCTTTTTGGGCGTTGGTCTGTTTGGCATGCTCCTGATCAATACGACTTTGGCTCAAGGAGCATTCACCGTCAGTGAGTTACGGTCGACTCAAACACAATTGAGTCGCACTGCAGCAACCCTGACTGAAAGTGTGGCAGCTCTTACAGTGCCCACCGTTCTCGAAACGAGTGCTCGTGCACTGGGGATGGTTCCTAGCCCGGCCCCCGCATTTATCAAAATTCCCAGTGGCAAAGTTTTAGGAAAAGCTCGCCCGGCGCCCGGTGCCAGGATTGCCAAGCCCGCCCAAATCACAGTAGGTGGGTTAGCTGAATTACCTTCTAGTGCAAATCTTCCCGTTGCTTTTGGTGAAAGCGTGGACCTTGCAACCCCGGATTCGCAAGTGGTTACCGGCGAGTGGTCTGACCCGCGATTAGTTAACACACAGGACCAATCCAAGGGTCTCATTCTCGATGCGATTGCGGTCGAGTAGATAGTCAGTGAAGTCCTGGGTTGAGCGTTCATGAGTCCGAGTGCGAGTGATCGAAATTTAAGTGATTATGGAACGGCTCCAATTAAACTTGGCAGTCCTCGTAGGCGCGGGACGGCACTGATCCTGGTTTCCAGCCTCATTTTTATGATCTTTGCGGGTAGACTGGTGGACCTGCAAGCCATTAAAGGCAGCGAACTCGCATCTGCGGCATTGGACCAACGGCTCCGTACCGTGTTTTTGCCGGCAACGCGTGGATCAATTCTTGATTCAAGCGGTGCGCCACTCGCGATCACGGTCGCTGCCAAAAATGTCACTGCGGATCAAACAATGATTGCTGAACCCGGGGTTGTCGCCCTAGCGCTTTCACCGATTTTGGGTGCCGATGCGGACATTTTGGCTAACCGTCTCACCGGTGAACGACGCAGCATCTTTTTAGCTAAGGAGGTAACTCCTGAAACTTGGGAGAAAATCTCGGCTTTGCGATTACCCGGCATTTTTAGCCAAGACACTTCCCGTCGCATTTACCCCTCTGGTGAGCTTGCCGCCAACGTCATTGGCTTTGTCGGTGCTGAAGGAACGGGGCTTGGTGGATACGAGTTTGCATTTGACGAACGACTTCGCGGGACTCCGGGCAAGGCCACTTTCGAGAGAGGCCCGGGCGGGAGGGCAATCCCAACAGGGGCTTCAGTTCGAGTTGATGCCCAGGCGGGCGTTGACGTTGAACTCACCATAGATCGCGATATTCAGTATGTTGCCCAGAACGCGATCTTAGAGGCGGTAGAAAGTGCGGGCGCAAAAGACGGTTCGGTAGTAGTCATGGACCCACAAAGTGGACAAATTTTGGCATTGGCCACGGCCCCCACTTTTAATCCAAATTTTGCAACTCAAACTGCTGAGCAGGACCGCAATAATCGACCATTGACTTCGATTTTCGAGCCTGGATCGACCAGCAAGGTCATGACCTTGGCCGCTGTCATCAATGAAGGGGCAGCAACCCCCTACACCCCAATTAAAGTCCCCGAGGTGCTGCGACGGGGAGACAGTGACTTTCACGATATAAATCCAAATGGTACCTTGCGTCTGACTCTCAATGGCGTCCTGGCTAAGTCGAGCAATATTGGCACTATTCTTGCGGCGGAGCGGATCGGTGGAAAAAAACTCTCCAAATACCTAAATAAGTTCGGTATCGGCCAACCAACCGGCTTAGAGTTTCCAGGCGAGAGCAATGGGTCTGTTCCCGAACACAAAGATTGGTCTCCTACGTCTTTTCCAACGATCTCATTCGGCCAAGGTCTGAGTGTTAATGCAGTCCAAGTAGCCAGTGTGTATTCAACTATTGCAAACGACGGTTTGCGAGTTGAACCTTCATTGGTAAAAAGGATCATTCACGCAGATGGAACATCGGAGCAGCCTGCGGCTCCGCAGACAACGAGAGTTGTATCTCGGGAAACAGCAATTCAAATGCGAGTCATGCTAGAAAGCGTCGTGGGCGAGGGTGGAACAGCGACGAACGCTAAAATACCTGGATACCGGGTCGGGGGCAAAACCGGTACGGCGCAGGTGAGTGATGCGCGCAACGGCGGCTATAGCGATGAGGTAATCGCATCTTTTGTTGGCATGGCACCCGCAGACAACCCGCGACTTGTTGTTGGCGTATTCATTTCCGAACCACAAAACGGTCGGTATGGTGGTGAATTGGCTGCTCCCGTCTTCAAAAAGGTGTCCAGTTACGCGCTGGGAGCACTACAAATTCCACCTACTGGATCAAAAGCGCCTAAACTTGCACTGACCTTTGGAGGTTAATGTGGGATCGACATCTGTTGTCGAGATTGCTTCACTAATTACGGCAACCCTTTCGGGTGATCCAAAAATCCGAGTTTCCGGTGTTTCATTGAACTCCACTACAATAGACAATAACGAACTTTTCGCGGCACTACCGGGGCGCACAGTTCACGGAATTGTTTTTGTGACTCAAGCAATCACACGAGGCGCTTCGGCCATATTGACCGATTTGGCCGGGGTCAAATGGCTAGATCAGTCAGATCTTTACATCGACTTACCGGTATTGCTTGTGAGCGATCCCCGAGCATCCCTTGGGAGTGTGTGTAAGTTGGTTTATGCCGATCCTGCCTCAGGAATGATCTTGTTGGGGGTAACTGGCACTAACGGGAAAAGTACTACGAGCAGCATGATTTACCAAGCTGCGCGGGCAGTGGGCATTACGGCAGGGTTGATTGGCACCTTGGCGACCGCTACGGACGGCGAAGAAGTAGGGAGCGTACGCACCACCCCCGAGGCACCAGACCTGTTTCGCACAATTGCGCGCATGAAAGATGGTGGTGTGAAATTAATTGTGATGGAAGTCTCCAGTATTGCCCTATCTGAACACAGGGTGAACGGAGTTGAGTTTGACTGTGTGGGGTTCACAAATCTCTCTCACGATCATCTGGATTACCACGATTCCATGGTCGAATATTTCTCGGCTAAATCCCAACTTTTTTCGCAAAGGTATGCACGCTCAGCGCTTATCTGCACGGACAGTTCGTGGGGCATGAAACTATGCGAGTCAATTGCGATTCCATTCGAATCAGTGGGGAAGGTGGGTTCCCCTGACTGGAAAATTACCGAAGACCACGACGGTGGGTCCTGGCTATTGCGAGGTCCAAGGTACGAAACATACATGGATTCACTCGCCATGCCGGGCACCGTGAATGCCCTGAATGCAGCCTTGGCACTCGCGATGTTGAACCAAGTGGGTATCCACGGAGGTGAAGTCGTCAAGGCAATTTGTGGTGCCACAGTCCCAGGAAGGGCCGAACTAGTGGGCACCCGCGACGGAGTATCAGTTTTTGTTGATTACGCACACTCGCCGGAGTCAATCCGGGAATTCCTTGCAGGGTTAAAAAGTCAATTTCGTGGTCGCATCATCACGGTTGTGGGTGCTGGCGGGGACCGAGACGCGAGTAAGCGTGCGCAGATGGGGCAGGTCGGTGCAAGCGCGTCGGATGTATTCATCGTCACCGATGACAACCCGCGCTCGGAAGATCCGAGTGTCATCCGGCAGCAACTTCTCGCCGGTGCAGCAAAGGTTTCCGACTGTGAAGTTTTGGAGATGGGGGATCGACGGATGGCGATTGCGAAGGCATTGGAATCCGCGCACAGGCACGATGTAGTAGCGATACTCGGCAAGGGTCATGAGCGCGGACAGGAAATTAACGGTCATGTAATTGAATTTAGCGACATTGATGTTGTAACTGAGATGCTGCAGGGCGGGAATCTCAATGATTGAGTTCACAGGACGCCAACTGGAAGAGATCACCGGTGGAACATTGATTGGTTGCGAGCAGTCACATCTGTTTAATGTCCCACAATTTTTTGTCGACTCGCGCAGTGCAATCCGTGATGGCGTGTTTGTCGCGCTAGTCGGTGAGCGGGTAGATGGGCATGACTTTCTTGATTCGGTGTACGAGGCTGGAGCTGCTTTAGCGATTATCGATGCCGCTGGGGGAAGGCCCACGGTCGAAGGGTTGTCTGTGCTTCGGGTGCTAAGCCCGTTGAGAGCCTTGGCTCAAATTGCTCACTGGGTGCGCGTCAATGTTCTGACGGCGAAAGTTATCGGGGTTACGGGCTCGAGTGGAAAAACTTCAACAAAAGATCTCATTGCGGGAATTCTGGGGCAGAGCGGTGAGACGGTCGCGCCTCCCGGTTCATTTAACACTGAAGTAGGACTTCCACTTACGATTCTCAGCGCCGATGCGAACACCGAGTTCCTCATTTTGGAAATGGGAATGCGTGGGATAGGTCATATTTCGACTCTGGCTGAAATTGCCGAACCGGATATCGGAGTAGTGGTCAATGTGGGATCGGCGCACATTGAACTCCTTGGAAGCGTCGAAAATATTGCAGAGGCGAAAAGCGAGCTGGTCCGTGCGTTGCCGGCAACTGGAACCGCAATCCTTAATGAGGATGATCCACTTGTGGTGAAGATGAGTGATTCCCTAAACTGCGAGATCTGCACATTCGGGGAGGGCCAGGGCAGTGACTTTCGCGCCAGCGATTTGGACATCGAACCTGATGGAACAACGCGTTTTATAATTACCCATAGCGGGCGCTCGTATCACGCACATGTGCAATTAGTGGGCCCGCACTACGTGAGCAACGCGTTGGCCGCCGTGAGCGTCTGTGTCTGCGCAGGTGTTCCTTTTGAGACAGCGTGTGAACTTTTGAGCCAGGTAAACGTGATCAGCAAATGGAGAATGGAAGTCACCACAGCAGGCAATAACGTGACCGTGATTAATGACTCATATAACGCGAATCCAGAGTCAATGGGTGCTGCGCTGAAGACCCTGGCTCAATTTCGCGCTGGAGAACCCGACCGAAGGACGTGGGCGGTGCTGGGAGAGATGTGCGAACTGGGTGAGTACTCATTACAGGCGCATCAGTCCATTGGGCGGTTGGTGGCGCGACTAAATATTTCTCGCCTTGTGTGTGTCGGAAAGGCAACTCGTGTCATGCACTTGGCCGCGGACAATGAAGGCGCATGGGGCGGGGAATCGGCGTGGGTATCTGACGTCGATGAAGCCTTGGAATTGTTGGCACGCGATTTACGCGAGGGCGATATCGTGCTTGTGAAAGCATCTCGATCAATAGGTTTGGAACGCGTGGCAAGTGAGATTATGGAGCTCTCATTAAGTAGTCTCATGACGGATTTAGATTCCGGTAATGCTCAAGAGCAAGGAAACCAATGAGGCTAGTGGTCATCGCGGGTGCGATCGCGACCTTGATCTCTTTTCTGGGCACCCCTTTACTCATCAACTTGCTACGCAGGCATGGTTACTCCCAGGCGATTCGCGCTTCACGAGAAGGAGAGTTGTACCCGGCACACGAAGGGAAGCGTGGGACCCCCTCAATGGGCGGCCTCGCCATCATTATTGCCGTTCTAGCGGGTTATTTTCTTACGCATCTGGTTACTTGGCGCCCCGTTTCGATTTCGGCCCTACTTGTGTTGTACCTGATGGTCGGGTTAGGCCTCGTGGGCATGGCGGACGATTATTTGAAGATTTTTAAGCAGAGAAGCACAGGCCTTCGAGCGCGAACTAAACTCATCGGACAAGCAGTGATCGCATTCTCGTTTGCGTATCTATCTGTGCAGTTTCCGGACGATTCGGGCAATACTGCGGCATCCATGGCGATCTCATTTGTTCGTGATA
>JAPKAV010000080.1 GCA_028825115.1 Candidatus Nanopelagicales bacterium | reverse complement strand
CTTTTTAACGTGGCTATCAACCCAGAGTTTATTGGCCGCACCTACCCGCCAACGCCGGCCTACTTCGTTGGGCGGGAGAAAATTCGCGAGTTTGCAACAGCGCTGGGTGACACCGCCTCTTGCTATTTCGAGGTGGGCTCGGCGCGCGCGCTGGGCTATCCCGATCTAGTTGCGCCACCCACTTTCGCCATTGTGGTCACTATGAAGGCTGGCGAACAGGTGGTATGTGATCCTGAGCTCGCATTGGACTACACCCGGGTTGTTCATGGTGAGCAAAAATTCGTCCATCAGCGCCCGATATTCGCGGGAGATGAACTCACAAGCACGGTAAGCGTTGATTCGATTCGATCTGCTGCAGGTAATGACATGATCATGGTGAAAGCCCAAGTGCACTCCGCTAGTGGTGAGTTGGTATCCACCGCGTACTCGCTACTGGTTTCTCGTGGAGCAGAGAAGCCCACGTGACCCTCATCTCCTATTTTGATCTCCATGTCGGACTGGAATTGCCTGCTCAAGAATTTGTTTTTACGCGAGTCGACCTGATTAAATACGCGGGTGCATCGGGAGATTTCAACGTCATCCACTGGAATGAGCGGGTCGCAACGGAAGTCGGATTGCCGTCAGTGATCGCACACGGAATGCTTACCATGGGCGCCGGGATTCGCGTGGTCACGGATTGGCTGGGTGACCCCGGAAAAGTAATTTCGTACTCGGCCCGCTTTACCCGTCCAATTCCGGTTCCGGACTCTGACGAGGGAGCCACTATTAAAGTCACTGCAAAAATTACCGAATTACTGGAGAACAACCAAGCTATAATCTCAATTTCGGCGATCCACAACGACGTGACCGTACTTGCAAAAACAGTAGTCACTGTCACACTGGCGCCATGACAATCCCCGATCAAGTCACTGCTCTAGCAGAAGAGCGCTGCCTTGCTCGCCTCAATAAAGATTTTGTTCGATCTGATCAACTGCGAGATGAGATCGCGGTGGCGGGTTGGGTTATCAAGGACACGCCCGAGGGCTATTCGCTGACGCAGGCCCCTCCGTTTGGGATCACAGCACATCTAGGTGCGCTGGTTGACCAATACGCGCAATCGATTTCCGGTACAGCCGTGGTGCTCGTGATCGTTGACGGTTGGCCAGAAGACACACGCATGTCTTTGATTGCTCTTTTGGAACACGTTCCAATCGGGGTCAAGGTCCTGGTATTTGACTGCGGCAATGTTGACGGTGCGGGTGGGGTCGTTCATGAACTAGCAAAGAATTACCCTGACCTTGTCGAGTTCCACTTCGCTCACACATTGGCTGAGTTGGGTTGGGCAAGTGTGGTTAACGCGGCAGTCGCCATTACGTCGAGTGACTTCTTCGCGGTGATGGACTTGTCAACGATCTGGGAAGGTGAGGCACTTACCCCGATTCTTGACTCTTTCCAAGATTCTAAGGTTGCACTTTCTGGTTGGCGTGGAGTAAATGTTGACGTGGGTCAAGATTGGCGTGAATTTGGTTCTGCGACGGCGGGAGAAGTTGACGCGGTATTGGGTTACTTCATGGTGGTTCGCGGGAGCGTGGCCAAGGAAATTGGCCCAGATCCAAAAGCGAAGTTCTACCGAAATGCCGACATGGAATGGTCTCTTGCAATCCGGGCCGCTGGGCACAAGGTTGTAATTCCACAAGGGGAGCTGCCGTTGCGGCAGGAGCGCCACCATGGCTATCACGACAGTGAACCTGCGTACCGTGATAAGCAGAGCAAGAAAACCTACGATCGGCTTCTCCAAAAATTCCGCAAGTCGCCAGAAATTTTGCATCAAGCGGATGCCCATGGCAATTGAGGTACTTGCCGGAACATTGCGCGATCACACGACGTTGCAGGTGGGTGGAGGAGCGCAGCTGATTGTGCGCGTCACGACAGATCAAGAATTGATCGATCTTGTGCGCAACATTGATCAACGAGGTGGGCGGCTGCTGATTTTGGGTGGAGGCAGCAACGTAGTCTGTACCGATCAGGACTTCCCAGGAACCGTAATCGTGATAGCCGTAATGGGCATTGATTGGGATGAGGGTTCGGTCACGGTCGCCGCCGGTGAAAACTGGGATGCATTCGTGAGCCATGCCATTGACTTAGGATTTGGCGGCCTTGCTCCGTTATCGGGTATCCCTGGCTCAATGGGCGCGACCCCTATTCAGAATATTGGAGCCTACGGCGTTGAACTTGCCGAGTTCATCGACCAGGTCAGTGTATGGGACAGAGAGGACAATGTTCGACGAAATTTGTCGGTAGCGGAGTGTAGATTCGATTACCGCGATAGTGCTCTCAAAAAAAATCCGAGCAGATACGTTGTGCTATCGGTGACTTTACAAATCCCCCGATCACTTGAGATTCCCATCAAATATGAACAACTTGCAGATGTCATGAATCACGAGATCGAGACAGTTGCTCATGCGGTCGAGGTGCGCGATCAAGTTCTGCGTTTACGGGGAATGAAGAGCATGGTGCTGGATTCGGCAGACGCTGATTCCAATAGCACCGGGTCTTTTTTCATCAATCCCACTATTCTTCACGTGGACGCACCACAGGGATGTCCGACGTATTCCTTGAAGGATAGTAATCCGCTGGCAGGCACGAGTGTAAAACTAAGCGCTGCCTGGTTGATTGAGAAATCTGGAATCACTAAGGGATTCGGCCTAGCCGATAGGGATTCGAGGATTCGGGTGTCGCGCAATCACACTTTGGCTATCGCGAACGTCGATTTTGGGAGTTCACGTGAGGTGGTCGAACTTGCAAGTTACATTCGACAACAGGTGTTCAATTCGTTTGGTATTGAACTTATGGTCGAGCCAGTGTTGATCAATTGTGAGCTGGATCAACTCACGCGCGTTTAGTCGGTGGCACTGGCAAGCAACTTATGCATCCGAGCGAGCCCTTCGATGATTTTTTCGTCCGAGGTTGCATAGGACAGTCGGAAAAACCCCGGTGTTCCGAAAGCTTCACCCGGGACGACTGCGACCTCAGCCTTTTCCAGAATAATGGCCGCAAGTTCACTTGATGAATTCGCAAGTGTGCCATCAATGGATTTGCCCAGTAGCTCCGCGACGGATGCGTATGCGTAGAAAGCGCCTTCGGGTAGTGGGCAACTCACTCCAGGAATCCCATTGAGCAGGTCAACAATGAGGGTGCGTCGACGATCAAAGGCAACCCGCATGAGATCAACCGCATCGAGGTTGCCACTCACCGCTGCGAGGGCTGCGATTTGGGAAGTATTTGCCACATTTGATGTTGCGTGAGATTGCAGGTTTGTCGCAGCCTTAGTGACATCTGGCGGGGCGATCATCCAGCCAACCCGCCAGCCGGTCATTGCATATGTTTTAGCGACACCGTTAATGACGACACAACGGTCCGCGAGCTCGGGAACCAGGGTCGGGATGGAGGAAAAGACAGCATCCCCGTAGACCAGATGTTCGTATATTTCATCGGTAATTACCCAGATGCCTTTTGCTAAGGCCCATTCACCAATTGCTTTGACCATTTCCGGGGAGTACACCGCTCCGGTGGGGTTTGAGGGCGATACAAAGACAAGCGCCTTGGTCGCCGGGGTGAAGGCCGTTTCCAGCTGTTCGATCGATGCCCGGTACCCACTTGTCTCGTCGGTCAGGACGATGACGGGCTTTCCTCCGGCCAACATGATCGATTCGGGGTAGGTGGTCCAGTACGGAGCGGGCAAAATTACTTCGTCACCGGCATCAAGTAGCGTGGCAAATGCGTTGTAAAGGGCCTGCTTCCCACCGTTTGTTACCAGAATCTGACTGGATGCCACTTCATATCCTGAGTCGCGAGCGGTTTTAGAGACAATTGCTTCTTTGAGGGCGGGGAGTCCACCAGCCGGGGTATATCGGTGCCATTTGGGCTCGCGACAAGCGGCGACCGCTGCTTCGACTATGTAATCCGGGGTCGGGAAATCAGGCTCACCCGCTCCAAAGCCGATAACCGGACGCCCGGCTGCAATCAGGGCCTTGGCCTTGGCATCAACGGCCAGGGTTGCAGATTCGGCGATCGAGCCGATCCGGGTAGAGACTCGGTTGCCCGCTGAGGGGTTTATTGGGGTGGAATGGGACGCCATGCGGTAATAATGTCAGGGGAACCTCCAGACAGATAGACCCGCCCATGTGCGAGGGGTGGGTCAGACCGTAGACTCGCGCCCCGCGGTAGGTCTTAGCGTAAGCATGCCTACTAAAGGGTTGTAGCTCAACTGGTAGAGCACCGGTCTCCAAAACCGGGGGTTGGGGGTTCAAGTCCCTCCAGCCCTGCGAACCGGTGAAAGCCGGGACTAAGTAAGACAAAAAAAGTACGACGGCAGGACGAAGGCTACAAAGACCGACCAAAGCGTGAGCGGAGAAGACATGGTGGACACCGACGCTAAGCCCAAGGGCGAAAGCGGAGGCTCGCGCGACGAAAAGAAGAATATTTTCTCGCGCTTGGCTTTATTTATTCGGCAGGTTGTGGTTGAACTTCGCAAAGTCATTTGGCCGACGCGAAAAGAACTAATCAACTACACAATCGTCGTTGTCTTTTTTGTACTACTAATGGCCGGAATAATTGCCATATACGACTTTGTTTTCACCAGAGGAGTGTTATTCGTTTTCGGTTAGCCCCGACAACGCAATAGGACTTCACTCATTGCCATAAGTATCTAAAGGAGTAAGCGACTCGTGTCTGAAGAGAATGTGTCTGACGTGAATGAACCGGTCCCTACGGATCCATTTGCCCCTGACGCACCCGCGAACGAAGAAGTTGTTGAGGCAGTCGTGCCTGAGGTGGTTGCCGAAGTGGTTGCCGAAGTGGTTGCTGAAGTAGTCGCCGATGAAATCGTTCAAGACGCCCAAGAAGACGAAGCTGAGGCAGCGGTTGTGGCCGAGGCCGAAGAAATTGTGGCTGAAGCTGAAGCCGACGAAGCCGACGCCGAAGAGGACTTAGTCGAAGAATTCAAAATCTCGATGCGGGCTGCTCCAGGTGACTGGTATGTCATTCATAGTTACGCAGGCTATGAAAACAAGGTCAAGGGAAATTTGGAAGCACGCAGCCAGACCTTGAACATGGAAGATTACATTTTCCAGGTCGAAGTTCCCATGGAGGAAGTTACCGAAATCAAGGGTGGAATGCGGAAGCAAATTCGCCGAAATAAGTTCCCAGGCTACGTACTGGTCCGCATGGACCTCACCGATGAATCGTGGGGCGTAGTTCGTCACACCCCTGGAGTTACTGGATTCGTGGGCCACGGCCACACGCCTGCCCCACTTTCACTCGATGAAGTAATCGCCATCCTCGCACCAGAGCCTGAAAAGAAGATTGTGGCTGGAGCAGCGGGAGGCAAGGGTGGCGGTGCATTGGCAACAGCCGCTCCGATTAGCGTTGATTTCAGTGTGGGTGATTCGGTTACCGTTGTTGACGGCCCATTCGCCACGCTGCATGCAATTATTTCTGAGATCAACCTGGAAGCTCAAAAGGTGACCGGCTTGGTCGAGATCTTTGGACGCGAAACCCCCGTTGAGTTGGCCTTCAGTCAGATTGACGCAAACAACTAATTTAATTTAAGTCCCCACACGATAAGTCCCCACACACAAGAAGGAAACACAATGGCACCGAAGAAGAAAAAAGTCACCGGATTGATCAAACTTCAGATTCCAGCCGGCGCAGCGAACCCAGCACCACCCGTTGGACCCGCACTGGGTCAGCACGGTGTGAACATTATGGACTTCTGCAAGGCATACAACGCCGCAACAGAAGCACAAAAGGGCAATATTGTGCCCGTAGAGATTACGGTCTATGAAGACCGTTCATTCGACTTTATCCTCAAGACCCCACCAGCATCACGCATGATTCTGAAGGCTGCTGGCCTTGAAAAGGGTTCAGGAACACCGCAGTCCGTGAAAGCGGGAAGTATTAGTAAAGCGCAAGTTCGTGAAATCGCTGAAACGAAGATGCCAGACCTCAACGCCAATGACGTCGATGCAGCAGTGAAAATCATTGAGGGCACCGCACGCCAAATGGGAATTACCGTTTCTACGTAATGAGTTACAAGCGAGATCAGTAAGTCCAGCAAGACGTGGGAGAGCCAGCGCGGCTCGCACACCACAGCCTGCACGCAGGAAATTCCTGCACAAGTTAAAGGAGCAGATATGAAGCGCAGTAAGGCATACCGAGCAGCAGCCGAAAAAATTGAAGTGGACAATCTCTACTCACCGATTGAGGCGGCTCGGCTAGTCAAAGAAACTACGACAACCAAATTCGATTCATCGGTAGAAGTTTCCATGCGTCTAGGTGTTGACCCTCGCAAGGCCGATCAACTTGTTCGCGGCACCGTCAACCTGCCACACGGTACCGGCAAGACTGCCCGAGTACTGGTCTTTGCAAACGGCGAAAAGGCTGAAGAAGCCCGCGCAGCGGGTGCAGACTTTGTTGGATCTGACGATCTGATCGCCAAGGTTGCTGGCGGCTGGACCGATTTTGATTCAGCGGTGTGTACGCCCGACC
>JAPKAV010000079.1 GCA_028825115.1 Candidatus Nanopelagicales bacterium | reverse complement strand
TGGTTTCAAAGTCTTTGAACGCACCAGCGAGGACATTGGAGAACTCCTGTGACGGCAGAAAACGCGAGCTCATCGACCACAAAGAACGCGATCGAAGTCCACAATGTCTCCAAAAAATTCATCCGGGCCTCCGACCGTCGCACCAGCCTCAAAGAGCGGTTAGTCCGCGGGAAAGCCAAGAACACCAACGAGTTTTGGGCAGTCAAAGACGTGAGCTTCACCGTTCCCAAAGGCAGTGTGTACGGACTGGTCGGTCACAATGGCTCGGGTAAATCAACTATGCTTAAGTTGATTAGTGGGATCTACCGCCCCACTCAAGGAACAATTTCAGCACACGGCCGCCTCGCCGCCTTAATTGAACTCGGCGCTGGCTTTCACCCAGAGATGACCGGCCGGGAAAACATTTCCCTCAACGGTTCGATCCTTGGATTAACCAGAAAAGAAATCAGTGCCGCAACCGATGAAATCATTGACTTCAGTGGAATTCGTGAATTTATTAACGACCCGGTAAAGCACTACTCCAGTGGCATGTACGTCCGGCTCGGGTTCTCTGTCGCCGTCCACATGAACCCCGAAATCCTGTTGGTGGACGAGGTGCTCGCGGTGGGCGACGAGGAATTCCAACGCAAGTGTTTTGACCACTTGTCAAAACTGCGCAAGGCCGGAAAAACAATTGTTGTGGTCAGCCACGGGTTAGGTTCACTAGAAGGATTGTGTGACGAAATCACCTGGCTCGATCACGGACACGTGGAACAAACCGGCCCCACAACCGAAGTCATTGCGGCCTACCTGCAAAAAGTGAACACCGAAGAATCAGCGCGCAGCCGTCAGATCACCGCAACCCGCAACCCCGAGGAAGTAGCCGAGGGAAAGCTGCGAATTAAGGGCGCCAGCATTATTGACCCGGTAACAAAGGAGGCGCTCAGTCACGCGGAGACCGGAACCTCCATGGCAATCCAGGTGGATTTGACCACCACTGCGCCGGTTCTTGGCCCCAATGTTCGGGTTGCTTTTCAACATGAATCTGGCCCACTGGTTGCCATGATTAGTAACCACAAGCGGGGAACCGATTTTGGCACGATCAATGGCGACCACGAAGTAATCGCCACCCTCGAAAACACCCCGCTACTCCCTGGGCGTTACCGAATCCACATTGATGTGTTCGACCACACCGGCACTCAAACCTTGGACAATTGGAATGAAGTCCTGGAATTCCCGGTCCGCAGTGTTGGCGGGGAAATCGGCCAAGGTTTTGTTGACCTCCCAACAACTTTCACCATCACATGAGCGAATCAAACCCCCTGATCAAAGTCCGCCGCCGGCTCGGCCGGACTAAACGTTATCTAAAGCGTAAACTCTATGAACGCAATATTGGCAAGAATTACACGGCGTGGTTAGTCCAAGCAAGTGAGCAAACTCCCGGGTCAGTGACTTTCCCCACCACAATTTCGATTGTGATTCCGGTCTACAACCCACCGATTCAATTCCTCACGCAATGCATTGAATCTGTTGTGAATCAAAGCGCAACTAATTGGCAACTTGTGATCAGTAACGACGGCTCTACCCACCCAAGCGTTAACGACTACCTCACTGAACTTGCGGCAACCAATAACCCTAAAATCACAATTCTAAATAATGAAAACGGTGGGATTTCTGCAGCGATCAACGCGGGACTCGAACGCGCAACCGGGGAATATTTCGGCATGCTGGACCACGATGACGCCCTTGATGTTCGGTGTATCGAAGAGTTCAGCAAAGCGATTGAGCAGAACAATCACCCCGAAGCGATCTATTCGGACGAAGACAAAATCAACCCCGGTAATCAACACTCCGAGCTGTATTGCAAACCCGATTTCTCCCCGGAGCTACTCCTCACCCAGATGTATCTGTGCCATTTCACTATTTGGAAAACCCACATGGTCAAAGAAGTCAATGGTCTTCGCAGTGAAATGGACGGGGCCCAAGACTTTGACCTGGCATTGCGTTTACTCCCACAACTGGCCGCACCACAAGCACACGTTGTGCACTTGCCTTTACCGCTCTACCACTGGCGCGCGTGGAGTGAATCGACCGCGCTCACCATCGAAGCCAAACCGTGGGCGCAACAGGCAGCGGCGCGCGCGCAACAGGACTACCTCAACACCGCATTCGGTGGTGGCACCGTCGAGCCCAGCCAAGTACAAGGCCTTAATGAAATTCACCCGATCGCACGAAAAACTAAAGTCTCAGTGATTATTCCCACCGCACTTACCCTTAATGACAAAACCAAGAAACCGTTTGTTTTTGCGGCCATTGAGACACTGAAGCAGCAGGAGAGCGACACAGATTTTGAAATAATCGTGGTCACCACCAACGAACAACCCCCGATTCCTGGCGCCGACAAGCAGGTGACCTACGCCACCAGCAACTTCAATTTTTCTGAAGCAATCAATCTCGGCGCAGAAAATACAGATCAACAGAGTGAATACCTGCTCTTACTCAATGACGACACTGAAGCGATCGAAGCAAACCCAATTACTCGAATGCTGGAGATCGCTCAAATCGAGAACGTTGCAGCTGTCGGCGCGAAACTGAGTTACCCCGACGGGAAACTACAACACATTGGGGTCGTAATGCTGCCCGGCGGGCCAACCCACCCGTTTATAGCTCAATCAAAGGGCGAGTACGGCTATTTCGGGAGCGCCCTCACCCCGCGCAACTACTCAGCCGTCACCGCGGCCGCAATGCTGACCAGTAGGAAAGCATTTGCCCAAGTCCACGGCTTTGATACCGATTTCGCCCGCGATTTCAATGACGTGGATTACTGCCTGAAGCTACGGGCAAAAAACTACCGAATTGCCTGGACGCCGTATGCCCACTTCACCCACCACGAGGGTGTGTCCATCCACCGCAAGGCCGCGAACCCCCAGGAAGCACAGCTCTTCAACGATCGCTGGCAGAATGAGCAGATCAACGACCCGTACTATTCTCCAGCACTCAACCCGAAACTCGAGCGAATCTACGAGGCTCTCTAATGACCGAGTTCACAACCCGCAAGGGCGCCAAGATTCATGTCGTGGGTGACCCAGCCCTGCTCACCATGGATCGCATTCAGATTATTGGTGACCGGTTTGACTCGGATCCAAGAATTGCCAGTGTCAGTGTCCATTACCACCCTGAGCATGATTCAACATTTCTACGGGCAACTGCTCCCGCCGGTGTCGTCGTTGCCATTGCGAACAATGACCTGGTAGCTGCTAATGAAGACGTGGAACTCTGGGCAACCCAAGCGTCTGAGCGCGGTTTATGGCATGACTGGTGGCTGACCAACACGCGTGACATTAAAACCGCTCCCATGGTCCGCGAACCGAGTCCCATGGATCTGCAGGAACGCGAAGACCCCAGTGGTTCCCACTTCGAAGCCTTCAATAAGCCGACCATTGACCCGAACAACCTGACCCTCACCATCGATGTCACATGGCTTGGTCCGCATGAAACTGGCGCCCAAGTCCTGACAACAGCGGCCATTCCGGCTATCGCGAACCAACCAAGCATTGCGAGCATTCGACTCATCGGGCTTGATGAACTCCCCGCCTACGCAGCCCACCTGACCGACCACTCCAAAGTCAGCCTGGCAACAACACCGGAACAATTCGAGGCCCAAACGGATGTGATCTGGTACCCCAACCAAATTGATCAGCGAGTGGATATCTCCCAAGCACGAAAACTGGGAAGGCGAGTCATTACAACCTACTTAGATTTGATTGCTTATGACATTCCTCGTTATCACGGTTCCCTTCAGAGTTGGGCTGACTACCGAGCCATGCAACGACGGATTGCTCTTAGTGTTGATGGCATCACAACCATTAGTAAAGACGTTGCCAAACGTCTCTATGAAGAAACCCCGCGCCTTGATCACAAAAGAATCCAAGCAATCCCCCTGGGTCTTGATCACATTGCCGCCAATACGGCAATGTCAAAGCCCAACGTGAAATTAACTCGACCCTTCATTTTGGTGCTGGGTAACGATTTTCAACACAAAAATAGAGACTTTGCCATATCCGTATGGCAACGAGTTCTGCAAGAGGGCATTACCGTTGACCTTGTTCTTGCGGGCCTGCACGTCAAAGGCAGCAGTTCGCGGGATGCGGAAAATGAACTAATTAAGGGTCACGTGGATTTGCGCGGGTCGATTCACACACTCGGACATGTCAGCAGTGAGGAGCGTGCCTGGCTGCTCGCTAACGCGGAAGCGGTGCTCTACCCAAGCAGTGCTGAAGGATTTGGGTTTGTTCCCTATGAAGCTGCCATCCTTGGAACCCCGGCTACTTTCACAACGTTCGGACCGCTAACTGAGATCTCAGGAATATCTGACGCACCTTCGTCATGGGAAATTGACACCTATGTGGACGAACTCATCGCACTCTTACAAGACTCAACTAAAGCCGAAAAACGCCGCGATCAATTGCGTCAAGTGGTAAATGAATCAAGTTGGACACTCTTTTCCCAGGAACTCATTGAATTCTTCGGCAAAATCTCTCTCTCACCTACCGTTTACATGAGCGCTAATGGCACAGCAGGCCCCGAGGGTTTAGCCACTGTTGCCGCGCGCTTATCGGGGAAGTCAATGCGCGCATCAAATAAGTTTCGACGCATTGCACGGGGTTTTAGAAATAGTTGATGAGTATTCATCTAGCCCCGCGTTAATCCCCTCGGTATCGTCGTCACGCGACGCCCAGGACACACTCAAATCCGACATGTTTGACGATTCACATTTTTCGCAACAGCTTTAGGGGCGCTGAGGCTTGTGCTTGACCAAAGATCAAACTTCCACTAGCGCTACCTGTCCAGATCCCATTTCAACTGCGAAAAACTCACGGCCTTCCGGTATTTCCAAGAGTTCAGAAAGTGCCGCCGGTGCGCCACTTAGCAAAGGCGTGTGGCCCGCATCCTCCACAACTATGACTCCGCGACGTACGACGTGAGGGGCCACTTTCTTTAGACCAGCGACAACTGCTTCATAAAGGTCAACGTCCAAGGTGGCTAAGCATAATCCCTGTTTTAGAATGCTGTCGGGAATTTCGTCCGTAAAAATATTTATTTTGCGTATTAGCACCCCAGACGCCATGACCCGTTGGGTGGAACTCCGCACGAGTCTTTGGCGAAGAGCATCAACACCATCAGTTTTGTGCGTTCCTGTCCAATGTGCATCTGCGCTGAGTTGGGCTTCCAGGTAAATAAACCCATCAAATACATCCACTAAATGCATGGTCTTGCGAATGCCCATGTAACTCAAGTACCTGACCAAAACACCGGCACTCGAGCCGAAGTATGTTCCTATTTCCAAAATATGTCTGTCAAGACTCTTCGTGCTTTCAATGAACTGAATCAAATTAATGAAATCACCGGGGCCGCGGTCCCATTTTGTCCATCCTTCAGATGCCTGTAGACCGCACTCTGCCTCAAGAACTTCTGTGGCCGCTGAGTTTGACGCTGGGTACCCCTTTGGGCGTGAGTCATAGACCGATATGTACCTCACATTAAGGCAGTGGGTTGGTCAATCGACCGCATCGCTGTTGCAGCATTGGTGAACTCGGCACTGGACGTGGCCGCAGCGATACGGTCCACTACACGAGAAACCATCGTTCATGCCGATCACGGCGCGCAGTTACATCCTGGGCTTTCACGAGCAACGTGCGTAATTACGGACTCAAACTCAGCCTGGAAACGGTTGGTGATTGCTACGACAATGCCATGATCGAATCGTTCTGGGGACGAATGCAGACCGAACTTCTCAACCGTAAAACATGGACCACCGTCGTTGAACTGAGCATAGAGATGGCTGATTACATTGAAAATTTCCACAACACTCGAAGGCGCCACTCATCACTAGCTAAGCTCACATCAACCGAATACGAAACAACCAATCAAAGCCAGCCGCAACTATCGTGAGCCCGGTCCACAAACGGGGGTCACATCACGTGGACCGAATAACGGGGTCCTTCCAGTTCGTGGAAAATGTCACCGCTTACAAAATCAGGTCAGTCCCTCATTTTTTGTTGACCGCTACGACAGTGCAATGGTCGAGGGGTTCTTGGGGCGGATGCAAACAGAACTCCTCGACCGGCAATCCTGGATGACTTATATTGAATTAGCAACGGCGATGGCTGGGCGCATTGAAGTATTTCACAACCAGCAACGCCAATATTCATCGTCAGATGTGCTTACGCCAACCGAATGCGAAATACTAAAAATTAATCAGCCCCAACGCTGACGCCGGCCCAAAAATGGGGGGGCGTATCAAGGTGTCCACTAAACAGTGTGAACCTCAGAGAGAGCAACGGCATTCGCGAGGGTTGGTATGAGATTCGTCATCTTGTCAGTTCAAATTCCGTCGCGCTGGGACAGGTACTATCGAGCAAAACATGGTGGGCAGCTTCAAAATTGCGGTGGATGTCAGGAAGAAAGTAGTTTCTTGGCAGCCTGAGCGATTTGCTGGGAAAAATCTTCCCATTGAGGTACTACTTCCGAGGATATTTCATCTCGAAACTCCGAGACAGTGCTGCGTTCTGAGTAGGTGGAAAATGCACTCACGAGCACATCATGGAGAGAACCACTTTTAGTTCCTATTTCTCGTGATCCATGACTTTGTATGAGTTCCGCGGCTGGTTGAACT
>JAPKAV010000078.1 GCA_028825115.1 Candidatus Nanopelagicales bacterium | reverse complement strand
AACTTGGATCCGAAAATGAAGCGCTCATCGGTACCGTGCGAAATGTGGGTTACCGGTTTGTGCTTGAGTCACCCGAGCGTGAAACTGAGCGCACCAGTCAATTACAGACTTGATCTATCATGACTAATTTCGATTCAGTTGTAACCACTGAAGTATTCGAGAAACTTGATTCCGCAGATGTGGCGCGGGTAAGCCAACTGCTCGGTGAGGCCACGGCTTTTGACGGAGTTCGCCCACTGAGCGAGCACGCCTGGTTACACCTTGACTCCAATGAAAGTGGACTACACGTTCTGGGATTTTTAAACAATGAATTCTCCGCTTACGCTCATGTGGACACGACCGATCTTGTAGCGGGGACGAGTGCCGAATTGATCGTTTCCCCTCTGGCGAGAAGTCATGGCTTGGGGCGCGCATTGGTCCAACGCACATTGGAGCTCTCCCCTGACGGCCGATTGCGATTGTGGGCGCACAGTTCAACTGCCGAAGCACAATCACTCGCTGACTCACTCGGCTTCCTACTCAATCGCTCGCTGTGGGAAATGCGACGGTCTCTCTTTGCCCCACTGCCTACGGCCCAAATCCCGCGCGGGGTCCAGATCAGAGCTTTCGATCCTTTGACCGACATCCCCGGTGTCCTGGCGATTAACGCACGGGCTTTCACCGATCTGCATGATCAAGGGAGTTGGACTGAGCGCGATATTGCCGTGCGACTCGGTGAGTCTTGGTTCAGAGCGGATGGATTCTTTATCGCGGTGGATTCCCACACTGAGGATATCATCGGATTTCATTGGACCAAAGTTCACGGTTCGGGCCAACGCGGCTCCGACCACAGCCACGAAGCAATCGGTGAGGTCTACGTGATCGCGGTAGATCCCATCCGAAGAATCCCTGGATTGGGTCGAGCATTGACTACTTTGGGATTGACCTACTTGCGCGAACTCGGACTTCGACAAGCCATGCTTTATGTTGATTTTTCCAACGAACGGGCGATCTCCCTTTACGAAAGCCTGGGGTTCGTCCATTGGGACACGGACGTCATGTTCGGTCGCCCACGTGACTAATAAATCTGCTCTTGAGTAATTCACCACCTTCGCCTCACCCCAAGAACCCCCAGCATGGGACGATAACCCCATGAGCATCTCCGAATTCTCCGCTGGCGGTCCACCCACCGGAGAACTCGCGGCCATTATTCTCAAGGACGATTTCGCCAGCGATCTTCCACCCGGTCGCTTCCTGGACCGAGAGCTTTCCTGGCTTGCGTTTAACAAAAGGGTATTGGATCTAGCAGATGACCCCGGTTTGCCTTTACTTGATCGCACAAAGTTCCTCGCCATTTTTGCCCGGAACCTTGATGAATTTTTTATGGTGCGCGTAGCAGGCCTCAAGCGACGGATCGCAACGGGGATTGCGGTCCGAACAGCAAGTGGGCTTACCCCTAAGGAAGTGCTAGAAAATATTTGGGAGCGCGCCTTTGCTTTGCAGCGCCAGCAAGCCGACTATTTCCTTTCAACGATTGAACCCAATCTCAATGAAGCAGGGATTCATGTCTTGCGCTGGGACCAGCTCACCTCAAATGAGAAAACCGATATGGATCTTTTCTTTGATTCCAAAGTTTTCCCGATTTTGACGCCGCTTGCAGTAGACCCTTCACACCCTTTTCCTTATATCAGTGGACTCTCTCTCAACCTCGCCGTCGTTGTGCAAAATCCAACAACGGGTAACAGGCTTTTTGCGCGTGTGAAAGTGCCACCGCTGCTTCCACGATTTATTGAAGTGGGACCCGCTCGTTACGTTCCCCTCGAAGACATCATGGCTGCGCACTTGAGCGATTTATTTCCTGGCATGGAAATTCGTGAGCACCACGCGTTTCGAGTTACACGTAATGAGGATGTTGAGGTCGAGGAAGACGATGCAGAGAATTTACTGAAAGCGCTCGAGCGTGAGCTGGTGCGCCGGCGCTTTGGGCCTCCCGTGCGACTCGAGGTCGAGGAAAACATTGACCCCTATGTCCTTGACTTACTCGTAAGCGAACTCGATATCACTGATTTAGAAGTTTTTCGTCTGCCTGGGCCACTGGATCTCACTGGACTGTGGACGATTGTCGGACTGGATCGCGATGACTTGAAGCAGCGCAAGTTTGTCCCAAAAACTTCACGTGCACTGTCCGATGTTGAAAGTTCAAGTGCACCGGACATTTTGAGTACTGTTCGTGGCAAGGATGTACTTCTGCACCATCCATACGACTCCTTTTCAACCAGTGTGCAGCTTTTCCTTGAGCAAGCCGCGGTCGACCCAAATGTTCTCGCAATTAAGCAAACCTTGTACCGCACCTCTGGCAAATCACCGATTGTTGACGCCTTGATACTGGCTGCCGAGGAAGGGAAACAGGTCCTTGCGATCGTTGAAATCAAAGCACGGTTTGACGAGCAAAATAATATTGATTGGGCCCGCAAACTTGAACAAGCGGGTGTGCACGTTGTGTACGGACTAGTTGGCTTAAAAACCCACTGCAAATTGTCCATGGTGGTGCGCAATGACGGTGATCAACTCCGCCGCTACTGCCATATTGGTACTGGTAATTACAACCCCAAGACAGCTCGTCTCTACGAAGACTTCGGCTTACTCACCAGCAATCCTCAAGTGGGCGAGGATGTTTCGAATCTGTTCAACGTTCTTTCTGGTTACTCCATGAACACCGACTACAACCGACTACTTGTTGCCCCGCACTCGGTACGCACTGGCTTGATCGCGCGGATTGACCGGGAGATCACCCACCAATTGGAAGGACGGCCTTCCGGGATCCGCATTAAGTGCAACTCCCTCGTTGACGAAGCGATCATTGACGCCCTTTATCGGGCCTCCATGGCTGGGGTTCAGGTGGACATTTGGGTCCGCGGAATTTGCTCTATGCGCCCAGGCGTGCCCGGTCTCAGCGACACGGTCCGGATTATTAGCGTAATGGGACGTTTTCTCGAGCACAGCCGGGTTTTCGATTTCGCCAACGGGGGAAACCCTTCAGTATGGATTGGCTCCGCCGATCTGATGCACCGCAACCTTGACCGTCGAGTTGAGGCCTTAGTAAGTATTTCCGATCCCGAGCAAATCGCTGAGATTGAAAACCTGCTGAGTTTGGGGTTTGCCGTTGGAACCGCCACGTGGGATTTGGAAGCTGACGGCAGTTGGACCCGAAGGCTATTTAATGAAGCGGGCGAACGTCTGACCGATATTCAGGACCTTCTCATTGCGATCAAGAGCAAGCGCTCAAGTGCCCTAGGGTCCGGCGTCTTGACCGGCGCGGACTCTTAGCCTGCGTTGGCTGGGTAGGTTAAAACCATGAACTCCACACCCACCGAGCAGCATGTGGAAACAGAATTCAAATTTCGGGTACCGGAAGATTTTGAGTTACCGAGTTTCCCACAATCTCTGGGCACTTGGACCACCGAAGCAACTCGAAACATGGATGCCACCTATTGGGACACAACCGATGCGACCCTTCTGCGGTGGGGAATCACAATGCGCACGCGTAGCGGAGGCAGTGATGATGGCTGGCACCTGAAAATCCCCACTTCTCACCGGAAACAGCCCGAGGGCGCCATCGTGCGGACTGAACTTCACCGCGATCCCACCGGTGCAACTCCTCCAATTGAATTCCTTGAAATGCTGTCAACAGTCTTACAAGGATCCGATGTCCTGCCAATTGCTCGTGTCCGCACCGAACGCAAACCCCAGGCTCTTACTGGCACATCCGGTCAAATAATTGAATTGGTCGACGACCGCGTCACTCTGACCCGAGACGAAGTAATCATTGACCAATTTCGTGAGATAGAAATTGAACTCACGAGCCAGCTGGGACTGCCAGATGCGCTTCTCATCTGTGAGATCCTTCGTAATGCGGGAGCCCACACTAGTTCGGTAAGCAAAGCAGCCAACGCATTTGGGCCAGAGGCAAAAAAGCAACCTGATATTCCTCGACTCCCAACTCCCGATCAGAGCGATCTGCCATGTGACTTGATCCGTTGGGCTCTTTCCCGCCAAGTTCGCAAGATTTTTCACGCTGAGCTCACCAGCAGGTTGGCCGGCGACACGCATGAACTCACCCTTGAACTCATCGAACTCGATGCCCTGCTTAAGGCGCTGCGGGACTGGCTCAATCAAGCTGAGCAGGAATTTCTCGAGGAAGACCTCACGTGGCTGATTCGTGAATTGAGTATTGCAGCTGAACTGGCAGATCAACATGTGCAAGCACGAGTACTCGTTGACTCACCATCGGACCCACTCGATCGGGATGAAGCCACGGCAGTGGTTGATCAATACTTCGCAGGAAAAATTGAGGCAGCCAGATCAAGTCTGCAGGCCGCTCGCCGCAGTGATCGCTACCTATTCCTGTTTAGCGATCTGATCAACCTGGCTCGCGTTCCCGCGGTGACTCCAACTGCCTATGAACCCCGGAACCTGTGGGAACATATCTCCAGCAACCCGTGTGATCGGCTCTCGATTGCAGTGCATTTCGGGGCCGTCTTCAAGAAGAAGAGTAAGCGCCTTAAAAAAGACCTTCACTGCTCTCAGAGAGAGGCTAGGCGAGTAAATGCAAGTGAGATACTTCGAGCAATTGCCCTTTCAGGAAAAAATGATCCGGCTGTGATTTTCACTTTGGGTGTTTCCCTGGGCGCCGCGATTAATGGGGAATACGCGTCGTGAGCAAAATAATTAGTGCAGCGGGAGCCGTTCTTCTTCGTAATAATGAAGTACTACTCGTGCACCGCCCTCGATACGATGACTGGTCATTTCCCAAAGGGAAAGTGGACGGAGCTGAACTCCTTCCGCTCACAGCAGTTCGAGAGTGCGACGAGGAAACTGGCTTTCTTGCCGTACTGGGACCTCAAATTGGGTTGGACCGGTATGACATTCCTGAAGGAGGGAAAGAGGTTCACTACTGGCGGGCACACGTACGAGAAGACCTTGGTTTCGCCCCCGATGAAGAAGTCGACAAAATCGCTTGGATCCCCATTGACCAAATAGCCTCTCACCTGACCTACCCTCACGACCTGGAATTTATTCAGCGCGCGCTGGAACTGCCTCCCACTTCGCCTCTGGTCATTCTTCGACACGCAAAAGCTGTTAAGCGATCCGACTTCACTGGTAAACACGACAGCGATCGACCGCTGTCAGGCCGTGGGCGGCGCCAAGCAAAAATAATCGCCGAAGCGCTGGAGGGGTACGGAATTGAACGGGTAATCAGTTCCCCCATGCAACGATGTCAAGAAACAGTAAAAAAATTCTTGAAACAACTGTCCACCACCCCTATTTTGATCGATGCACTCAGTGAATCGGGGCACGAACAAAACCCCCAAAATCTCCAGCCTGTGATTGAGTTGGCGATGACAAACCCCGCACCCACCGTCCTGTGTTCGCACCGGCCCGTACTTGACGCAATCCTGGAAACTGTCGCCATAGCCGGAGGGATCTCCCAGGCAGAGCGAAACACAGAAATTTGGTCGACCAGGCTTTCCCCAGGATCATTTTTTGTGGCGCACCGACACATTGACGCTGAGGGCACTGTGAAAATTGTGGCCGTAGAGCATCATGAGGTCCCTGGGAATCAGGAATCCTGATTCTTTCTTCTCAATGTTGATAACTGTTCACCTCTCGTTCACTTTGAAGGCTCATTATGGACACACTGTGAACCTACTTTTGCCTTTCAAGGTCCAATGAGACCTCTAAAGTAAACCAACAGAAAACGAAACGGAGTTCATTGATGTCTCGGTTAAATCGAACGCTTCTCCTAGCATCATCGGTCCTTCTCGCAGCCCTCGTACTCAGTGCCTGCGGTGGTTCTAATAACTCAGGTGGCGAAGACGGTGGCAGTGGCCAGATCCGGATTGACGGCTCCTCAACCGTGTATCCCCTCAGCGCAGTTGCCGCTGAAGACTTCCAAATAGCAAAACCTGGAATTCAAGTAACAGTGGGTTCTTCGGGAACCGGTGGTGGGTTCGAAAAGTTCTGCCGCGGTGAAACTGACGCTAATGATGCCTCCCGCCCCATAAAAGATTCGGAAATTCAAGAGTGCGATGATAACGGAATTGAGTACGATCAACTAACCGTAGCGATTGATGCCTTAACCGTAGTTGTTAATAAAGACAATGAGTTTGCAAACTGCTTGACCATTGATCAACTCGCTACAATCTGGGGGCCGGACTCAACTGTCTCGAACTGGAACGAAGTTGATCCGTCATTCCCCGATGAGCCGCTACCACTATTTGGTCCAGGAACCGATTCAGGAACATTTGACTACTTCACCGACGTGATCAATGGTGAAGAAGGTGTAAGCCGAACCGATTTCACCCCGAGTGAAGACGACAACGTGATTGTTCAAGGAGTTGCTGGCAGCAAGGGCGGCCTTGGCTACTTTGGGTTCACCTACTTCGAGGAGAATGCCGATCGGCTCAAGGCAATAGAAATTGATTCAGGCGCAGGTTGTGTGGCACCAAGCGCAGAAACGGCACGCGATGGCTCTTACACACCGTTGTCACGCCCGCTCCTCGTGTACCCATCTGTTCAGTCTTTAGCCGACCCAGATGTTGCCGAGTTCTTCCAGTTCTACATTGACAACAATGTAGAAATCGCGAAGGCAGCTCTCTACATTCCACTCAGTGATGCCGCGCAGGAGCAATTAGTGACTGACCTTGCGGCCCTACTTGCCCAAGCAGGAAGTTAATAATTTAGTTTATGGCAACGAATACCGCGGACGAGACTGTCGAAGGGTT
>JAPKAV010000016.1 GCA_028825115.1 Candidatus Nanopelagicales bacterium | reverse complement strand
CCACTATGAGTTTTGATACAAACCTTCGCACCATGATGGGGGTCAAACCCGAAGATGCGGTTGTGGCCCTCGCGAGCTACGGCGCTGATGTCGTCGGGGCCAACTGTGGCCGTGGGATTGACGAGATGCGGATAATCGCTGAAGCAATGATTCCGGCGATGCCCGATGGCACGAAATTAATGCTGCAATCCAATGCGGGCCTGCCGGTTTTGGTCGGAGACACATTCCGATATAACGGTACTCCCCAAGAGATGGGCTCTTTCGCGGCTGACACCTACGCCATGGGCGTTGACATTCTTGGCGCCTGCTGTGGCTCGAGCGCTGAGCACGTTGCTGCGCTAGCAACCGCCGTGCGCTAGATCAAGACTCGACCGCGCGCGACAAGTTCCGCGGGTCCACGTAAAACAAATGTTCCCGTCTGCAGATCTTCGGTCACAATCACTTCGCCACCGGGTACGCGCACCGTCCAACTATCAACATCTTGGTGAGCTGGTGCGCTTCGGCGGGCAGCCCACGCGACCGCGCACGCACCGGTCCCACATGAAGAAGTCTCACCCACTCCACGTTCAAAGACCCGCATGACAACTTCACCGGGTGCAGTTACCGTGGCGAATTCGACATTCACCCCTTGCGAAAAGGCGTCGAATGGGTCAACGACCGGCATATGGTTTAACTCGAGAAGGGGTAAAACTTCCGGCTCGACCCAACACACTGCGTGCGGATTCGGAAAGAACACCCCTACAGACTCGAACGCCTCACCGGTTGCGAGCCGAATGTGTGGGGTTATTTCTGGGTTGGGTACATCGGCTTTACCCATGTCGACTGACACCGTGAAATCCGGATGAATCTGTACTGCCCGCACTCCCCCTCGCGTTGAAATAGTGAATTCCTTCGTGGTTTCAAGGCCATTGGCCAACAAGTAGCGAGCAAAAACTCGGGCACCATTGCCACACATTTCAGCGAGACTTCCATCAGCATTTTGGTGATCCATGAACCAAGTCGCATCCGCATGATCAATACCCGCAAGTTCAATATTTTTGGTTCGGACCGCCCCAATCGTTCCGTCGGCGCCAAGCCCGGAACGGCGGTTACATAGAGCTACAACCTGTTCGATCGAGAGCGCAGCCTCGGCGTCATCATTGTTGTACACAATGAAATCATTGGAGGTTCCGTGCCCTTTAACAAACGCTAATTCAGCCAATAAACTCACTAGACCACTCTATTGGCCGAGCGAAAGCGCTCTGTGATACGCCGCACGAACACGGTAATCAATCTCATTCCATGAATAGCTGGGGGGAACATGTGAATTGTGTTCAAGAATTGCCCTCAGTGCCTGCCGATCAAAATTCCACCCGCTAACCGCGAGTGCCATGGAATTATCAGTGTCGCAGATCCTTCCATCAGTTCCATCAGCAATGAACGTGTGAGTTCCCGTGCCGCTGCGAGCCACGACCGCCAGCCCATTGGCGCGGGCTTCAAGGGCTGCGATTCCAAATGACTCCTTGACCGACGGCTGAATAAATATTTGAGAACGATCCAGAACCAATTTTAGTTCAGCCGGTGCTAGTCGTCCCAAAAAAGTGATCGGAAGCTTGGCTCTACGCGCCCGGCGTTCCCATAGGGCACGCTCCGGCCCGTCTCCCACAATATTGAGTAGCGCGGCAACATCCAAGTTGCCTAGTTCCTCCATCACGCGCAGGAGCGCCCCAGTTCTTTTCCTCGGGGCGACTCGCAGCACGCTTACTAATTGCAGCGGCGCAGCATTCCAATCTGCAACACCTGATCTGCTCCACTGGCTTGGATCAATACCATTAGGAACCAGATCAACTTCAACCCCTAAGGATGCGCGCATATGCTCCGCCGCGACCTCACTCACCGCACTCATGGCAACCCGATTCCATCTCAGCCATGACCCGATCGCGGAAAAGGCTGGACGCGCAAATGCACCCCACACGCTGTGTATTGTGACCAAGATAGGAAGCCCAAGGTCATAAGCCGCCCGAGTGGCGCTCCACGCAAATGGTGAAATCACACCCGCATGAACGTGCACCACTTCGGGCAGATTCACTTTCAACAGCCTGGTGACTTCCCGATAGGTACGCGGATGCACCGGTAGCTCAAAAGGGACGGGGAAACTCAATCGGTCAACAGGGAACTCCAGAAACTGCGGGCCGCTCGTCGCCGTGATCACGCGCACTTGGTCCCCAGCGGCGTGTTGGGCACGAGCCAGCCCAAGGACTTGGGATTCGATGCCACCCGTTCTGGGGACAAAGCAATCACTGACGTGGGTAATGCGCATGGGGACGACCGTACGCCACAATGGGACCATTATGCGCAACCTGCTCTTTCTACACGCCCATCCAGATGACGAGGCGCTGCTCACCGCTGGCACCATGGCCAAAGCCCAAGACCTTGGCCACCGGGTCCACTTAGTAGTGGCAACCGACGGATCAGCCGGCTTGACCTCGGGACATTTCTCAGACGACTTGGGCTCCCACCGGTCAGCGGAACTCGCTCAATCAGCCCAGATCCTGGGAGTCACCAGCGTTACCCAGCTCGGATACCCTGACTCAGGTCTACACGGGCAACACAATGCTGACGGTGGATTTGCCGGCCTTGATCCAGCCGTGATTGCCACGGGGCTGAATGAACTAATCGAGGATCTACGAATCGACACTCTGATCGGCTATGATCCATGTGGTGGCTACGGCCACCCTGATCATCTCCAAGTGCATAAGGTGGCTCGCGAGGTGCACACACGTACTTCGGTCAGCCTATTCGAGGCCACTCTCCCGCGTGAACCTATCTTTCGAGCCGTGAAACTTGCTGGTGCACTCTCACTCACCCCGTCTGATTTTGACCCCGAGACGTTCTCATACAGCTGGACCCCGAAGGTCGAAATTACCCATCGCGTCAATGTCCGTGGATATACGGCACTCAAGAAAAAATCAATCGTCGCGCACGCCTCTCAGTCGACGGCGGACGGAACTATTCGAACCCTGGCCGTACTGAGCAGATTGCCCAAACCAATTTTCGATGCGTTACTGGGAACCGAATACTTCGTGAAAGTGACCTAACACAGCTTCGACGAGTTGTGCACCGTCCCAGGGTTCCCAGCGGATTCGAGGATCTTGCCGAAACCACCTTTGCTGGCGTCGAGCAAATTTTTGGGTTGCATAGATAATTTTTTCCCGCATGTCAATTTGCGTGATTTCTCCGCTTAAGTGCGCCAAGACTTGCGAGTAGCCGATTGCGCGTGAAGCCGTCGGTGCATCGCGTAGACCCAGTGACTCAAGTTCCTGGACTTCTTCAATCAAACCGGACTCCAGCATTTGGTCCACCCGTTGCTCGATCCGAGCATCCATGCTGACCCGATCGATTTCCAAACCCACACGAACACTGGGAAACTCTTCCACCGGATCCGGTAAGCGAGAATGATACGGCTCCCCCGTCAACTCAATTACTTCCAACGCCCGAACTATTCGACGACCGTTGCCTGGGAGAATATTGGAGGCCGTCGTTGCATCCTTTTCTTCCAACAGTTTATGCAATTTTTTCGAACCGTCTTGTTCCAACATGGCCTCATATCGTCCACGCACTAAAGGATCCGTGGCAGGGAAATCAAATTGGTCCAAGATTGCTTTCACATAAAGAACGCTTCCACCCACCACGATCGGTATTCGCTTGCCAGTGGTGATCCCGGTGATCGCTTCGCGCGCTAAGTCCCGGAATTGCACCACGTCGGCCCGGTGCCCAATCGACCACACATCCAGCATGTGGTGCCGGATCTGCCCTAGTTCTTGTGACGTGGGTTTTGCAGTCCCGATATCCATTCCTGAAACGGCTTGCATCGAGTCAGTTCCCACTAACTCCCCGTCAATTTTATGTGCTAGGTCAATGGCCAGTGCAGTTTTACCCACCGCCGTCGGACCAATGATTGTCACAATGGGTTTTGGACTCATGGCAGGTTCAATCAAGGTGAAACAAATGTCGGAATGCCAAGCATTACCGAAGTCCCTGATGGGGATTCGGAGCGGTCACCGGCACGAGTGAGGCGCACCGATGTTCCCTCACCCAGCAGGTGATGTGGGGCAGCCGAGAGGACGGTGCCGGTCACGAAGTCACCTGGACGGGCAACATGCTTACCAAGATCAAAATGCACAAGCCGACCATCAGCACTTCTGCCCGAACGTCTATTCGTGTGTGCGTCTTTTCGGCCTTCACCGTGGGCAACCAGAATCTCGACGCGGTTGCCAATTTGCGCGATATTTTCCTCAAGTGAGATCTGATTGACCAACTTAACCAACCGTTCATAGCGTTCCTGAACGACCTCTTTTACAATTTGATTTTCCATCGTTGCCGCTGGTGTTCCTGGCCTCTTGGAATATTGGAAGGTATAAGCGCTCGCGAAGCGGGCCTTGCGAACCACATCCAAAGTCGCTTGGAATTCCTCTTCCGTTTCACCTGGGAATCCCACAATGATGTCGGTCGTGATCGAAGCCTGGGGCATAGCCGAACGCACTCGGTCGATAATTCCCAAATATTTGTCTTGTCGGTAGGAGCGCCTCATCCGTTGGAGTACCGAATCGGAACCAGATTGCAATGGCATGTGCAAGGTGGGCATTACATTGGGGGTGTGCGCCATTGCTTCAATAACGTCGTCCGTAAAGTCACGCGGGTGCGGGCTCATAAATCGAACCCGCTCCAAACCAGGGACATCACCGCATGCACGCAGGAGTTTACTGAAAGCTTGACGGTCCCCCAGATCCGCGCCGTACGCATTTACGTTTTGACCCAGTAGCGTTACTTCCACCACGCCATCCGCGACGAGGACTTCGATCTCGGTCAAAATATCGCCTGCTCGTCGGTCTTTTTCCTTACCGCGAAGCGCAGGAACAATACAAAAAGTACAGGTGTTGTTACAGCCCACACTCACAGACACGAATGCGCTGTAAATGGCATCACGTTTGGTGGGCAGGGCGGATGGAAAATCAACAAGCGCCTCGGCAATTTCGACTTGTGCTTCTTGTTGAATCCGGGAGCGTTCCAAAAGCACCGGCAGAGACCCTAAGTTGTGGGTTCCAAAAACCACGTCCACCACGGGTGACTTGCGTAAGATTTCTCCCTGATCTTTTTGCGCAAGACAACCGCCCACTGCAATTTGCATTCCTGGGTTTGCAGCCTTAATCGGCACCAGGTGACTTAGGTTTCCGTAGAGCTTGTTGTCGGCATTTTCTCGAACCGCACACGTGTTGAACACGATCAGGTCCGCGACTTCTCCACTGTTAACCGGTAGATAGCCTTCGGACTCCAGCAAGCCAGTAATGCGCTCGGAATCATGTACATTCATCTGACACCCGTATGTGCGCACTTGATAGGTCCGAGACTTGACACTGATAGACATAGTGCTCAACAGTAATGAAGGCTCAGTCCTGGGTTGCTTCCCCCTATCCAACGGATTGAGGTGAACCGTCCCTACCCCGATTATCGACCCCATGAACCTCTTCTTCATCCGGCTCAATCTGAACCTTGGGCAGGATGCGATCCAGCCAGCCCGGAAGCCACCAGTTGGCCGTGCCGAAGAGCGTCATGAGGCTCGGGACGAGGACCAGGCGAATGATGAAAGCGTCAATCAGTACAGCGGAGGCAAGGGCGATACCAAACAATTTGATGATCGGGTCCGGGGCCGGGGCGAATGCACCGAAAACGACCGCCATGATGAGGGCCGCAATAACTACGACACGGCCGGAGTTGCTCAACCCGCTTCGAATACTTGCCGCATTCTCATGAGTTTTAGCCCACTCTTCTTGCATTCGGGACACAAGAAACACCTGGTAATCCATTGACAACCCGAACAAGATCGCGAACACCATGATTGGAATGAATGGCAGGATCGGTCCTGTCCCTGGAATCCCGAGAATTGAATTGAACCATCCCCACTGGAACACCGCCACCGATATTCCCATCGCCGCGGCCAAGGAGAACAGCGACGTGACAGCTCCGATAAGGGGCACTAACAAGGATCTAAACAACACAACGAGGGCCAAGAATCCCAGACCGACTACCAGTAGTAGAAAGACCGGAAGAGCTTGGGACAAAACTGTCGTAAAGTCCGCCGTGATGGCGGCGGTTCCACCAATAAGGATTACGGCCCCCGTGGTTGCTTCCAGACCTGGGTTTACGTCTTCCCTGAGAATCGTGAGAAGTTCGCTCGTCGCCGCGTCTTGCGGTGCGGTGGTCGGGTAAACAGCCATGACTTGAATGGGGTTGGCATCTTCCTCTGATGACGCCTCAGCAATTTTTTCCAAGATGGGTAAGACCTCTAGACTCGGATTCGTTCCCGCAACGCCAGGGGTCTCATTTAACGTGGTGATGATTTCTGAGTAAGCCGACGGGTCGGAACTCGCGGACAAGTCGACGACAGCAAGGTAGGGTGCGCTAGCTCCGGCCCCGAATCCCTCGGCTCGTAAGTCATATGCCACCCGCGCGGGGGAACCTTCAGCTTTTCCTGAGTTGTCAGTGAATCCTTGCCGCAAGCTGAGTGCGGGAATTGCCAGGATCGTGATCAATGCGAGCGCGCCAATGACTGGTAACAGCGGGCGCTTTTGAAGGAAATACCCATAAGCGGTCCAGGCTTTGGAGTCGACAGCGCCACTCCCCGGCTTGCGTCCCCAGGGCAAGCGCCACCCGAGTGCTCGCGCACCCAATAGACCTAGCAGAGCCGGCAACATCCAGACCGCCGCAAGCATCACGATGACAACAGTCATCGCGGCACCAATCGCCAAGCCAGTAAAGAAGTTGATACCCAGGACGAGTAGGCCTAGGAGACCGACCACAACTGCAAAGGCAGCAAAAACCACGGCGCGCCCGGATGTTTGCACAGCCCGGAGCGCAGCGACCTCCTTATCCTCCCCCGCTAATATCCCGTGGCGAAAGCGGTTAAGAATAAAGAGTGAATAGTCGATTCCGACGGCGAGTCCGATCATTGCCGCGAGAGTGGGTGCGAATGTCGCTACGTCGAGAAAATTCGCTATAAAGGTCACAAAAAGCACACCCGTTCCCACACCGACGATAGCAACTAAAATCGGTAGTCCGGCAGCTATCACAGATCCGAAAGCCACAAGAAGAATGATGAGAGCGAAAATAATTCCAATAACCTCACTGCTAGGAGGCTCACCGGCACTCCAATCCAGCGCTTGCCCTTCAGCCCCGATCATTAAAGTCTCGCTACCGACTTCATCAATTAGCGCCAGTATGGAGTTTGCCTCTTCTGGCGGCAGTCCGTCAGACCCATTTCCCACGATCGACATGGTCGCAAACGCGACGGAGCCGTCGGAGCTTACTGGAGCGAACGAGCTCGTGAGAACTTCAACCTCTTCTGGTGTCAACAGTTGAAGCACACCCTGGGTACCATTCTCAGACACGCACCCTGACCCAAATCCCGACCCAGTCAAATCAAATGGATTTGTCACACATGCGACCGACTCAAACCCAGATAACTCCTCAAGCAGTGGCACGATGCTTTCTTCCGCCTTTGGGGAAAGCGCTAGTCCGTCCTGCAGTTTCCACACGATTGTGGCACCACCTTCTAGACCCGAGGTGTCTGTTCCGCTGGACATTAGTAAGTCCGTGGCCGCTTTCGATTCGGTGTCGGGCAGTTCAAAGGCGTCATTGTAAGAACCTGCAAAGCCGATGCCAAGTGTTCCTATTGCCACAACTGCGATAAACCACGCGATTAGGGCCTTAATGGGCTGCCGAACAGCCCATGCAGATAAACCGGGCATGAATCTCCTAAAAAATTAAACGCTCACATTCGGACGCCTCATTATAGCAGGATCTAAACAGTGCTTAGATCCAGGGCACTACCCCTCCAAATCCCCCACTGCCTCGAGTTCAGCCCCCACCGTTTCCATGGCTATTTGCCAGCACACCCCCGGGGCGTAACCCTTGCGTTGCAGCAGGCTCGCAATCCTTCGGATCGCAACTTTACCTTCCAGCTCGTGCACGCTGCGGTACTTCTTGGCCGCTAGTTGGTAGGCCCGCTCCCGAGTGTCCTGGTCACTGATTTGTTTCACAGCCACCTCAATCAATTCGATGTCGATGTCTTTGTTGACCAACTCGCGGGTGAGAACACTCGGGGCCAAACCCCGGGAACGATGCCGGCT
This sequence comes from Candidatus Nanopelagicales bacterium, assembly GCA_028825115.1. GTDB lineage: Bacteria > Actinomycetota > Actinomycetes > S36-B12 > S36-B12 > UBA4592. The sequence continues at coordinate 24,157 of JAPKAV010000016.1, read as the reverse complement.
TCGCACCCAGTCAAGGGCGTATTGTGCGTCGTCGATGTAGCCCATCAACTCCACGCGATCCAACACAGTGTCGATCTCTTTCGAGACGAACTCTTTACCTAGTAGGTAGGTGCGCAGCTCTCCCCTTGAGCGAGGAGCCGCATTCAGTCGGCGCATAACAACCGACATGATTTTTGACTCCCCACTCGACGGGACATCGCTAGCTTGTTCCCAGTTCATCAAACGGCGCTGCTACTCGTCTTCGCCTTGGGTTTCGGCACCTTTTGTAGCCTTTGACGCCTTGACTGGCGCTACTTCCGCAGGTTCATTAATTTTTGCGCCCATACCAAGTTGCTCAAGAATTCGTTTCTCAATTTCGTTGGCTAAGTCAAGATTGTCTTTCAGGAAAGTCCGTGCGTTTTCCTTCCCTTGTCCCAACTGGTCGCCTTCATAGGTGTACCAAGCTCCTGCCTTGCGAACAATCCCCTGATCCACCCCAATATCAATAAGTGAACCCTCGCGGGAAATTCCTTCCCCGTACAGGATGTCGAACTCGGCTTGCTTAAAAGGCGGTGCAACTTTGTTCTTGACAACTTTGATCCGGGTGCGGTTACCCACAGCTTCCGTGCCTCCCTTGAGGGTCTCAATCCGACGCACATCGAGCCGGACCGAGGAGTAGAACTTCAGTGCCTTACCACCGGTCGTGGTCTCCGGTGAACCAAACATCACCCCGATCTTTTCCCGCAATTGGTTAATAAATATGGCGGTGGTGTTTGTATTACTCAGCGGGCCTGCCATCTTGCGCAAAGCCTGGCTCATGAGCCGTGCCTGAAGACCCATGTGTGAATCTCCCATGTCACCTTCAATCTCTGCTCGAGGTGTGAGTGCGGCTACCGAGTCAATGACTACCAGATCAATCGCACCCGAGCGGACGAGCGTGTCGCAAATTTCCAGTGCTTGCTCTCCCGTGTCTGGCTGAGAAACGTAGAGGTTGTCAAGGTCTACCCCAAGATTTCCGGCGTACTCTGGGTCTAGGGCGTGCTCCGCGTCAATAAAGGCCGCCAGTCCGCCACGCGCCTGTACGCTAGCGATGGCGTGAAGGGCCACCGTCGTTTTACCCGAAGATTCTGGACCGTAAATCTCAACGATTCGACCGCGTGGCAATCCCCCAATGCCGAGCGCTATGTCAAGTGCAATTGATCCGGTTGGAATCACCTCAATGGGCACACGCTCGGAATCACCAAGGCGCATCAGCGAACCCTTCCCAAACTGACGCTCAATCTGGGCTAGCGCGCTGTCAAGGGCCTTTTCGCGGTCCTTCTCTGTATTTACCATGCTCTTCTCCTCAACCCTGGGTCCATGATCTCAGCTGGCCTGCAACTGGAGCACTTCACTCTTTTATGTTTGTCCGAGGCTAGGTGCGAGCACTGACATTTGCTCCAGATGATTTCCTGATGTGGATAAGCACCTAGGGCTGTTGATAACTCAACCCAGCCATGTAAGCCTATATCGAACGTGCGTTCGAACGCTCGCGACACGCCGAGAGGTTAATCCAGATGATCAAGGCCACTAGTGGGAGAGTTGCAACCGCGCAGAGCCAGAGGTACCCGGCCCACCACATCATTATTCCCGCAGCAACTCCACCCAGCGCTCCGGCTGCGTTCATGCACAGATCCGACAGCCCTTGCACTGAGGGTCTCTCATCAGCGTCAACGGAGTCGGTGACCAAAGTCGAACCAGCAATCAGGGTGAATGACCAGCCCAGGCCAAGAAGGAACAATCCGACTCCCAAAACCACGACATCGTCGGCCGGTGCCAGCCCCGAAATCACACAACTCGCGGCGAGAATCATTGCTCCAACAATGATCATGGGGACCCGACCGAAACGATCAACCGCGCTTCCCACCAATGGCGAGAAGGCATACATTCCGGCGACATGCACGCTGATCACTAGGCCGATTAGTTGCAGTGTTACATCCACATGGGCCATATGAACGGGTGTCATCACCATCACCATAATCATGACGACGTGCCCGATCGAGATTGTCGCTATTCCCAGAACCGCACGCGGTCGGGTGTGTAAATGTGCGATTCCATCACGCAATTTTGGGTGCTGGATTTCGTTTCCGGGATCTGCCGCTTGACGCACCTGCCGCGCAAGAATAAACGGGTCCGGTCGCAATGCGACAACAAGTATCGCCACCGCTAGAGTCAAAGATATCCCGGCGATTACATATAGACCTGAGAGCTGCGGCAGCCCCAGACTCAAGCCCACCGAGCCACTAAAGTTGAGAAGGTTTGGCCCGAGCACCGCCCCGATTGTTGCCGCCCACACGACATAGGACAACGAGCGCGCCCGCTGCTCTGGCAATGCTAAGTCCGTCGCGGCGTATCGCGCCTGAAGACTGGCCGCACTCGCAACACCTAAAAAGAGTGAACCGATTAGGACCAGCGCCACCTGACGCGATACCGCTCCACCGATCACCAAAATTGCTCCCAGAATTCCCAGACCGTAACCAGTGGCCAGCGCTGGCCTGCGTCCTTTGGTCAAAGCGATCCGTGCGAGAGGCAGTGCAAAAATCGCGGCGCCCAGCACACCCGCTGTTTGTGCGAGACCGGCAAAAGCTTCCGAGCCTGTCAGGGATACGGCCAATAATGCCCCGGCAGGCATTGAGCCTGCAATCGCGATTCCACCACACACTTGCGCAGCCGACAGAGTCGCAATGGATCGTTTATGGACAGCGAGCACTCCAGATGTATGTAACGAATTCGGTGCCCACTTGGTTCGACTGGCTCCTGTCGCGTGACTCACCTGTAAATCCTAGAGCAAAGTGCCCGGCACTTCGACGAAATCGCACACGGCTTGCCATATGTCAGCGGTTTGCACGCCTGCCGATACCGCGCCATCAACAGTGTCACCAAGACCCGGCAACACGATGTCTTTGCGCCACGAAGTGCAGTGATCTGGCCCGATCAAGTGCTCGAGTCGTTCGGACATATCGCTCAGACGCACGACTAGCAGGTACCAACTATCAACTTATGACGTGGACAACTAAATCGCGGAAATGGCGTTTGGGTAGGTAATAGGATCCACAGATTCAGCGTGGGCAACTTGGGTACTTACCGATGCCAAAATGTCAGACAGTGACACATCCAAGGCTCCGCAAATAGCTGCGATCAGCTCGGAGGAAGCTTCCTTTTGCCCGCGCTCAATTTCGGACAGGTAACCGAGTGAGACCGAAGCGGCCCCTGAAATATCACGCAGCGTACGACCTTGATCTTGACGACGACGGCGAAGTTCATCACCGATCACATTGCGTAAAACGATCATGTCCAGTTCCTTCCTTTTGCAGCCTCACACCCGTTGCTCTAAAGCGGTACCCTAATTGTACTCGCACTACCTGACCTGCGCCGATCTTGGCTTAGGTTTGTGGGTGAAGCTCGTCAAATACTGCTTGGGTAAACACTAATTCTAATGCTGCCGTAACGGCCGCCGCCCTAATCACGTTTCGAGAAGAACCTGATGTGGACGGACCCTTGACACCCACCAAATCGACCGAGATCGCTTCACTAGACGTCTTGGACGCAAACCCCAGCCACACGGTTCCCTCAGCGACGCCTCGGTGAGGTCCTGGCCCGGCAACCCCGGTCGTGGAGAGTGAGTAGTCCGTCCCAAAAAGCTTGCGGACTCGCTGCGCCATGTTGATCGCCACTTCAGCCGAAACGGCACCGCCGGCTAGCTCGATCTGACTAAACCCCAGTACTGCCCGCTTTGCCTCCAAGGAATAGGTGGTCACACCTCCAGCAAAGACCGCAGACGCGCCGGCGATATCCACCAGAGCACTGGCTAACTCACCACCTGTAAAGGACTCGGCCGTACAGATGGTCTTCCGATTGGCGTGCAATAGTTTAACTACCCGCGCTGCGCCATGCTCCGCCGAGCTCATCTGCGAACGACCTCAATCTCCTTGCGCAATTGCGTCGCTTTTCGAACGTAGGCAATCGCCGTACCTAGTGTCAGTATTACTGCTATCGCCATAACGGAAATTTTCGACACGTCCCACACAGTGACGAACGACTCCGGCACCGATGCCGGCCACTCAACCAGATACATGCTGATCGCAATCATTTGAGTAAGTGTTTTAGTTTTGCCACCGCGCGAGGCCGAGATCACCCCGTGTTCGATCACCCAGAAACGAAGAAATGTGACTCCGATTTCTCTGGCAATTATCGCGATCGTGACCCACCATGGAAGCGCCCCAAGGTAAGACAGTCCCACAAGTGCAACCCCGGTGAGAAATTTGTCGGCAATCGGATCGGCAATTTTCCCCAATGTTGTGATTAAGCCGTACTTGCGCGCAACGAAACCGTCCAGAAAATCGGTTACCGATGCGAGCAGAAATACGAGCGCGGCCCAATTGCGCGCGGACTGGGTATCTTGCAGTAATAAGTAACCCAAAAGGGGAACTGCCGCTACACGCAGTGCGGTAAGTGCGTTAGCAACATTCCACGCTGAAGTGCTGTTCGGCAAATCAGCCGCATGGTCGGGCGGGAGTGAGTGCGCTGGCACTAATTTTCCAACTCCGCGACCAGGTCAACGCCACTGCTGTCAATGACTCGCACGGACACCAGCTGGCCTATCTCCAGTGCCTTGGTCCCCGCGGCTCCCAAAATTTGCGTCTCACCGTCATCAGGTCCTTGATGCCCAGCGTGACCGACGTAGCAGTTAGATTCTTCGTCAAAAGATTCAATAACAACCTGAACTAACTCACCGATTCTATCTTGGGCTCGCTGAGCCATCAGCTCGTCAACGAGATCGGTGATCCGACGCACCCGCGCATCGATTACACCTTGGTCAACTTTGGGCTCAAGATTAAAAGCCTCGGTACCTTCCTCATCACTGTAGGAAAAAACCCCCACCGCATCAAGTCGTGCCTGATCTAAAAATGCGATGAGTTCTGCAAATTCTTCATCGCTTTCACCCGGAAAACCTACAATCACGTTACTGCGAATCCCCGCGGCGGGCGAAAGATCTCGAATCGTTGCGATGAGTTCGAGAAATGAATCTTTACCGCCAAAGCGTTTCATTCGGCGTAGCAATGTGGCCGACGCATGCTGAAAGGATAAATCGAAATACGGAGCGACAACCGCAGTGTTAGCCATGACGGTCAATAGATCTGGGCGAACTTCGGCGGGTTGCAGGTACGCGACCCGAATTCGGGCAATATCAGTTCCCTGACCAATCGCGGGGAGTAAAGACTCCAGTAACCGCAAATCCCCCAGGTCCTTCCCGTATGACGTCGAGTTCTCGCTCACCAAGACGGCTTCGGTAACACCAAGGCCCGCTAGCCAAGCCACCTCCGCCACCACATCAGAGGGCGGTCGCGAAATGAATGAGCCACGAAATGAAGGGATCGCACAAAAGGTGCACCGACGGTCGCACCCTGACGCCAGCTTTACCGGAGCTACCGGTGAATTCTCTAGTCGTGTGCGCAGGATCGGTGGCTGCCACGCTAACGCGCCATCTGCAGCGGGCATTACTTCTTGTGAGCCGTGTCCGGGAATCGGATTGGTGTTAGCCGCGCGGTCAACTGGGCTAATGGGCAATAATGCCCGCCGATCACTCGGCGTGTGGGCGGTGATCTTTTCCCCACGCATCACCGCATCAAGGCGCTCGCCGATCTTCGGGTAGTCGTCGAAGCTGAGCACTGCATCAGCTTCAGGTAAGTCACTCGCCAGTTCAGAACCGTACCTTTGCGCCAAGCAACCAACCGCAACTACCGCTTTGGTCGCCCCGCCGCTCTCTTTAAGATCTGCTGCTTCAATGATCGTGTTAATTGAATCCGCCTTCGCGATGTCCACGAAGCCACAGGTGTTCACCATTACCGCTTCAGCATGCTCAGCATCCTTGACCAAAGTCCAACCCTGTGACTCTAATCTTGCGGCGAGCTCTTCGGAGTCAACTTCATTGCGGGCGCAGCCCATGGTGATGATTGCAACAGTTTTCTCCGACACCCCCAAAGTCTATCCCCCACGGATTGAAAGGATTAAGCCCGGAAGTTCATCGGCTGAAACCAGCACATCGCGAGCCTTTGACCCTTCGCTGGGTCCCACTACCCCACGGGACTCCATCAGGTCCATTAATCGCCCGGCTTTAGCGAACCCGACCCTTAGCTTGCGTTGCAGCATTGAGGTTGAGCCAAATTGGGTTCCCACAACCAACTCAACCGCCTGCAGCAGTACATCAAGATCGCCGCCAATATCTGCGTCAATCTCTCTCGTTGATGCAGCAGGAATAGTCACTTCGTCGAGATAATCCGCGGCCCACTGGTCCTTGCAATGGCCCACGATGTCACGGATCTCGTGTTCGGATACAAAAGCACCCTGAATCCGCATTGTCTTATTCTCGCCCATGGGGAGGAAAAGCCCGTCCCCTTGCCCGACCAGTTTTTCCGCTCCAGGCTGATCCAAAATTACCCGACTGTCCGTAAGACTTGATGTAGCGAACGCCAGACGGCTGGGAACGTTCGCCTTGATCAGGCCAGTAACAACATCAACACTGGGTCGCTGTGTTGCAAGAACCAAATGAATACCGGCAGCACGTGCCAACTGGGTGATGCGTACAACGCAGTCCTCCACATCGCGTGGAGCAACCATCATGAGATCAGCGAGCTCGTCAACAATTATCAACAGATATGGATACGCCTCGATTTTGCGCTGTGAGCCTGGTAGTGGTTTCACCTTGCCTGATCGAACCGCCTTATTGAAGTCATCAATATGCCTAAACCCAAACGTAGAAAGATCGTCATAGCGTCGATCCATTTCTTTAACAACCCATTGCAATGCGTCCGCTGCCTTTTTCGGGCTAGTGATGATCGGCGTGATCAAGTGCGGCACACCTTCATAAATTGTTAACTCGACCCGCTTGGGATCAATCAGAATCATGCGCACTTCCTCCGGGGTTGAGCGCATCAAAATCGAGGTAATCAGCGAGTTGATGCAGCTACTCTTACCTGCTCCCGTTGCCCCTGCTACCAAGATGTGGGGCATTTTAGCCAGGTTTGCAACAACGAAACCACCCTCAACATCTTTTCCTAAAGCCACCACCATGGGATGCTGGTCGTTAGCCGCAACATTGCTTTTGAGTACATCTCCTAAAGCAACCAACTCGCGGTCAGTATTGGGGATTTCAATCCCAATGGCTTTTTTGCCGGGAATAGGACTAAGAATCCGGACCTCTGCGCTGGCTACGGCATAAGCAATATTTTTGCTCAGAGCGGTCACTCGTTCGACTTTTACACTTGGTCCTAGCTCAATTTCGTATCGAGTCACTGTGGGGCCCCGCATAAATCCGACCACTCGGGCATCAATTCCAAACTGGGTCAGTACCTCAGTCAGCGCGCTGACAACATGGTCATTAGCCTTTGTGGCTGTCTTGTGCGCGGGCCCTAATTTAAGCAAGTCTCCCTTGGGTAGTCGGTAGGCAGTGCGAGGAGTCAGTGGCAACTGCTCGGCGACCTGATGCTTGGCAACGATCTCGGTTGCATTTTTGGCGGGTACCGCCGCAGTGCTGGCGGACACGATAATCGTGTCCTCACGCGAATCCGTGTGTGTGCGTGCGGTGGAATCTATTCCCGCCATGAGCGCGGCAGCGGGGCGTTCATCTTCGGTTGGAATCGGCGAAATAAATGGTTCGTCTCCCACCAACGTCAAATCTGAATGATTCACCCGCAAAACTCCGTTGGGATCTGCAAAACCTGGTGAAACATGAATTTCACCACCCAATTCAGGCACAAGAACTTCCTCTTCGAACTCATTCTCGGCTTCAACACGAAGTGAAACTTCCCCGCGAAGCCGGCCCAAACCACCAATCGCAATTTCACGTAAGCGTGCGATCGTAGTTTTGGTGAGTACCAAGTATCCAAAAAAACCTAAAATTACGAGTAGAAACCCGGTTACGATTGAACCCAGCGCCGCTCCCACCGGAGCGGTAACAACCCACCCAAGCGTGCCACCGGCACTGTTCATGGCGTCGGCGCCGTCACTGGGCGTCGAGGTGCCTTGCACCAAATGCCACAGACCGAGCACGCTAACAACTAGTGCCGCGGTGCCAATTGCTAGTCGTCCGGTCGCGCCGTTTTGATCCGGGTGACGAAGAAAACGCCACGCAAGTGCGATGAGAAGAAGTGGCGTAATCCACGCTAATGCTCCGAATAATGAAGTGGCCAGCATCGCTGTCCATGAGATGAACCATCCGTCAACGCCAAACCAGGTGGCTGCAACCAAAATAATCGCCCCGGCAATGAGGGACAGGCCGAGTCCATCCCGGCGGACAGCCGGGTCAAGCTCTTTGGCGCCCCGACCAATTCCCCGTGCCGCACCGCCAGCTAAGTGGGCAACACCGGTCCAAGTGCGACCAATTGCGCGGGCAAACCCGGCAAACGCTCTCGGTACCGGACCTGGCCTGGCCGGCCCTGAATTCTTGCGCCGCGAGCGAGCGGGCGTCTTCTTCTTGGGGTTGCTTTTTGCCTTGTTCGGGGAAGATCCACGCGTGCGCGTAGACGTGCGGGAAGCCATATACCCCAGCGTACCGACTGTATAAGCTATTTCCCTGCAGTCACATACGCCCCGCGTGTCACAAATTGACACACATGGCGGGCTAATGGCCCCTTTTAATCCCGATCACAACCGGAACGATCATGGGGCGGCGGCGGTGGGTGGTTCCGACCCATCTGCCCACAATTTTTCGGGCTTTTTGGGAAAGCTCATGAGGGTCTTCGATCCCCTCTTCCATCGCCTGAACCAGGGTTTTTGCGACTTCAACTGCCACTTTCGTTGTATCTGAGGTTTCTCCAACCCCGCGATCAATGATTTCTGGTCCAGCCACAACGCTGCGGCTGGCAATGTCAACGGCCGCATAGACCGATATGAAGCCTTCTTCACCCAGGAGCAAACGGTCGTTCAGCAAACTTGCATCCACACTCCCTACGCTGGCGCCATCGACATACACCTCCCGCAATGGATAGACACCGCACATCCGCGCCTGGCCGCGATCTAGGTCAATACACGTCCCATTGGTCGCAACGAGCACGTGATCTGTGGGCACTCCCACACTCTGCGCAAGTAGCGCATTTGCCTTGAGATGTCGCCACTCGCCATGAATCGGCATTACGTATTTTGGTTTGACGATGTTAAATACATAACGCAATTCACCAGCAGCTGCGTGTCCGGACACATGTACGAGAGCATTCCCTTTGTGAACAACATCAGCACCGAGCGCTGTTAACCCGTTAATGACCCGATAGATCGCATTCTCATTACCAGGAATGAGAGATGAAGCAAGAACTATTGTGTCGTCGTCTCCGACCGAAATATCGTGGCTACGATTTGCAATTCGCGATAGCACCGCCATCGGCTCACCCTGCGACCCCGTACAAATTAGTACCGCTTCGTCATCGGGTAATTTGGACAGTTTATCTAATGAGATCAAGGTATCGCCAGGAATTTTTAGATACCCCAAGTCACGCGCCACGTTCATGTTGCGCACCATGGATCGACCCACGAATGCAATTTTCCGGTTATGCGAAACCGCGACATCAATTATCTGTTGGATCCGATGCACATGGGATGCGAATGATGCAACGATAACTCGACCCTTTGCACGACTAAATACTCGTTCGAGTACGGGAACGATATCTTTTTCGCTGGACACAAAACCAGGTACCTCGGCATTCGTGCTGTCCACCATCAAGATGTCAACACCCAGCTCACCTAGTCTGGCAAAACTCGCTAGGTCGGTGATTCTTCCGTCAAGAGGTAACTGGTCCATCTTGAAATCGCCCGTATGCAGTACCCGGCCGGCCGGAGTGGTGATCCCAATGGCCATGGCATCAGGGATCGAGTGATTTACCGCCAAAAACTCAAGCTCAAATGGACCGACCTTTTCAACCGCTCGATCCGCAACACACATCGTGAATGCCTTAATGCGATGCTCTTTCAATTTTGCTTCAATAAAAGCAAGTGTTAATGCTGAGCCGATAATGGGGATATCAGATCGGTGCCGCAAAAGGTAGGGGACCGCGCCAATATGGTCCTCATGTCCGTGGGTGAGCACGATGGCATCAACATCGTTGATCCGATTAAGGACCGGCTCAAAATCGGGCAGGATTAAATCGACGCCAGGATGAGACTCCTCAGGAAACAAGACACCACAGTCAACAATGAGCAACCGGGAATCGTATTCAAATACCGTCATATTGCGACCGATCTCACCCAGCCCGCCCAACGGCATGATTCGTAAAGATCCCAGAGCTAATGATGGCGGCGCGGGCAGCTCAGGTAGGAACATGCAATCAGTCCTTAATATTTTCTAGAAAGCGCACATCACGCAAAGGGAACAACACCTCCGGCAGCCAGATCAATGCGTAATTGTTCGATCTCGCTCGGGGTTGCATTTACTAATGGAAGTCGAACAGGTCCGCTGGGCAGGCCTTGAAGGGCTAGCGCAGCCTTAATTAAGATTACGCCTTGAGCGCGAAACACCCCCGTATACACGGGCAAAAGTGATTCATTTATCGCGCGGGCGGCCTCAAGTTCACCGTTCCCAAACAGCTTCGCCATTTTTGCGAGACGATCCCCCACCAGATGCCCCACAACCGACACCATCCCGCTGGCGCCCAATGCCAGCAAAGCAAGGTTGAGTGAGTCTTCACCGCTGTACCACGCCAAATCGGTGCGCGCCATGACCCATTGGGATGCTTCCAGATCACCCTTTGCATCTTTATTCGCGATTATCCGGGGATGCTTAGCCAATCGGACCAGAGTTTCCGTTTCAATCTCCACCCCGGTACGGCGAGGGATGTCGTAGGTCATCAGTGGCAAATCGGTGCTATCAGCGATTGCCCAGAAATGCTCAAAAATTCCCTGCTGAGGTGGTCGATTGTAATACGGTGCAGACGCCATGAGTGCGTGCACGCCTGCCTTTTGGGCCGCTTTCGCGCTAGAAATCGAGTGTGTGGTGTCATTGGTTCCCACCCCAGCGACCACCGTGGCGCGATCTCCCACGGCTTCCACCACGGCCTGCAAAAGTGCCAGATCCTCAGCATCAGTTTTCGTTGCGGCTTCCCCAGTAGTTCCATTGATGATGAGTCCTTCATGACCAAGATTGTCGACCAAGTGGCTTGCTAAGCGCTGAGCTCCATCTAGATCTTGACTGCCGTCAGGCTGGAAGGGCGTGATCATCGCGGTGAGCATCACTCCGAACGGACTTTTCATAGATAAAGCCTACCGTGACCGGCTAAGGCGCAACCCGCCCATGCTCATTGAATGCCGAATGTGTCAATGGCATCAACTGTGCAAAATGATCTTCGTAGACTTCCGCCACCATTTCAATCTCCCGCTGCGGGTAGGACACGAAATATGATCCCTCCACTTTGCGCCGGAGGGAAAGGAAATTCATGAGTGCTCGCGCATTCATGGTCACATACGCCGATGAATATATGGTCACGGGAAGCACCATTCGCGCAACTTCACGGGCAACACCTGCCTCGAGCATCTCCAGGTAACCCGAGTAGGCAGCGGTACAGGATTCTTGGATAGTGCGTTCCACCAGCTCAGATTGGGCCGGGGTGCCGGGGTGAAACTCGTATGCGCCCGGCTTCCCCGACTGTACAAGTGGCCGTTCATGGCTGGGAACGTAGAAGACCGGGAGTAACTCGCGATAGCGAGCAGATTCTTCGTTGTAGCTTGCGATCCGGTGGCGCATGTGTTCGCGCCACACGAAAATTGGCGCCTTCACGAAGAAGGTCATGGAATTATGTTCAAACGGGCTGCCATGACGGTCGCGCATTAAATAATTGATCAACCCGACGCTACGCTGGGGATCAGCATCCACGTCTTCGAGAGATTGCTCCCCAACAGTTGAGACTCGCGCAGCGAAAACAACGTCGGCATCACTGGCATTAGCACGAACCAACTCAACGGTGACGTCACTTCGAAACTCGATTCCCATGATCCTAATCCTACTGCGTGATCAGACACAGATACCGTAACGACGTGGACACAACTCGATTGGCGGACGCCACCGACTCCGATCAGATCGCGCTTCTTCAAATCACAAACTGGAAGCGCTCTCATCCTGAGATTGCACGCCTACTTGATCCCGAGGATGTCCAATCGCAGTGGGCGCACGCGATAACTGATCAAGGAACCCGCGGGCGCGTACTCATCTGCGAGCGAGACGGAGTTCTTGTCGGTGTTGCGGCCATCGAATTTGATCAAGAAATAGGGCACCTATCGCTAATAGAAGTGGCCCCTGATCTACGCCGAACTCTGATCGGATCACGGTTACTCAATGCAGCAGCCGACCTCGCTCACAGAAGTGGATGTGTGCGATTAAGTTGCTGGCTCAATGAAGACCAGCACGACGGTCAACTTTTCTTGGAGTCCACCGGGTGGGGAATTTCCGGCGCCAGCCGAACCCTCAGCACGGCTCCCGACGACCCCGACCGCACGGTCGTCGTGCACCAAATTGAATTGACCACGAGTCTCGAGACCGAATAACGAGAGACGGCAATTACCCGCTTAGCGTAGGGAATTGATCCATTTGCGAGCCCGAGAAGTGAGCATGTGAATGAGAATCTGAAGCCATGCTGCGCACGTCACATGGACAGGTACGCGGATGGAATCATCAAGATCACAGCCGTTAACCTGAATCAATTATATTTGCGATTGTTAGGGGCAGCATGGGTTGGATGCGCAACCACCGCAAATCCGGCGATGAAAGCCAGTCGATTAACACCAATGCGCTGGGAATAGGAATCGCTACTGGCGCCTACGCCCTCTCGTTTGGCGCAATTTCGGTCGCCAGTGGGCTGAGCGTTTTGCAAACTCAATCCCTGTCACTTTTCATGTTCACCGGTGCTTCTCAATTTGCTTTTGTTGGCGTGATTGGAGCCGGTGGCGGCGCAGTGATCGCCGTAGCCACCGCACTCCTACTCGGTGCTCGCAATAGTTTGTACGCTCTCTCGTTGGGGCCAGTGCTCATGCCAAAGAAAAAGGAAGTGCCTTATACGGCTCTTTTGACAATTGACGAATCAACCGCAATGGCATTGCGATACAACGCATCGAAAAAGGTGTCTCGCCGCGCTTTTTTTGCCACCGGACTCAGTGTCTACGTTTTTTGGAATATTGGTACAGCATTAGGTTCCCTTGGTGCCAGCGCACTTTCAGACCCCGGAGTTTTGGGCCTTGATGCCGCAATCCCAGCTGGCTTTCTCGCCTTGCTCTGGCCCCGCCTCACATCAGGATCCAGCAGCGAAAATCGTAAAATGTGGACCGTAGCTGTGGCCAGCGCTGCCCTGGCCATGATGTTGATTCCCTTTCTGCGCCCCGGGCTTCCCGTACTCTTTAGCGCTCTAGTTGCGGTTGCTGCGAGCCTACTGTGGAGCAAGGCCTCGACGCCTGCTGAGGAAAATTAGTCATGTGGGCGAGCATCCTGATTGCCTCATTAGGCACTTATGTGGAAAAACTACTCGGCTATTTGCTGCCCCAACGAATATTGGAACGCGAATCAGTCCGACGAATGACCGGGTTGCTTCCCGTATCACTACTCGCGGCGTTGGTAGCTATTCAAACATTCGCCAGCGACCAAGCATTTCTCATCAATGCTCGCGTCCTTGGGCTGGGCGTTGCAGTAGTTGCCTTGCTACTACGAGCGCCCTTTCTTGTGGTAATTCTTGTTGCCGCGGCAAGTACCGCTCTGGTTCGCTGGTTAGGGTGGATGCCCTAAAGGTGAGCCTTCACTTCGCAAGTTGATCTTTGGTGCCCTGTGGCGGTATCTTGAACCAGACTTGCCTCGACTGCAGCGCGTGGGCCGGTGTGACCTGTGCCGGCTAGCTGTCGTGATACCAATGACACTCGGCGTCATGTCGCTGCTGGCAATTGGCCTTGTTTATGCGACATCAGGGATCGTGTTAATGGGAACAGCGCTTATTTGCGCTATGGCTGCAGGTATTTGCGTGTTGGTATTTCGGGGATGGATGCTGGGAAATTTTATCAATGGGAACGGCTTGCAAATAGTCACACTGTTAGCCACCAACTCCGGGCGTTGGCGCAACCGTCATTCAGTGCAAACCCGACAAACGACCTGAGTAACTTTAAGAATTCCAATTGACGTTCGCAGGTGGAGCGTTCCCGAATAATGGTTCGGCAGTCCCGGTGAACAGATGAGAAATTTAGCGCTCAGCTTCCTAGTGGCAGGACGTTTTCTAAACCAACTACAATTCCATCAATGTGGTCAATTTCCTTGATCGCAATCAGTACACCCTGCATGAAAGAATCCCTACTCAATGAATCATGTGCGATCGTAAGAGTTTCACCGGTCGACCCAAATACGACTTTCTGGTGAGCGACCAGTCCGCGTAGTCTCACCGAATGAATCGGGACCCCATTCACGCTGGTCCCTCGCGCGCCCAGATCTTGAGCATCTGTTGCATCCGGGCTGGGGGCGTGGCCCTGCCTCGCTTCCGCAATCTTTTCGGCTGTGAAGCGAGCCGTCCCTGAAGGCGCATCTACTTTTTCTGGGTGGTGAGCCTCAACAATTTCGACGGATTCAAAATATGGTGCTGCGATTGCAGAAAATGCAACCATAAGTACTGCACCCATACTGAAATTCGGTGCGATAAGAACTCGCGAATTTGCTCGTTGACCTGCCCAGAGCTCGAGAGTTTCAACACGTTCGGGCGTAAAGCCCGATGTTCCCACCACCGCATGAATTCCATTTTTGATATAAAAAGCAAGATTCTCCATCACGACTGCAGGGTTGGTGAAATCCACCACTACTTCACAGCGTGCCTTTAATAATTCTTCCAGTGAATCATCAATGTCTACCGCCGCGACCAATTCACATTGTGCGTCAGTTTGTATGGCTGCGACCACGCTGGACCCCATTTTGCCATTTGCACCGATTACGCCTACTCGGATCTTCTTGCCCATGGCTGTCCTTCCCTATGCGCGCGAGATCGAAAGTGGTGGGACATATCCTATGGGAGGCTTCAACTTCTTGTATGGGCCGATCACACTCAGGGCTAATGGTTCGCTAAGAAATTCCCTCGCCATGGCATTTACATCCGAGACCTCTACTTGATCTACCCGTGCAAGGACATCTTCCACGCAGAGCAGTTCCTCTTGGTACAGCTCCGATTTAGCGATGCGGCTCATGCGGGCTCCCGTATCTTCTTGACCAAGCACCGTTCCACCTTTTACCTGGCCCTTGGCTCTTCGCAGTTCCGAATTCGCGATTCCATTGTCAACTAAGTCAGCAAGCTCGTTTTGACACACGTCAAGAACTTGATCCAACTTTGTGGGAATGCATCCAGCGTAAATTCCGAAAATCCCTGAGTCACGAAAGCTCTGTGAGTAGGCGAACACGGAATAGGCAAGTCCGCGCTGTTCTCGCACCGCTTGGAAAAGTCGAGAACTCATGCCTCCACCTAATACGGTAGACAGGATCGCCCCGGTAAAGCGACGGTCATCGCCTCGAATCATTCCGTGCGTTCCCATCACGACGTGTGCCTGCTCGGTCTTCCGCGTGTCCAGAGAACTGATGGACTTGCCAATCTTGATCTTTGCCTCTCCCGATCGAAGACTCGATTTCGCTTTGTGCAGGTGCGTTTTGGGACTGGTTTTAAGAGCCTTCTCGACGAGACGCACTGCTCGAGCATGATCAACGTCACCAGCTATCGCCACCACGAGTGAGTCGGACTGGTAAAACTTTGCATAAAAATTTATGATCGAACGGCGGGTTATCCCCACAATGGTGTGAGCGGTACCCAAGATTGGGCGACCTAAGGCCGTGTCTCCAAAGAGGGTTCGTGCAAATTGATCATGCACCAGATCGCTGGGGTCGTCGTCAACCATCGCGATCTCTTCAAGTATGACTCCACGCTCGCCCTCAATATCTTCCAACGTGAGTTGGGCATCGGTGACCACGTCGCAGAGAACATCAATGGCGAGCGGAAGATCCACGGCCAAGACTTTGGCGTAGTAGCAGGTGTGCTCTTTACTTGTGAAAGCATTAATGTCACCGCCGACAGACTCGATCGCGGCTGCTATTTCCAACGCCGAACGCTTCGACGTGCCCTTAAAAAGCAAGTGCTCCAAGTAATGGGCCGCGCCGGTATGCGACCCTTTTTCGTCCCGTGAACCTGCATCAACCCAGATGCCAATGCTGGCGGAATGAACACCGGGAACTTTTTCCGTGATAACCCGAACCCCGCTGGACAGGACGGATCGACGAACTAACGAGCCATCCGTCCCGGCCAGCAGAGTTTTAGTTTTTGCCATTATTCGGCCGAATCGGCGCTTTCTGCAGGAACTGCGATCAGAGAAAGCTTCCCACGGGGGTCAATCTCCTTGATCTCAACCTGGATCTTGTCGCCGACTTTGAGAACTTCCTCAACGCTCTCGATCCGTCCCTTACCTGCAAGTTTCTTTACTTCAGAAATATGCATCAGACCGTCTTTGCCTGGCACCAGCGAGATAAATGCACCGAAGGCAGCAATTTTCACAACAGTTCCCAAATACCGCTCCCCCACCTCTGGCATTGTTGGGTTTGCAATTTGATTAATTGCATTGCGGGCGGCTTCTGCCGAAGGACCATCGGTAGCTCCAATGTAAATGGTGCCGTCGTCCTCGATGCTGATGTCAGCGCCGGTTTCCTCTTGGATCTGTTTAATAATTTTGCCCTTCGGGCCAATTACCTCACCGATCTTGTCCACGGGAACGGTGACCGCAATGACCCGAGGCGCCGTTGCCGCCATTTCATCAGGATTATCGATTGCTTCGTTCATAACTTCCAAGATGGTAAACCGGGCGTCGCGTGCCTGTGTCAACGCACTCGCAAGCACTTCAGCTGGGATTCCATCAAGCTTGGTATCCAGCTGCAACGCTGTCACAAAGTTTTGAGTTCCGGCAACTTTAAAGTCCATATCGCCAAATGCGTCTTCAGCGCCCAAGATGTCGGTCAAGGCAACATACTTCTGTTCTCCGTCCACGATCCCAGAGATCAGGCCCATGGCGATACCGGCAACCGGTGCCCTCAAGGGCACACCCGCGTTAAGAAGTGACATGGTCGATGCACATACAGACCCCATCGACGTGGAACCATTTGATCCCAGTGCTTCAGACACCTGGCGTATCGCATATGGAAATTCCTCGCGAGTGGGCAGAACCGGCACAAGTGCACGCTCAGCTAAAGCACCATGTCCAATTTCGCGGCGCTTTGGCGACCCGACTCGCCCGGTCTCCCCGGTTGAGTAAGGCGGGAAGTTGTAGTTGTGCATGTAACGCTTACGACTCTCAGGGTTGAGTGTGTCGAGTAGCTGCTCCATGCGAAGCATGTTGAGCGTTGTGACTCCGAGGATCTGAGTTTCTCCACGTTCGAACAGTGCTGACCCATGTACTCGCGGAATTACGTCAACTTCCGCGGAAAGGGTGCGGATGTCTGCCAAACCACGCCCGTCAATGCGAACACCATCAGTGAGCACGCGTTGGCGCACCGAATTCTTTGTAACTGAGCGAAGTGCGGCACTGACTTCCTTTTCGCGTCCCTCAAATTTCGTTCCCAGCGCTGCAAGGACGTCTGCTTTGATTTCGTCGAGGCGCTCTTCACGCTCTGCTTTAAAAACAATAGTGAGTGCTTCAATGACAGGTTTTGCGGCAATTTCCTCAACGGCTACATACACGTCGTCTTCGTAGTCCAAGAAAACTCGGAAGTCGCCAACTGGCTTTGCAGCCGTCTTCGCGAGCTCGCTCTGAGCCTCGCACAGTGACTTGATGAACTTCTTCGATGCATCAAGCCCCTGAGCAACAACTTCCTCGGTGGGAGCGGTCGCCCCGCTCGCGACTAACTCAATCGTGCGTTCAGTGGCTTCAGCTTCAACCATCATGATCGCTACATCATCGCCAGCCACCCGGCCGGCTACTACCATGTCAAACACTGCTTCTTCGAGTTGCTCATGGGTGGGAAAAGCCACCCATTGGCCACCGATCAGTGCCACGCGCACACCACCGATGGGGCCGGTGAATGGCAGCCCACTGAGCTGAGTTGAGGCGGATGCTGCGTTGATGGCCACTACGTCGTAGAGATCCTTAGGGTTCAACGACATAACTGTCACCACAACTTGGACTTCGTTGCGCAAGCCCTTTTTGAAGGTCGGGCGAAGTGGCCGGTCGATTAACCGGCACGTCAGAATTCCATCTTCGCTGGGGCGGCCTTCACGGCGGAAGAACGAGCCCGGGATTCGGCCCACGGAATACATGCGTTCTTCAACGTCAACCGTAAGCGGGAAAAAATCAAGTTGGTCTTTGGGGTGCCTTCCTGCGGTGGTCGCACTGAGCAACATTGTTTCTTCATCAAGATACGCACACACCGAGCCAGCAGCTTGGCGGGCGAATCGTCCCGTTTCAAATCGAATAGTTCGGGTACCAAATTTTCCGTTATCAATCACGGCGCTTGCAGATACGATCTCAGCTTGCATGGGGTGTCTCCTTAGATTGTTTGAGACACTCGTGCACTGCCGCCATGTTCGGCGGTCTCCGATCGAGATTCGCGGGTGCTCTCACCCGAAAATCACTACCGAGGACCGACATCCGCGGTGCGCCAAAAGTGTCTGACTAGTTACCTTATTTTGTTTCAATTGGTGTGGCTCGAAAACTTCACGGTGTGGCAACGACATTCGTTGCCACACCGTGAAGTTATCGGCGTAAACCGAGACGTTCAATAATCGAGCGGTAACGGTGGATATCCGTTTTTGTGAGGTAATTAAGTAGCCGACGCCGTTGGCCGACCATGAGTAGGAGCCCACGACGGCTGTGATGATCATGCTTGTGGGTCTTCAAATGTCCGGTGAGGTCCGCGATCCGACGGCTAAGCATCGCAATCTGGACTTCGGGTGAACCGGTATCACCGGGCTTGGTGCCGTATTCGGCAATAATTTCTTGCTTTACAGCAGTGTCTAGCGGCATTTATTCCTCTCGGACGCGCCTTTTTCGACCTCACGAATCTGGTCGAAGTGGGCACTGATTTCAATGACACGAATTCGGAAGCGCCCGCCTCCAAACCGTCTAGTGATATCAGTCTAGCATTGTCCGCCCTATTTGATCACGCTGGCTCTGGCGGGAGTAGTTCTGAAACTGTTGCTACATCGGCTCCGATTTGCACCAAGTAGTCGTCCAGACTCCCAAACACTTCCTGAGATCGAATAAATTCGGCGAACTCCACCCCAACGCCTGCCCCGTAAAGCTCAAGGTCGGTTCGATCCAGTACGTAAGCCTCCACGCGCTGGCTTCTTCCCTGAAATTGTGGGTTCGTTCCAACCGAAATCGCTGCGGGAAGCCGATCTGCTGACACAATCACGTAGCCTGCGTACACGCCATCTGCGGGGACGAGTAGTTGGTCATCCCAGTCCAAGTTTGCGGTCGGGTAGCCCAATTCACGTCCGCGCTGGTCTCCCCGGACCACCGTCCCGCTCAGGATAAAATTCCTACCCAGCATTTCTGCGGCCAAGTGAACTTTCCCGGACCCGACTAACTCCCTAATTCGAGTCGAGGAGATAGTTCCATCAGACTGAACTAAATCAAAGATTTGCACCGCGAAGCCCAACTCAATTCCATTTTCCGTCAGCGTGTTCGCATCTCCACTCCCATTTCGACCATATGTGAAATTCTCGCCGACCCAGACGATCTGCGCTCCCAGGCGATCTCGAAGAAAATCACGTGAAAACTCCAACGGTGCCATGTTGGCTAGTTCGGGTGTGAAAGAAACCACCTCGACGTGATCAACACCACATTGCGTAAGTAATTCCTTGCGGTGGGCCAAGTTGCTAATGGACTTGGGAGCATGGCCCGGCCGAACGACTGCATTCGGATGCGGATCAAAGGTGCACACTGTCAAGTCAAGTCCTGCTTGCGTTGCAGCTCTCTTTGCTGCTGTGACGAGGGCCTGATGGCCTAGGTGAACTCCGTCAAAAATACCAATGCAGACCAATGACTTAGATGTGCTCACGTTCAAAGGGTACTGGGTGACTGGGCGCCGCTGGGAAAGACTGCAATATATGCGCACCTCTCATCGACTTTATGTGCCAGGGCTGCCAGTGTTCCTTCCGGATCAATTAAGGCGATCGTTGGTTGAGTAAAAACTTCGGGCCAAGGAATTCGTTGTCCCATACGCACGGCCGCGCCCTGATCCACACCCACATCGAAGATCGGCCAGGTCAGGCCCGCCACTTCAGCAAGTGAGAGCGCATGCACCCATGGATCAGCTGCACTTTCTAACAAGTCCAAATTGTGCGCAGCTTTTTGGTCGAATGCAGCCACCGAAGTGCGGCGCAACGCAATGAGATGCCCACCCACGCCCAGCCCGTCCCCTAAATCTCGAGCAATAGCTCGAATATAGGTACCGGATGACACCGCGACATCAATTTCGATATCAAGGAATTCCCCATGTGAGATTATGTGAGCTACCTCAAGATTGAACACGGTGACATTTCGCTCAGGAATTTCAACCACTTGGCCATCTCTCACCCGGGCGTAAGCTCGGCGGCCATCGATTTTGATTGCACTCACTGAACTAGGCCGTTGCAAAATTTCACCACGTAACTTGTCAAGTGCCGCCTCGATCTCGTCGGCATGAAGTTCGCTCGCGTTGGTGAGAGGTCCCAATTCTCCTTCTCGGTCATCTGTTGAACTCGCCGCTCCCAACCGGATCGTGCCGAGATACCTCTTATGAGACGTTGTGAGGTGACCAAGTAACCGAGTGCCCGAATTAATTCCCAGCACCAACACGCCCGTAGCCATCGGGTCCAGCGTTCCTGCGTGGCCCACTTTGCGAGTATTAAATATTCGGCGTACCCGAGCAACTACATCATGTGAGGTGATGCCCGCCGGCTTGTCCACCAACAGCACACCTGCGGGCGCCTGCGCAGTGACGGCGCTAGTCCCCATGGGTTGCTAATCGCCTTCAGTTTCGCGATACGGGTTTACTTCCCCCGCATGATTAGCGCCTCTCGCTTGCTCATGCACACGTGCATCAGCCGCCGCGGCCTCTCGCAAGAGTTGCTCGACATGGGCCGCATTCTCGGGGATCGCGTCTAGGACAAACTCCAGCGACGGAGTGAATTTAACCCCGGTTCCCTTGCCCACTTCGGTTCGCAGCATGCCCTTACTCGAGGCTAACGCCGCGGCGGTGGACTCCCGTTCCTCTTGGGTTCCGAATACCGTATAAAACACACTGGCGTCACGCAAATCCGGAGTAAGTCGGACGTCTGTGATCGTGATGAAACCCATCCGCGGATCTTTGATCCGTGTATCCAAAGTTTGTGCAACTATCACTTTGATTCGATCGGCTAACTTTCGCGCACGCGCTTCACTGGCCATGATGACTCTCCTTGAGCTACTTGCGTGGCTTCTCACGCATTTCAAACGTTTCGATTACATCGTCGACCTTGACATCCTGATAGGACCCAAGATTGATACCGCACTCGAATCCTTCTCGAACCTCAGTGGCATCGTCTTTGAAACGGCGTAGGGTCGCAATTGTCAAATTGTCAGCGACAACAGCACTATCGCGCACCAATCGCGCTTTGCTATTGCGTCGCACCTCACCGCTGCGCACCAAACAACCAGCGATCGTTCCGAATTTGGACGATTTGAAAACATCACGCACTTCGGCCGTTCCAAGTTGAATTTCTTCGAACTCAGGCTTGAGCATTCCCTTGAGGGCTGCCTCGATTTCATCAATCGCCTGGTAAATAATGCTGTAAAAGCGCACGTCGACGCCTTCATGGGTTGCGAATTCTGCAACCTTCCCTTCGGGTCGAACATTGAAGCCAATAATAATTGCTTTAGATGCGCTGGCGAGCGTCACATCACTCTTGGTGATTGCACCAACCCCCCTGTGAATTACACGCAATGACACCTCATCGCCAACGTCAATCTTGAATAGCGCGTCTTCCAGAGCTTCAACCGAACCTGACACGTCCCCCTTAAGGATCAAAGTGAGTTCTGATACTTCGCCGCGCTCAATTGACTCCAAGAAGTCTTCGAGTGAACGTTTCACTCGATTTTTTGCCAACATGGCATTTCGCTCGCGTGCTTGGCGTGTTTGCGCAATCTGGCGCGCAATCCGGTCTTCCCTAACCACCAAGAAGCTGTCACCAGCTCCGGGAACAGATGTCAGCCCGAGCACTTGAACTGGGGCAGAAGGTCCAGCGATGTCCACAGTATTTCCTTGGTCGTCGAGCATCGCTCGAACACGGCCAAAAGCATCTCCGGCCACAATCGAATCGCCCGGGCGCAGTGTTCCCCGTTGCACCAGAACGGTTGCAACCGGACCACGACCGCGATCCAGATGTGCCTCGATTGCAACACCTTGCGCGTCCTGGTGCGGATTTGCCAGAAGATTGAGCGATGCATCTGCGGTCAACAACACGGCCTCAAGTAGTGATTCCATCCCAATATCGTTCTTAGCGGATACGTCAACAAACATCGTATCGCCGCCGAAATCTTCGGCTACTAAGCCGTATTCGGTGAGTTGTCCACGCACCTTCGTTGGGTCCGCGCCCTCCTTATCAATCTTGTTAACGGCCACCACAATGGGTACACCGGCTGCTTGGGCGTGGTTAAGCGCTTCAATCGTTTGCGGCTTTACCCCATCGTCGGCTGCCACCACCAAAATTGCAATATCAGTGACTTCCGCACCCCGTGCACGCATTGCCGTGAACGCCTCATGGCCGGGTGTGTCAATAAAGGTAATTGGCCGTTCTCCATCTTGGGAACGGGCAATCACTTGGTAGGCACCAATGTGTTGGGTGATGCCACCGGCCTCAGCAGAGGCGACATTTGTCTTGCGTATTGCATCCAGTAGTCGAGTCTTACCGTGGTCAACGTGACCCATGACGGTGACCACGGGTGGGCGCGCTGCCAGATCCGCGTTTTCGCCTTCGTCTTCACCAAACTCAAGATCGAATGTCTCCAAGAGTTCACGGTCCTCGTCTTCTGGCGAGACAACCTGGATCACGAAATTGAGTTCGGAACCCAATAATTCCAGCGTGGCATCGTCAATTGACTGCGTTGCCGTCACCATTTCGCCCAGACCAATCAGCACCTTCACCAAGTCAGCCGATGATGCATCGATTTTGTCAGCGAAATCGGTGAGGCTGGCGCCGCGTGGAAGTCGAACAGTTTCCCCATTGCCCCGTGGCAGACGTGCGCCACCCATCGATGGTGCTTCCATATTGTCAAACTCTTGACGCTTGGCACGCTTTGACTTTCGTCCGCGCGAAGGACGCCCGCCTGGCCTACCAAATGCACCTGCAGTATTTCCGCGCCCGCCGGTGCGAGCACCTGGGCGCCCGCCTCCTGCTCCACCGGGACCACCGGGACCACCGGGACCACCGGGACCACCGGGACCACCGGGACCACCGGGACCACCGGAGCCGCCGGGCGCGCCGGTTCCACCCGGACGTGCTGGGCGATTAGTGAAGCCACCCGGTCGACTAGGGCCGCCAGCTCCACCCGGACCTGTTGGCCTCTGTGGTGGGCGCGCTGATGGCATGGTGCCCGGGTTGGGTCGGGGTACTCCGGCAACTCCACCGGGGCGTGGCGCTGCCGGGCGTTCGGTGCTGGGTGAACCAAATGGGTTGTTTCCCGGGCGCGGCGCCGGTTTGGCTATGCCGGTGCCACCAAATGGGTTGTTCCCGGGGCGTGATCCAGCCGGCTTATGGGTCGGTGCCGAATCGGTTGACTCAGGATCGACTTTTGCTGCGAGCTTTGCCGCCGGTTTGGCTGCCACATCAGTTGCTGGATCGGTTGCTACCGGCTCAGTGGGCGCTGCAGATACCGGATCTATCACGGATTCTGTTGCGGGTGCGGGTGCAGCGGCTTTTTTAGCTGCCTTTTTGGCCACTTTTTTAGCGGGCTTTTCTTCACCAGGAGGAGTTGGGGGTAATGCCTCTTTTAGCCGGCGGGCTACTGGTGCTTCAACGGTTGACGACGCGGAGCGAACGAACTCGCCCATGTCTTGGAGTTTGGCGAGAACAGTCTTACTGTCCATCCCGAGCTCTTTAGCGAGTTCATATACCCGAACTTTTGACACAACTCTCCTGTCTTGGTCCGGGCT
>JAPKAV010000077.1 GCA_028825115.1 Candidatus Nanopelagicales bacterium | reverse complement strand
AAACTTGATTTTGGAATTGTCGATGGACGCCGCGGAAAGCAAGCACTGACCGTCACCATTGTGAGCGAGCCTGCCTCTGTTGTAAAAGGTCACCGCAAGAAGGCAGATGATCTGGCCGTCATTATGGAGGACGTGATTAAGCTGCTAGATAGCGTGAGTAATCAACTTCGCAAGGGCAAGTACCCGGCAGATGCAATGGCCCAAAAAACTGCTTCCGTATTACGGGCAGTCGCTGACGATCTAGATATTTGACACCAGTGCTCGGTGTAAGGTCATAAATAGATAAATTACTTTTCGAGCACCTGGGTGATCAGGTCCCGGGCATAGCGGTCTTCAGCAGTCACAATGAGCAATCACCAGTAATTAATTCCCTGACACGGCAAACCACGGGAGTCGCTTTGCGATACGAAGTGTTGAATGCGGAGATTGCACGCCCTCTTTATAAATTGTGAAATGAGGGCGGTCGCATTACCCGCTGTTCCCCACCGCGCGTCTCATGGGTGATAATCAGGAGGTGAGCACGAAAATATCAGTCCAAGCCCTTGCCTCTCAGGTTCCCGATCTTAAAGCGGACCCTAGATTGGTCAAGGCACTTGATCAAGCGAAGGCTGCCGCAGTCTTTGAGGCGGGTAACTCTGAGTTCATTGGGGAACACTTGGGCCTGGTCATGGAGGCCGAGAAGCTGGCAACCCACCTTTTTTGCTGTACCAACCCCGCCTATCTCGGCTGGCAATGGGCCGTCACTTTGGCCACTACCCCGCAGAGCAAGTCCACGGTCACGGTCACCGACGTAGTTCTACTGCCGGGCCCTGATTCACTGGTCGCCCCAGCGTGGATCCCATGGAGTGATCGAATTCAACCCGGTGACCTTAGCCCGGGAGACGTACTTCCGGTCAACGCAAATGATGAACGGCTCACAGTGGGATTCACCGAGTTTTTTGCAAGCGAAGTAGATGAAGACTTCGAATATATCGAGGATTACCGGGGCATTATGTCCGGTTGGGAATTGGGGCTTGGACGCGCTCGCGTTCTTTCTGTCGTCGGTCGGGAACAGGCTGCCGAACGTTGGGATGAAAGCGAGTTTGGGCCAGTGACAGAGATGGCTCGGCTTGCTCCGGCCACGTGCAGCAGTTGCGGTTTTCACAACTCTTTGGCCGGTGCGCTGGGTCACGCATTCGCGGTATGTACCAATGCGCTCTCACCAGCAGACGGTCGTGTAGTTGCTTTGAGTTATGGCTGCGGCGCACACTCTGGCACGGTTGACCCGGGCTTTACTCCCGTAGAGCGCGCAGGTTCAGCAAGTATCGACTAGGCCCTGATTCACAGCGTGCGTGCGCGTCGTTGTAAAAACAGTAATCCCAATCTGCCGCTTACGCTTGCAATCAATGCGGCGCCGAACCACCACACCTCACCGTTTGTCAATTCACTCGGCGAGATTGGTCCAGTGACCCCCGCGATTACCGTTGCAACAATCGCGAGCCCGGTACCAATTCGTACAGGGAGAATCGCGTTTGAATCAGATGCAGCCATAGGAGAAGATTAGCCTTCTGCAGTCCCAGCGTCTTTCATTGCTTTAAGGTAGTGAGATGACCTCTAGATTCCGTCGCATTGTCACCATTGTGGTGTTGGTAGCCCTCGTGGGCAGTGTTTTTGTGGCAGCGATTGGCTCACTCTGATTTTCAGAATTTTCGGTTCCATAATTATTGCGGTGTCTGTGCTCATGCTTCCCACTTCGGCAATGGCGGCTTCTTCACCTGAAGTAATTTGTGAATTGACAGATCCTCGCCTAACCGAAATCAGTGGTATGGCGCCCTCACAATTGCATTATGATGTCATGTGGGTTCACAACGACTCTGGCGACAAAGCCAAGCTTTATGCCCTGCAACTTTCCAATTGTGCCGTTGTTGGCGAACTCACATTGCGTGATGTCTCAGCTCGCGATTTCGAAGGTTTGGCCGCCGGTGTTGATACCCGCGGGAGATCTGTGTTGTGGGTGGGTGACATTGGTGACAATCGAGACTCGTGGAGTGATGTTTCTATTTATCGAATCCGGGAGCCAAAAAAGCTGGGTAAGACGAGTGCGCAAGCGCAGCGGTATCGGTTTACTTATGAAGACCGTCCGCATAATGCGGAGACGATTTTGGCCGACCCCAACTCCCAACAGTTATGGATTGTGACTAAGCAAATGGCCAGCGGTTCGGTCTATGCGTTACCTAAAAAACTGAGAAAGTCTGGAATCAATATCGCCAGAAAAGTAAGTTCGGCTACCGGTCTCATCACCGATGGTGCAATAAAGCCTAACGGGACCACATTTGTTCTTCGTGACTATTCTGAAGCACAGTTTTTTCGCGGTCTCCCAGTTGGGGTGGTCGACGAAATAGTTGACCTACCGGGCCAGCCCCAAGGTGAAGCGATTGCGTGGCTGCCCGGTAAAAATGCTGTCGCGATTGCGAGTGAAGGTGACAACCGACTGATTCGGGTTGACGTACCTGAAGTGGCTGCAGCGCCATCGGCGGAAGATCTCACTGAAAGCATTGATTCCACACAAGTTGTTCCCACTCAGGAGATCAATTACGTCTCGCTGTTTGCCGTGATCGTAGGAGTGATTGCCCTGATAACGGGTTTGATTCTGATCAGGAAAAGACCGGAAAGCAATATGACCGGGAGTAACAAAAAGGCGGTGTGAACTCCCACTAAGTCTGCCAGTGCGCCAAGAATGAATGGGCCGATGCCACCTGCGGTTGCCCCAGCAACAGCAGAAAGCGCTGAGGCACGGTCACTTTGACCGCCGGAAGCCATGACAACACGGCTGAGTCCCAGTGGCCAAAACAGCGCCGCACCGATTCCGGTGATCACAAGCCCGAGGAGAATCAAGGCAGCGACGGAGGAAAACCACACGACAAGCCATCCGCCCAAAGCGATGAGTACAACCAGGGTCAGGATCCGATCAACGGGGAAATATTCGGCAAAGCGTGAACCTAAAACTCGGCCAATGAAGAGTCCACCGGTGACGGCTGCGACGGACGCCGCCGCAGCACCCGCTTCGAACCCTGCCCTATCACGGAGTAGGTCAGCACTCCACAAGGTGAGGGTGAATTCAGTGCTCAGCAATAGAAAAAGGGTTGTGAGTGCCCACCAGAATCTGCGCGGGAACTGAGCCCGGCTCGCCCCTCGGATGTGTTCGTCAATGGGAACCTGGAAAACATGTGGACTTCTACGCATGAGCAGAAGGCTCATGGCAAACCCGATAAATAACACCCACAAACCAAACCGCCAGCCGAAGAAAAATACCGCACCGAATCCAACGGCGAGAGGCGACAAAATGCCGCCGAGAGCTGCAAGTGCATTTGCTTCAGTGACAGCTGCGGGGCCGGCTTGTTTTTGGTAGTCGAAGAGAAAAGCACTCGCGCCCACAATAATTGCAGAGCCAAATAATGAGGCGACAAATGCGCCAATGAGAGTGACCACAGTTCCGCCTGGGACCGTGTAGATTAAGACGCCGATGGTGGCCCCAATAACCGCGACCTTGAGGAACTTTCCGCGTCCGAGAGCCAGAATCAAACGTGCTGCAATGAGCCCGGCCACAATCCCACCCAATGAGAATAAGACTGCATGCAAACTCGACACGGTGCGCGAAGTTCCCTGCTCGTCCCTTATCAACGCCTGAGTTGCGCTCAAACCGAAGATGAACCATGAGTAGGAGGTAATGAGCAGGTAGGAGGCCCACGTTGGACTGTCACGCTTAGGCTTAGTCGCGACCGACTTTCTCATGCGAGTTGCGCAATGACAAAATCAATCGAAGCGATCAGGGCGTGGACATCTTGCGGGTCAACGGCGGGAAACACTGCGATGCGAAGTTGATTGCGCCCAAGTTTGCGGTAGGGCTCCGTGTCAACAATTCCGTGTGCGCGTAGTGCCTTCGTGATTGAGGTTGCATCAACTGAGTCATCAACATCGATTGTTGTAACAACCTTCGATCGCAAAGCGGGGTCCGACACAAAAGGGCTAAGTAAGTTATGTGATTGGGCCCATGAGTAAAGCAAGTCAGAGGATTCCTTAGTGCGCGCAGTGGTCCATGCCAGTCCACCATTGGAATTAAACCAATCTACTTGCTCAGCCATCATGTAAATCGTGGCAAGTGCGGGAGTGTTATATGTTTGTTGTAATCGTGAGTTTTCAATCGCGGTCATTAGATCTAGGGAGTCAGGAATCCAGCGACCCATCTGCTTGATTTGCGTGGCCCGAGCGATTGCCGCCGGAGACATCAGTGCGAACCACAAACCACCATCGGAGCCAAAACTTTTTTGTGGCGCGAAGTAGTAGGTGTCACACTCGGTGATATCAACATGCAAGCCACCCGCACCGGAAGTTGCATCAATAACCATAAGTGATTCTGGGTCGGCTTCGGCGACACGCTGCGGAGTCACTGCGACTCCAGTGGAGGTTTCGTTGTGGGGCGTGCAGTAAGCGTCAATGCCCGCAAGCGCTTCAAAAATTGGAGCGCTCCCCGGATCAGATTTACGAATATCAGGCTCACCTAGGTGCGGTGCTTTCTGTGCACCGGATGCGAACTTTGCACCGAATTCACCAAAAGAAAGGAACTGAGCCCGATCGTGAATTAATCCAAATGAAGCAATATCCCAAAATGCGGTCGAACCGCCATTGCCCAAAATTACTTCGTAGCCTTCGGGGAGATCAAACAGGCTTGCAAGCCCCTCGCGTAATCGCTGCACTTGGGCGCGCACTGGTGCTTGACGGTGTGAGGTTCCCAGGTAAGACTCCCAGACACCCGCTAGCGCATCAGTTTGTTCCTTGCGCACTTTTGACGGACCGCTACCGAATCGTCCATCAACCGGGAGAAGTTCGGCCGGGATCACAATGTTGCTCACGTTTGCTCCTTGGTTTAAGACGGTTCCCATCAGGTGTGATGTATTGACCTGCTAGCGACAGGCCAAGCCCAGGTCGAGTTCAGCCTGGGCCTAATCGGGGTATACTCCAAGTTTATTGTGCCCCGGTGGAACCGGCATCAGTGGATTGGATCGAGGGTGCCGGAGGTTTTATTTAGGGCAGGAATGCACAGTGGTGTGGGGACATATCGAGAATCTGAGCTACTGAACTGGTGGGATCGGCTCATACGTGGTGAAATCATGTCATGGTGCAGTCGCCTCAGGTTCCCGTGAGTGAGCTTCGGATTTCCTATGACCTTGGGGTTTTACACCAGGAGATGATGTCGGCCGACCCCATTGAGCAATTTGGTCACTGGTTCGAGCACGCGCGGGATTCCCCAATTCTGGAGCCAAATGCAATGGTGGTGAGTACGGTAGGGCTCGATCAACAAGGAGACGCGCGTCCGGGTTCGCGAACGGTCCTTCTCAAGGATTTTTCGGATTCGGGGTTTAGTTTCTACACGAACCTTGGGTCAGTTAAGAGTTCAGATCTTGTGACCAATCCGAATGTGACGTTGCTGTTTCCTTGGTACGCACTTCACCGGCAGGTGATCATTTCGGGTACAGCGCAGCTGGTCCCCAGAGCTATTGTGGAAGAGTATTTCCACTCCCGTCCGCGCCAGTCGCAGATCGGGGCATGGTCGAGTGAGCAATCTGCAGTGTTGGAAAGCAGACAAGCTCTGGATTCGAGTTTCGCGCATTACGAACAGCGTTTCGCAGACCTTGAGCTAATCCCGGTGCCAGATTTTTGGGGAGGATGGCAAGTGCTTCCACATCGCATTGAGTTTTGGCAAGGTCGTGAATCTCGTCTACACGATCGGCTCGTATACGTTTTGCAAAAAGATGCGAGCTGGGACATTGAACGATTAAGTCCGTAGATAGCCCCCGAGTTTACCGGCGTCGCTCAGTAATCGTTTAAGCGCAAAGCGATGAGTTCATTGATCGAGATACCTTGGGCTTTTGCATCGGATTTTAGTTTCTTGCGAAGTGATTTTGGAATAGCGATTGACACTTCGACTAGTTTTTCACGGCGTGGGCGTTTGACCGAGTCGCTAACATTCCCGAAACTGTTTGCTTCTTGACCCATTCGCTTGGGTTTGGAAGACCCGGTCTCCGATACGGGGTGAACACTTGAGTCCCCAGCCTTGCGCAAAGATGGCCTTGGAGTTGCATCGAATTCTATTTTAGCCATGACTAGCCCCACAACCTTTTCCTTGGTGACATGATATTTATTACTTGATCAAAGACTGCGGCAAGTTCACGTCCTGCTGGTGAGTCCCACGCGTGAATTGGCATCCCGGCGGCCTCGGCTTGCGTGATTGCATTTCGTTCGGGAACTTCAACTTTAAGAACGACAGGACCGAAAGTTTCGCGTAGTTCCACGGCGCGGTTACGGTGCTCGGCGACAGTTGGGCGAACTCGATTAAGCAGGATTTGTGCCGGGTTGAGCATTGGGTTGGAGGCCAAGCGGATAACGTCAACGGCTTCAACCGCTTGCTCCGCTCCAGCCAAAGCAAAGTAGGCGGGCTCGGTGACAACCAGCGCATCAGTTGCGCTGTGTAGGGCATTGCGTGTCATTTCACCCAGAGAGGGTGGGCAGTCAATCAGCACTAGGTCGTATTGCCGGGGGAGATTACCCAATGCGATTCGCAGACGTTGGGAAGAAAGTGCGCCTTCAATCGTGTTGCGGTGCTCGAGGGAGCGATCTGCGGAAAGAACTTGAACTCGATTGCCCCAGGCGGAGTCAACGATCGCATCGGCTGCAATTCCCGGTCTTGGATCGGCAAGGACGTCATTCATGGTGAACTCAGGATTGGTTACGCCCAGGCCCAGGGTGGCATTGCCTTGAGGATCAAGATCGATAACGAGAACCCGCTCGCCTTGGCTCCAGGCAGCACTTGCCAAACCTAGAGCGACAGTGGTTTTACCCACACCGCCCTTCATGGAGAGCACGGCCAAGGTTTGCA
>JAPKAV010000015.1 GCA_028825115.1 Candidatus Nanopelagicales bacterium | reverse complement strand
TCGCATTTTGGCGCTGCCTGATTGGCAGCGGCCTTACCGGGGTGTGGGTGGGGCTTAAAGACCGAAAATCCCTCCGACGCCTGACCAGCAGAGAGTGGCGCCTGACCGCGGTCTCAGGATTTTTTTTGGGTCTGCACTTTGCGACCTGGATTCCGTCCTTGGTGTTTACCTCCGTAGCCGCATCGACAGCTCTGGTTTCCACCCAACCAATCTGGGCGGCATTCATTGCCCGAGCTCGCGGCGTCCGAATTAGCCGTGGATCATGGGTCGGGATTTGGATCGCACTCGGTGGGGTCTTGGTGTTGACCGGGGTCGATATTCGGATGGACGCCAATCATTTGATCGGTGATGCATTAGCGCTAGCTGGCGCTATTTTCGCTGCTGCGTACATGTCGGTTGGGGCGGAAGTGCGAAAGAGTGTGCCAACGGCGACTATGACTTTTCCGCTTTATGCGGTTGCAGCACTCACAATCTTGCCACTGGTGTTCGTGTTCGAACAAGAGTTAATTGGGTTTGAACTCGAGGCATGGCTGATGATCCTTGGAATTACTTTGGGAGCGCAACTTCTCGGCCATACATTGATGAACAAGGTATTAGCCCGTTCTTCTGCCACGTTTGTTTCACTTGCGATTTTATTTGAGATGCCTGGCGCGGCACTCGTCGCAGCCATTTGGCTTGGACAAGCCCCACTGGCTGCGATTTATCCTGCAGCCGCCCTAATTCTGGCCGGGGTGATTCTCGTGATCAAGTCAAACCCTAAGAGCGAAACTCCGATGGAAACTTCCCCTATCTAAAAAATGTGGATTAGCGTTCAGTTTTGGCTCGCAATATCCGCGAAAGTGGGATCAAAATCAATGCCGCAACGACGGCAATTGAAATCCCCCAGCTCACACCCACTTGCTCGGCAATAAGGCCCACCATGAATGGTGCGAACACGAAGCCGGCGCGAGAAATCCAGCTAACGACGGTGATTGCGGTTTCGGGACTGACGCCTTTGACAAAGGTAGCTGCGTGCATGGCAGCGGGAAAAAGAGTAGCAACGCCGAGTCCAACGACAATGCATGCGCCAATGTAGGCATAGTAACTGCCGGCGACGAGTGCACAGGAAAGCGCTACGGCTGTGATACCCATGCTGACTTGTGCAACGAGTCGCTCGCCGAACCGATTTACGAAAATATCACCAATGAATCGTCCAATGGTCAACGAAATGGTGAAGGCGACTACACCAAGACCAACTCGACTCGGATCAACTCCAAGGTCAGTGAAGTAAATCGATGACCAACGTTGTGGGACTTCTTCAACGATGATGGCGAGAACGGTCAGCAACCCAATCGCAGTGAGCACAAGGGGAAGGGCACTGATGCCAAATCGAGCAACTGATGTCGCCGGGGCAACTGCACTGGGATCAAGTGAGAGTAGGTGTTCGGCCTGGATTTCGCGGGGCAGATCCACGTTGCCGCTAGCACTGTTCCAGTTTTTGGGAAGTACCCAACGAAAAGTGGCCAGTGCGCCAAGTAGTCCCACGGCCGCAACAAAAGACAGTGTCCAGGTAAGTGAGATGTTCAGCGCAAGAGTGATTGCTCCGATCAACGCACCTACGACCGTCCCCAAAGCCCAAAACGCATGCATATTATTAATGATCGAGCGTCGATACAGCTTTTGAACGTTGAGGCCGTGGGCATTTTGGGCCGCATCAAGTACCGAGTCGACGGCTCCGATTGCGAAAATAACCAGGCCGAGAACGAAAACGCTCGGGGCCAGGCCCATAAGGGGCAATAGCGGTAGTAGGAATACCAGTGCGATCATGGAAAACTGGCCACTGCCAAATCGACGCATGCCTATGGCTGCAAATGGGCCAAAGAACAGACCACCGGCTGCTCCCGCGCTAAGAACGAGACCAAGGGCCAGATCTGACATATTCAGCTGGCCCTGCAGATCGGCCAACCGAGGGGTCAAAGTGCTCAGGGAAATCCCGTTGAAAAAGAAGAGATAGATGGTGACTCCGCGGGCCCGCCGTAGGGCGGATCGGCCGAGTTCAGGGCTGGACACCCACCACAGCATAGGTGTGACCTAATCGAGGGGGCTTTGACCGGGCGAGAGGAAAGACGCCTCGCTAACATCCTCATATGTCCATCACTTCACGAGAACTGCGTCCCCGCCGCTCAAACCTTGCTGTCCCAGGTAGTAGCGTGAAAATGTTAGATAAAGCGCGCACCCTGCCGGTGGATCAAGTGTTCATGGATATTGAAGATGCGGTCGCCCCACTTGCCAAACCGCAGGCCCGCAAGAACATTGTCGCGGCCCTCAACGAAGGTGGATACGAGAGCAAAATCCGGGCGGTCCGTGTTAACGACTGGACCACCCAATGGACATACTCCGACGTCATTGAAGTTGTTGAAGGAGCCGGTGCGAATCTTGATGCAATAATGTTGCCTAAAGTGCAGACCGCTGACCAAATAATTGCTCTGGATCTGCTCCTTACCCAATTGGAGAAATCGAATGGCCTCGAGGTGGGCGGTATTGGTATCGAGGCTCAAATTGAAAATGCACTCGGGCTAATCAACGTTGATGCAATTGCTCAAGCGAGTCCACGAGTAGAAACGATCATCTTTGGACCGGCCGACTTTATGGCGAGCATTAATATGAAGTCACTCGTGGTTGGCGAGCAGCCCACCGGATACGACACTGGGGACGCTTATCATTACATCTTGATGCGGATTCTCATGGCGGCGCGTGCCTACAACAAACAGGCAATTGATGGCCCCTACCTGCAGATAAAAGACGTGGAGGGGTTCCGTCGGGTTGCGGGGCGCTCAGCAGCACTCGGATTTGACGGGAAGTGGGCACTTCACCCCGGTCAGGTTGAGGCTGCAAACGAAATCTATTCACCGGATCAACAAGATTACGATCACGCGGAAATGATCCTGGACGCATATGGCTACTTCACCTCGGCAAGTGGTGGCGCAAAAGGCGCGGCGATGTTGGGTGACGAAATGATCGACGAAGCTTCACGCAAGATGGCTTTGGTTATGGCAGCCAAAGGTAGGGCGGCCGGACTGACCCGCACCCAACAATTCGTAGTACCTGAATAAACGCAACAACCTGAATAGGGGAAAACATGACACGCTTGGCTTATACCGAAGGAATGACCGACATTCAGACTGAAATCCTGAGTGCGGTTCGCGATTTCGTAAACAATGAGATTCTTCCGGTTGCCAACGAACTCGAGCATAATGATGAATACCCACAGGCAATTGTTGATGGACTAAAAGAACTTGGGGTATTTGGACTCATGATTCCGGAGGAGTACGGCGGTTTGGGTGAGTCTTTACTTACCTATGTTCTCGTAGTGGAAGAAATTGCTCGCGGTTGGATGAGTGTCAGTGGAGTCATTAATACTCACTTTATTGTTGCGTACATGATCATGCACCACGGAACACAAGAACAAAAAGAGAAATACTTGCCCCGCATGGCAACGGGTGAAGTTCGCGGCGCATTCAGTATGAGTGAGCCCAATTGTGGCTCCGATGTGGCAGCGATCACCTCTAAGGGTGTGAAAAACGCTGACGGCTATGCCATTACCGGCCAGAAAATGTGGGTGACTAATGGCGGTTCCTCAACTCTGGTGGCGGTATTGGTGCGGACAGATGATGCAGCGCCCGCTGAATCAAGTGTGTACAAGCGTATGTCAACTTTTCTAGTTGAAAAGCCGGAGGGATTCGGTGAAGTACGACCAGGGCTAAACATTCCCGGCAAGATCGAAAAAATGGGTTACAAGGGCGTTGACACTACGGAATTGATCATGGACGACCTCCAGCTTTCCAATGAGGACCTTTTAGGTGGCGAAGCGGGTAAGGGTTTCTATCAAATGATGGACGGGGTGGAAGTGGGGCGCGTTAACGTGGCGGCCCGCGCCTGCGGAGTCGCCATTCGGGCATTTGAACTAGGGATCGAATACGCGCAACTACGGGTCACTTTTGGCAAAGCAATTATTGAGCACCAGGCAGTTGCTTTTCGACTGGCTGATATGGCGACAAAAGTAGAAGCAGCCCACCAAATGATGGTTATGGCAGCACGTCTTAAAGACAGTGGCGCTCGCAACGACCTTGAGTCCGGCATGGCAAAGTTTTTAGCCAGCGAATACTGCAAGGAAGTTGTTGAGGATTCATTCCGGATTCACGGTGGTTACGGTTACTCAAAGGAATACGAAATTGAACGTCTTTACCGCGAGGCTCCCATGCTCATGATTGGTGAAGGTACCGCCGATATTCAAAAGATGATCATTTCGCGCCGGCTGGTGGAGGAATACAAGCTTAAGGGTTAATGCAAGTACAGTGGCCGGGTGAATACTACGTGGGTTATCGCAATTGGATTAACTGCATTTGTATCACTCACACACATATTTGCCCCCCGCATTCTTGACAGCACACTACTTAATCGAACATCGAGTCGCCAGGATGCCATCGCCTCATTTGCCGGAGGGGTAGCAATCGCCTACGTGTTCGTGCATTTGTTGCCAGAATTAGCCAACGGTGAAGAAGCGTTCAACCGGGCTGGGCTGGCCGAAGCGCTCCCGGATTTATTTATTCAATCAGCTTTGTTCTTCGTGGCGCTCATCGGCTTGGTTACGTTCTATTTTCTGGACGTCAAAGCCGAGTCGAAGCCAAATAGTTCGAAACAGCTTTACCGGATTCATCTGGGCATGATTGCGCTTCTCAGCCTTATTTTCGCGTATACGAATTTTGACCGGATTGAAATTGGCGCAGACTTCGCTGTTCTTTTCGCGGTGGTCATGAGCTTGCATTTCATTTTGACCGATCGGGGAATGGCGCGTGCTCACCCGAAGCATTTCCGCAGGGAAGATAGATGGCTTCTTTCGGCCGCCCTTGCATTGGGGCTTCTGTTGTCATTTATCGCACCACCACCTAACGAATTGTGGGTTGCTATTCCCACGGGATTCCTTGGAGGCGCGGTTCTGATGGGAGTTTTCCGTGAGGAGTTGCCGAGTGTCAAGGTAGCGAGGCTCGGCTGGTTCGCCTTCGCGGTGGTTTTGTTCTCGTCACTACTTATTTGGGCGAGTTACACGACTCTTTAGTTATTCACTAGTATCCACTAGTTATTGTGAAATTGTTGCCCACACGACCAGGGTTGGGCCGGCGATATCCCATCCCCGCTGTGAACTCACTGCACCAACAACCTGTAGACCCCGCCCGTTTTCGGCAAGGTCATCACGAACTTTCTGAACACCCAGATCTGGAGGACCGGCTGATGCGTCGAAATCGCTACTCACGCGGACAGTCCACTTCGATTGCGGACCAGATTCAAGTGCGATGTGGATTTCACCGATCCCGTGTGTAAAGGCATTCGTGACCAGTTCAGATGTAACGAGTTC
Organism: Candidatus Nanopelagicales bacterium; assembly: GCA_028825115.1. Taxonomy (GTDB): domain Bacteria; phylum Actinomycetota; class Actinomycetes; order S36-B12; family S36-B12; genus UBA4592. The sequence goes on along the minus strand of JAPKAV010000015.1, from coordinate 27,413 downwards.
CAAGGAGTCTCTTGCAGGTGAAGCTAACACGTGTACTTCGAGGAAATCCCGCGCCAAGCGCGCACATTCGCGGGTGCGCGCAAGCTCACGTGTGAAATTAGGTTCCGTCACCGCTGCGGGTCCGGCGACGTTCGCGGGTTTTGCCCGTTGGCTTGTTTTTGGGGGTATTGCCTTCAGATGCGCCCGTGGGCGCTTTAGTTGCGGATTGCTTCCGCGCCGGGGGCCTGCCTCCAGATGATTTGCGAGCCGGCGGTTTTTGCTGTGGTGGCCTCCCACCTATATCTTCAAGGTTCTCAGCGCCAAGACCAGCGCGGGTCCGCTCACCCTTTGCAAGGCGACCAGTCGCATCAGCTGGGATACCAAGACCGGTGTACACATGCTCACTCGTTGAATAGGTCTCAAGTGGATCCTTGAACGGCAATTTGAGCGCACGATCAATCATTTGCCAGCGGGCAACGTCTTCCCAATCAACGAGCGTCACTGCAACCCCAGAGTTACCCGCTCGACCTGTACGCCCAACTCGGTGCAGGTAGGCCTTTTCATCTTCTGGGCACTCAAAGTTGATTACATGGGTCACACCATCAACGTCAATGCCTCGAGCCGCCACGTCGGTTGCCACAAGGATGTCAATCTTGCCAGCGCGGAATGCACGCAGGGCTTGTTCACGCGCGCCTTGGCCTAAATCGCCGTGGACAGTTCCCACGGCGAAGCCGCGCTCAGTGAGATCGTCGTAAATCTTTTGTGCTTTTCTCTTTGTCCGAGTAAAGATCATGGCGAGCCCACGACCATCTGCTTGCATAATTCGGGCAACCAGTTCGAACTTGTCCATTGGATGGGCGCGCCATACATGCTGCTCAATTGAGTCAACCATGGCACTTTCATCGCTGGGATCACTTGCGCGAATATGCGTGGGCTGTGACATGTAGCGGCGAGCCAGGTTGACAATTTGACCCGGCATTGTTGCCGAGAACAACATGGTCTGTCGGTTGGTGGGGAGCATTGCGACAATTCGTTCGACGTCAGGGAGGAAGCCCATGTCGAGCATTTCATCGGCTTCGTCCATGACAAGTACCCGGACGCTGCCCAAATTAAGATCGCGACGACCGGCAAGGTCAAGTATTCGACCGGGGGTTCCCACCACAACATCGATTCCGGATTTGAGGGCATCGATCTGGGGCTCAATTGCGCGACCGCCGTACACGGCTAGTACGCGAACGCCGAGGTCCTTTCCGGCAATTTGGAGATCCGATGCAACTTGGGATGCGAGTTCGCGGGTAGGGCAGACAACGAGTGCCTGTGGTGTTGATCCACCAGGGATCTCCATGCGCTGGAGTAGGGGCACTCCGAAACCTAATGTTTTACCAGTTCCGGTTTTGGCTTGGCCAATAATGTCGCGTCCATCAAGGGCCATGGACATGCACATTTCTTGGATGGGGAAGGCAAAATCAATGCCTTTAGCTGAAAGCGCGGAGACAATTTTGGGGTGCGCTCCGAGTTCGGCAAATGATTTAGCCGGTGCCGGCGTATTTTCAGCCTGGTTTTCCGGCGGGTTTTCGATCGTGGTTGACAGAAGAACTCCAGTGTTAATGAGGCGGGAATCTGCCCGCTTCGGGGATCCTGAGCGAATGGCTCATTGATTTCATGGTACCCCGATACCCTAAGGGGGCTCGGCTAGCCCTAGCCAAGTGCGATCCCCCCGATATGAACGGAGTTGATTGGGCCCGATGACTCAGGAGCCGATTGATCAGGAGTTAGACAATGACCCGCAATACCGGGCGGCGGTCATTGACCTCCTCGCAGTGCTGGCCGTGAGTGAACTGACCGCCTTTGAGCGGATGGCTGCTGATTCGGTGCTGGCGCCAACGTTCGCCGACAAGGCCTCGATGGGCGAATTGGCCACAACGGAATTTAGGCACTTCACCGCGCTCCGCAATCGACTTGTTGAACTCGGTGCCGACCCTGAAATCGCCATGGAGCCATTTCGTCAGACACTTGAAGACTTTCATATGAAGACCAAGCCAACGGACTGGCTCGAAGGATTAATGAAGGCTTTTGTGGGTGATGGAATCGGTTTGGATTTCTACCGTGAAATTTCTTCTTATGTGGATCCAAAAACTCGTGAACTGGTATGTGAAGTGTGTGATGACCTCTCACAGGCGGCCTACGTCGTTGAACGAATTCGCACCGCGATAGAGGAAGACCCAAAAGTTGCCGGGCGTTTGGCGCTCTGGGGGCGACGGCTTGTGGGTGAGGCGTTATCTCAAGCCCAAAGAGTTGCCGCCGAACGGGATGCGCTGGCAGCACTCATTATTGGAGGAGTTGATCGGCCAGGAGCTGATCTCGCGGAAATCGGTCGCATGTTGGCGCGATTAACGGATAGTCACTCTCGGCGCATGGCCGATCTCGGTTTAGCAGCCTAGAAGCTATTTACCAAACCCCACGCGACGGCCGGTTGCAGGCCCTAGATCAACGTAGGCAATTTTGCTGGCGGGAACCAGCACAATCCGACCTTTAGTGTCGGTCAGGTTCAGCATTCCGTCCGAGGCAATCGCCTCCGTGACTTTCTGAGAAATCGCCTCGGCGCTCTCCTCGGTTTCAAGTGAGATGTCTCGTGCAATGTGCTGCACTCCAATTGTGATGTCCATAATTCTTCCTTCCGATTGCTATTTGATTTTGTTACTGCGCCATGAGCGGGCTGGTTGGTGGGTGCGAGAGCGGGAATCCGCTAATTCCGCGCCAGGAGAGAAGTGACACCAGTTCGGCTGCGTCGCTTCTGGGAAGAGAAGGATCCCGCAACCAGTTGGTGGCGGCAACTTGAGCCATACCGTGTAGCCCGGCCCCCAGCAGGGTCGCTTGAGTTTCACTTAGGCCGGTGTCCTGTTTGATCACAGCAGCAATCCGCTTGATTACTTCTCGCTCGAGGCGCTCGAGGCGGGCCCGCACCTCAGGTTCATTGGTGAGGTCAGATTCGAAAACGAGACGATAAGCGTCTTGGGGGTCGTCCACAAACTCAAAGTACGTCTGAACAGTAGCGATCACGCGTAATTTATTGTCGGTGATGTCGCGCAGGGAAGCATCTGATTTGTCGAGTAATTCGTCAATACCAGCGTCGAGTAGCGCCAAGTACAAATCAAGTTTGCTGGGGAAATGCTGGTAGAGAAGTGGCTTGGAGACTCCGGCGGTCTCGGCGATTATTTCCATGCTGGTGGTGTGGTATCCCTGTTCAGCAAAGACTGACCGCGCCACGGCCATAAGTTGTTCTCGGCGTTCTGCTTTGGGCAGGCGTGCCGCGCGCGAACTTGATTCGTCGATGGACGCCGTGAAAGCCATATCCGTAGTCTACTTTGCTTCGGCGTGCATTTACCCGTACGCTGAAAGAGTGCTTGCCCCTATTGCCTCACGAGTTGAAGCCGCGCAGGCTTATGACCGAAGTATCGAATTTCTCCCAAAGCGAACGATTTCTTATCGAACAACTGCGGTAGGGACAAAGTCACCGGACCGAGTGGGTGTTTTTCTGCACGGTTTGGGTGGGTCCTCTCTCAACTGGACCGACCTGATGTTGACTCTCGATACCCAATTGACGGTCTACGCGGTTGATCTTCCAGGGTTTGGCATTTCGCCGCCCCCGCGGGACGGTGATTACACCCCGTCGGGTCATGCCCGAGCTGTTGCCGAATTCATCTTGGCCAAGGGTTTAGGTCCAGTTGATCTTTTTGGTAACTCACTCGGTGGTGCTATTGCATTGCAACTTGCCGCACGTAAACCTGAATTGGTGCGTTCGCTCACTTTGATCTCGCCCGCATTGCCGAGCCTTTATGCAACCAAGGGAAATGTTCATCTACCGGCAATTGCGATTCCAGGTATTGGTGAAAAATTGCTCCCAAAGTATTTTCAGAGTTCTGCGCAGGACCGAGTGCAAGCAACTATTGACGGCTGTACCGCACACCCCGATCAGTTTTCTCAAATCCGAATGGCTGAGGCTGTTCAGGAAGCCGACGAACGTGATCACTTCACTTACAACACGGAAGCATTTCTTGGCTCCCTTCGCGGCCTGTTTAAGACAAACACCGATCTCAGGGGGGCAGATCGCCCGTGGAAATTGGCCGAACGTGTGAGTGCGCCGACCCTGGGAATTTATGGCCGAGAGGACGTACTGGTGAGCGCTAAGAACGCACATCGATTCACTAAACACTTTCCCAACGCACACGTGGTTGTATTGCCTGACACTGGTCACATGGCACAGTCCGAACATCCCGAGTTTGTTAAAGCTGCCTGGGACCGATTCATATTCTGAGCAGAGTTATCCACAGTTAGAAAATCGCCACTGTATTTAATGTCCTGATTCAATTTACCCTGAACGCGTGCAACCCACACGGAATAAGGCGTAGATAAAAGGGGAATCACATGGATGCAGTGCTTGTTGAATCGCGCGTACGTGAACAAATCAGGACCCTTGATCTTGATCCGGTACAGGATAGTGCGCGGGTACTTCACCTAATTCAAGAGTGCGCATCGGACCTTTTCGCCGGTGGATCGATGATCGACGTACCTGCTTTGGTCCTTGAGGTGCATCACCAGATTTCCGGTTTCGGCCCGTTGTAAAAATTTTTCGATGACACTTCAGTGGAGGAAATTTGGATAAATAAACCGAACCGAGTCTTTATTGCCCGTGGCGGCAGAAGTGAATTGACCGGGATCGTTCTCACCCCTGAACAGGTGCGTGATCTAGTTGAACGGATGTTGCGCACCTCTGGGCGACGGTTAGACCTTTCGCAACCATTTGTCGACGCGGTTCTTTCCGACGGCAGCCGGCTCCACGTGGTTATTCCAGAGGTAACTCAAAAGCATTGGTCGGTAAATATTCGGCGGTTTGTGGTCCGACCAAAAACAATTTTTGACCTAGTCAGATTGGGCACACTTAATCAGCAAGCGGCAGTATTTCTGGACGCCGCCGTTCAATGTGGGCTCAACACAGTAGTGGCGGGGGGAACCCAGGCCGGCAAAACTACATTGCTTAATGCGCTCTTGGGTTGTGTCCCTAAACATGAGCGGGTGATTAGTTGCGAAGAAGTGTTTGAAATCAAAATTGATCATCCTGACTGGATCGCCATGCAGACTCGGGACGCTAGTTTGGAGGGAACGGGTGAGATCCCATTGCGCAGGCTGGTGCGCGAAGCACTGCGCGTGCGCCCACTCGATTGATTGTTGGTGAGGTGCGCCAGGGCGAATGCCTTGATTTGCTCATTGCTATGAACTCTGGAATGCCGTCTCTATCTACGTTGCACGCAAACAGCGCTCGTGAAGCAGTCACCAAACTGTGCACGCTCCCACTATTGGCGGGAGCAAATTACGTGGGCAGCGCTGGGATTAGTTGCAGGCTTTGTGATGGGCATGTGGTCCATTGGGCGTGGATCGAATCCGATTGCACTTGCCTTCACGGTGGCGCTGGGGATCGTAATTGGCTTTCTTCTGCACGACAGACACGTTTCCGGAATGGGAAGAAAGCGGGTTGAACGAATTGACTCGCAATTCCCTGATCTCGCAGAACTGCTGGCTTTTTCGGTTACAGCTGGAGAGACGTCCCTTGCCGCACTCACTCGAATCGCACATTTAGGCCAAGGAGACCTGGCAAATGAATTAGAAACTTGCGTTGCCGATGTTAAGGCGGGCTCCGCATTTATCGATGCACTAATTGCCATGTCCGAACGTACTGGTTCTCGCTCAGTAGAGCGTTTTGTTTCCGGCTTAGTGATTGCAATTGAGCGGGGGACCCCATTGAGCGGTGTTCTACGCGCTCAGGCAGCCGACGCTCGTAGTGAGCAAAAGCAACACTTAATTGAGCTCGCGGGGAAAAAAGACGTTGTCATGTTGGTCCCGGTCGTGTTCTTGATCCTGCCGACCGTAATCATCATTGCGCTATTTCCCGCAATGCGCGGTCTAGAGGTTCTTGTTCCGTAACAACAACAAAATACATATATCAAGGAAAGGTATGACATGAATACCGAACTAGTATTAGGCAAGTTATGCACCAAGTTGGCTAATGTGCGTGGCGATGTCCCCGGCTGGGTGCTTGTTGCGGTGATGACGGCGGGACTGGTCACGGCCATCTGGCTCATCGCTGACGACCAACTCACCGGAATCTTGGATCGAGCGATCTCGAGTGTCTCCGCATAAACGCAGCACTGATAGGACACGACTGCAGGGCGATAGCGGGAACGCAAGCGTTGAATTCGCCCTGGTTGCCCCGTTGCTCATGCTCGTTGCGTTGGCGGTACTTCAACTGATGCTCGCTATCCATGTGCGCAGTGTGGTCACAAGTGCTGCAATTGAAGGCGCGCGGGTCGCTGCTTTAGTGGACGGGGATCTCACTCGAGCAGAGTCACGCACCAGGTCCATCTTGGAAAGCAATATTGCTGGAGCGGCCGTGCGGAGCATCAGTGCATCACAGGTCACCGAAGGGGATAACAAAATGTTCGCAGTTGTGGTCGAGACTGAATTGCCTTTGATTGGTTTTTACGGTCCAACGTCAATGAAACTGACCGGTCATGCGCTGGCGGAGTAACAGCGATCAAGGGAGCGCTTCAATTGAGTTTATTGTTGTTGGCGTCGCAATCATCCTTCCGCTGATCTATATCGCAATAACCGTCCTGACCCTCAATGCGGCGCAGTTTGCCGCCAACCAGGCAGCCCGCGAAAGTGTGCGAGCGTTTGTTACCAGCACGAGCAATTCCAGTGGCGATAAGAGAGCAGTCGTGGCTGCAGAACAAGCGTTTGAGGACCACGGCCTCGCAGACGCACAACCGGAAATTTTCACCACGTGCGATCACATTGCGTGTCTCACCCCGGGTGGAAAGGTCTCCATGGAAATCACGGCCCAGGTCCCACTGCCATTTGTGCCCCGCTGGGGGTCATCGGACGTAATCACAATGCCCGTAACTGCGCAGGCCACGCTCTTAGTTGATCAATACCGCGAGGCGGGTGGGCCATGAAAGACGAGGGCAGCATCATGCTTCTCGGCATCGGCATGATTGGAGTGTGTCTGCTGGCACTGGCGGTAATAACCGACAGCGCCGGTGCCTTCATTCAGCAACGGGAGCTTCAATCAGTTGCCGACTCAATTGCTCTTGCCGGAGCCCAAGGAATAGACCTGGAGGAGTACTACCGAACGGGAGCTACCCAATCCACCAGGCTTAATTCAGCGCAAGTACAGAACATTGCGAGGACGCACGCAAAAGTCATGGCCGAGGGTTCCGAAATTGAACTTAGCAACCTTACGGTTGAACCCGACGGTAAGTCAGTTCTTGTCAGCTTGAACGCGCCATTGCGCCTCACCTTTTTTGACGCGTTGCCATTTGATCCCGTCGAGGTGAGCGCCTCGGCAAGGTTGGATTACGCCCCGTAACGCTTATGTCAATAGTCGACTCGTAAAGTTCGCATGTGCCCTCACTTGAAATTCAAGAGCGACTGAATGAACTTGCAGTCAAAGTGAGCAGTATCGGCACTGTGCTTGACGTCCCCCGTATGAAGGAATCCATCGCGGCACTTGAGGCAGAAGCGTCTGTCCCTAATTTGTGGGATGACCAAGCAAATGCCCAGAAAGTAACCTCAAAACTGTCCACTATCCAAGGTGAATTGCGCAAATTCGAATCTGTCAAGAGGAGAGACGCGGATCTGCCGGTCCTTTTTGAGTTGGCGGAGGACGCTGGCGACCAAGAGTCGCTCGACGATGCGCTGAAAGAGCTCAAGGCACTTGAAGTAGTTGTGGGCGAACTTGAGATCCGAACACTTCTCTCAGGAGAATACGACGAGCGCGAAGCCCTGATCACCATCCGATCGGGCGCCGGTGGCGTTGATGCTGCCGACTGGGCCGAAATGTTGCTGCGCATGTACACGCGCTACTGCGAACGACACGGCTGGAGTTACGAGGTCTACGACACCTCTTACGCTGAAGAAGCCGGCATCAAGTCCGCAACATTTGCGGTGAAGGCGCCGTACGCCTACGGGACCCTTTCGGTTGAGCAAGGGACACACCGCTTAGTACGCATTTCGCCATTTGATAATCAGAGTCGGCGTCAAACCTCATTTTCTGACGTTGAAGTGATTCCCGTCTTGGAGCAGTCCGAGAGTGTTGACATCCCCGAAGACGATTTGCGGGTAGATGTCTTTCGTTCGAGTGGCCCTGGCGGTCAAGGTGTCAATACAACCGACTCAGCTGTGCGACTGACCCATATCCCGACCGGCATTGTGGTTTCTTGTCAAAATGAAAGATCTCAACTGCAGAACAGGGCCACAGCAATGGTGGTCTTGCAAGCAAAGTTATTGGAGACTCAGCGCCAAGTCGAACGCGCCAAGCTAAACGCTCTTAAAGATGACTCCGGTGGTTCATGGGGCAACCAGATGCGCTCGTACGTCCTGCACCCCTACCAAATGGTGAAAGATTTGCGGACCAATAAGGAAACGGGTAACACCGGGGCAGTGCTCGACGGGGAAATTGATGAACTCGTACAAGCCGGAATTCGGTGGAGAAAGACCAATTCGGCCACGCCGTAATCCAATTTTGTGACCCTTTCCGCTTAGACTGATGTGCGTTAACCTGATGGCTTTCCGACTGAAACGGAGCACCGCGCAGTGATCCTGTTCGATACCGTGACTAAGCTTTATGCGAGTCAAACCCATCCCGCACTCGAAGACGTGTCCCTTGAAATAGAAAAAGGCGAATTTGTATTCCTTGTTGGACCTTCGGGTTCCGGTAAGTCCACCTTTTTGCGACTGGTGCTTCGCGAAGAGCGACCAGCCTCGGGAAATGTGTGGGTTTTAGGTAAAGACCTCAGCCGACTTTCTAACTGGAAGATCCCAACTCTGCGTCGTGAAATTGGCACTGTGTTCCAGGACTTCAGGTTGTTGCCCAATAAGAGTGTGTTTGAAAACGTAGCTTTTGCCCTTGAAGTGATTGGTAAGCCCAAGGCCCTTATTAAGAAAGTAGTGCCTGAAGTTCTTGAGGTGGTGGGGCTCGAAGGCAAAGAGCATCGCCGCCCAGATGAACTCTCCGGCGGTGAGCAGCAGCGTGTGGCCATTGCCCGCGCATTCGTTAACCGACCCAAAATGCTGATTGCCGACGAACCGACCGGAAACCTTGATCCTGGAACCTCTGTTGGCATTATGAAATTGCTCGATCGAATCAACAGATTGGGAACAACGGTGGTCATGTCTACCCATGATGCACAAATAGTTGACCAGATGCGCCGCCGAGTTATTGAACTTGAGAACGGACATGTGGTGCGCGATCAGTCTCGCGGCGTGTATGGGTACGTCCGCTAATGCGCGCCGAATTTGTCGCCAGCGAAGTTGGCAATGGACTTCGCCGCAATCTCACCATGACTCTGGCCGTGATCATCACGGTTGCTGTGTCGCTGAGTCTTTTTGGTGTGAGTTTGCTGGTGCGCGCGCAAGTCGACACCATGAAGGATTTTTGGTACGACAAGGTTGAGGTTTCTATTTTCTTGTGTGCAAAGGGGAGCGACACTCCTTCGTGTGCGGGAGGCGCTGTTACCGCAGGGCAGCGTGATCAAATCGAGGCTGACCTCGAGTCGTTACGGCCCCTCGTTCAAGATATTTATTACGAATCCCAAGCAGAAGCCTATGTGCGCTTTCAAGAACAATTCTCCAGCTCACCAATTGCTGACAGCGTCAATGAAAGTGCATTGCCTGAATCTTTCCGGGTGAAACTTGCAGACCCAACGCAATATGACGTGGTTGCATCCGCTTTCTCGGGTCGACCAGGAATTGAGCAGGTCAACGATCAAAGACAGGTGCTCGACAAATTCTTCCAATTGTTAGGAGGACTCCAAGCAATTGCGCTGATCATTGCCGTTGTCATGTTGGTTGTGACCGTGCTTCTCGTAGCCAACACTATGCGAGTGGCCGCATTTAGCAGGCGACGCGAAACTAGCATCATGCGACTGGTCGGTGCGAGCAATCTTTATATTCAGCTGCCGTTCCTGCTGGAGGCTGCAGTTTCCGCTGGGATCGGAGCGATCCTGGCTGTGGGTGGGCTGGTGCTCGCCAAATCAGTCATCATTGACCAGGTTCTCGCCCCTTCGTTCCAATTCACATCATTTGTTGGCTGGGACGCGGTGGTGGGAATCGCTCCAATTTTGATCCTTGTGGGCATCGGGCTTTCCGGTATCGCCGCCTTCTTGACTCTCAGGAAGTACTTGAGGGTTTAATCGCGCAACACGCCAGACCGCACCAGAGTGAATCGACTGTCTGGGTTTACCCTGCATATGTGGTCCCCTCCCGCACCGGTATTGCCGCGTCACTTGCCTGCGCCCTCATGGCGAGCGCGGGATTTATCGCGCCCATGCATGCCGCGGACCTTGGTCAAATCAAGAGTGAGCAGAGTCAGGTTCAATCAAGCCTTAAGTCGACGACCCAAGCTTTGGGTAAAGCTAATACCAAATTGCAAAAGGCTGTCAATGCTGCAGCTAAGGCCCAGCGTTCCTTGGTGCAAGCCAAAATTCTCAAGGAGGCAGCCTTTCGTGAATCCAAAGAGGCCGCTGCAGTTGCGGATTCGGCGCGCGTTGACTCCGAATACGCAAAGAGCTCACTGATTCTGGGCACCCGAGCACTCACGAGACTTGAGCGCCAATTGGATGGACAAAGGGCAGACATTGAAGATGTTGCCCGAGCCGTGTACCAACAGGGACCCCTAAACGAGGTCGCCATTTTGATGTCCGCGCAAGATCCAGCTGACTTTACGGCCCGGATGGTAGCTGTCAATTACGTCAGTCGCGAGCAGCAAAGCATGGAGCGGGTAATTCTGGCGTCAAGTGCCGACGCGGAAATACAAGAAGTCAAGCTCACCGCACTCGCGGAAAAGGCAACGACGGCACAAGCACAAGCAGATCGCGAGTTGCGTAAATTTCAGGTAGCACTCACAACAGCTAAGAAACAGCAACGAGCCGTAGTGCAGCTGCGTAAGGACAAGCGCCAAGCTGTTAAGTCGGCAAAGAGGTTCAAAGGGAAGATCAAGAACCGTTACGAGCGACTTAAACGTGAAGAGCGCAAGCTCAAATTGGCTGCACGGAAGGCTGTTGCGGCCGCGAGGGAGGCTGCCGCCCAGGGCGCGGCGCCGCAAAATGCCCAGTCACCGAGTGGATCGCTCACTTGGCCGCTGCCGGGTCTCTCGCGAGGCGGGGGTGCAGGACCGCGCATTCACCCGATCTACGGCCATAATTCCTGTCACACTGGAATTGATATTGGAGCGCCAAGCGGTACGACAGTGAAGGCTGCGGACCAAGGTTCGGTGGCGACAATCACGCGCGGAGGGCCTTATGGCAATGCGGTGCTCGTTGTTCACAGTGGTGGTTTAACAACTTTTTACGCCCACCTGTCTTCGACCAGCGTAAAAGTTGGTCAGAGCCTCAGCCGCGGGCAAGAAGTCGGCAAGGTCGGTTCAACAGGATGGTCCACCGGACCTCATTTGCATTTTGAGACCCGCCTCGACGGAACCCCGTATGATCCCATGGGTTGGTACGGCGCAGCAATGCGAGCGGTGCCGTGCTGAAAGCGTCCAACGCGGTGCTGGGTGTGAGTCCGAGCACACCCAAATGGGAGGCAGCAGCTAATGGCACGTGAGACCGGCAAAAAGTTGATTGCCCAAAATAAAAAAGCTCGTTACGATTATTCAATCGAAGACGTCTACGAGGCGGGATTGGTCCTCACCGGCACCGAAGTGAAGTCTCTGAGGCAAGGCCGAGCGAGTTTGGTTGACGGTTTCGCCCAGTACGAGAATGGTGCTATTTGGCTGCGTCAGATTCACATTCCCGAATACGCCATGGGCACGTGGACCAATCACGAACCACGGAGAGCCCGCAAACTTCTCTTGCGCAAGGACGAGATTAAGCGGATTGAACAGGCCACCAAGGACACCGGAGTGACCCTGGTTCCACTTTCGCTCTATTTCAAAGACGGCTACGCAAAAGTAGAGATTGCTGTCGCTCGTGGGCGCAAGAGCTATGACAAGCGGCAAGCAATTGCTGAGCGTGAAGCCAAGCGTGAAACCCAGCGATTAGTCGGAAGACGGGCCAAGGGGTTAGACTAGGGTCATAAATAAATAGGGGATGAAAGGTTTCGACGTTCAGTCGTTTAACCGGAGAAGCGTGTCGAGAATTTAAGGTGATCTCGTTAAACACCCTTAAAAACAAATAACTGCCAAAACTAAGCAGTCTGCTGACGCTTACGCACTCGCTGCGTAACCGATAAATCAGCCGTCAGCCCAATGCGTCCTCGAATTGGGGTCTGACGTCGCTAGGGGACTCACCAATCGTCTCGGTTACGGAGACAGGCGGAAAACCAAACAGTAACTGGGCTGCCACCGCAAAGTGCTGCACATAGTGCGGGGGCCGAGACAGCGATAGCGCAGCTACACACGTAGAAGGACGGAAAAATCCTGCACGGACCCGGGTTCGATTCCCGGCATCTCCACAAAGGTACGCCATCAACCGCTCGGTTGGGTTCACGGAAGAATGGTCCGCATGTCTGAGCGAGCATCACCTAGTCCCAGCACCGCCTGGCGGCTTCTCGCCATCGGGGTAGTGATCGCCGCAATAATCACCTACGCGGCGCTTTCAGGGGTGTGGGTGGGTACCGACGAATCCTGGTACCGAAGTCTTGAACAACCACGGTGGCAGCCGCCGTCATGGGTGTTCGGGTTCATCTGGACCTACAACTTCGTGGCGCTGGCAGTGGTCTCATCAGTGGTGGTGTGGCGGGCAGTGCCGCCACGCGTTGGGGTGCTGATCTTTTTTTTGGCTGCTTCAATCGCTTCGGCGCTCGCATGGGCGTACTTGTTCTACGTGCCGCACGAGTTGGCGTCGGCAGCGATAGCCCTCAGCGCCGCGGCGGTTCTCACTGTTCCGATCGTGATTATCGCGTTCTTGGCCCGCCCGCTGTGGGGTGCACTTTTGCTGCCCTACCAGATCTGGGTGGCGCTGGCCGCGTCGTTGTCCTGGGGATACCTGCATCTGAACGGGTGATCGGCAGATCCGCCACGCACGATGCCAGCGTGGGAGCACACTGAAAAACTCCATCATGTTAAGCGGACGACACATTTCTGAGTTTTGCATGCTTGAGAGATATCGAGCGAGTGTGGTGAATTGATCTACTTCGGGAGACGCATCCAATACCGGTGGCCAAAAACCTCGGGACTTAGCGTGAGGTGGTCAGCCCCCGCTCTTGCGGCGAAATTCGCGTTTGCCGCCTGACCGGCCGGAAGGGTCCTTCACTGCTCCGCCGGTCGCAGAGGGATGCGATCCAGTGTGACCGGGCTTGTGGTTTTTTGCATCGAGGGCAGCTTTGAACTTGGCGCGCTGGTCGTCAGCGTCAGACGGGGGATTCTCGATCTTCTTGGTCATGGTGCCAGTGTGCCATTGGGACCAAGAAGGCCCGTGCGGGGCGGATACCGATCAATCGGCGGTGGTAACTTCGAGCATCGAATCGCAAGCTCACGAAGATTCACATAACTCATTAAATTGGGAAAAGGTGATGGATCAGAAGCAAAGGTCTGGGTTGCGCAGACTGGTGTACACTTTGGATTGAAACTAGCATCGACATCTCGACACTGTCCATCTGTCTGGGGAGGCCCAATGAAAAAAATCTTGCTGACTCTAAGCACACTACTTTTTGTGGCAACGGTCGGCCTAGTCGGCTGCAGCACCAGTGGCTCCGGCGAGAGCAGTGAAGTGGAGCCGAGTGAAACCATGACCGCAACGGAAAACACTGATTTTTCACCGGATCAGGTAGATTTTCAGCAGGAACTTGTTGCCTCGGAAATGACACTAGAGGACGCGGGTGCACTGATCGAGGCCAACGGCTACACGTGGCGGGTGGGGTCCATCGATGGCGAGGCGCAAGCCGTCACAATGGATTACCAAACAGATCGACTAACCCTGTCCACACAAGACACCATTGTTTTGGACGCTTTCTGGGGCTAGAGCCTGCAGCGCCGTGGCATGTATGTGCGTTTGCTAGTGGCGTGAGGACAGCGCCGTGTCCAATTGCATTGTTCTTAACACCGAATGCACTTTGGCGACTTCATGGGTCCGCACCAGGTCCACTCCACCCAGGCTGGCGATTACGGCAAAGAAGCTTTCAGCAGTACGGAATTCATCTTCAAATAGATTGAAAGCATGTGGGAGAGCCTGACAGATCGGATACCCCAAACTTTTTAAGCGGAAAGAGTTCAGAATTACGTTGGTTTGGTGCCTCACACGCGTGATGGGATCTACAAGATTCTCATAGTAGAAGCCCATGCCTGGGTCGATGACAATTTTGGTCACACCGTGCTTCTTGGCTGAGTCGGTTCGCTGAGAAAAATAGTCGAGTAGTTTAGGAATAGGATCATTATCTAGATCAACATCAGTTATTTCGCGCACATCGGCCCCCTTCACGTAACACAGGATGACGGTGGCGTCGAACTCGCTGGCAAGGTCGAGAACCGCTTCCTGGTGTGTGGTTCCGGTGTAATTGACCACCTTGGCGCCGGCGCTCAGACAAGCCCGCACCACTTCGGGTTCGTAAGTCTCGACTGAGAGAGAGATGCCGTCTGCGTTGAGCTCCTCAATGACCGGGACCAGTGTGCCGATCTGCTCCTTCACGCCCACGCGTGATGCTTTTGCGGTACTGGACTCCGCTCCAAGATCGACCACATCGGCTCCTTGCGCCCAATAGACCCGTGACTTACGCACGGCCGATTCGGGGCTGAGGGCGATGCTCTCCCGGTAGGTGGAGTCCGGGGACAGGTTCACCGTCGCCATCAGAGCCGGTCGGTCAAGTATCTTCTCCCCGATCGTCAACGGGGCGACTTCGCTCGTGAACGAATCCGAGTGCGCGGCGTACAGACGGCTCAAAGTCTCCAGATTAATCATGTTGAGAGTCTAAACATTGCCAAGGCAGATTCATTGAGTAGGTTTTGGGAGTTCACGTTCTAGTTGACCAAGAAATGAAAGTCGGTTACGGCCCGTCCCTCAGATATTGCCCGCTCTTCGTAACGGGTTACGGCTCGTTCCGGCCTTGCCTGATTGCCACGACTCCACTTTTTTGTATTGAATGGCTGGGCAAAGAGTTCAGAAATGGCTTCGGCGTAGTGGGACCAGTCCGTCGCAATGTGCCAAAAACCACCGGGCATTAGGCGTGAGTGCATGAGGTCCAGAATTCCTTGCTGCACGATTCGACGTTTGTGGTGCCGGGCTTTTTGCCAAGGATCTGGGAATAGCGTGTAAATACCCGCGAGGGATCTCGGTCTGATCATGTTTTCTAATACTGCAATTGCGTCAGTTTCCATCACCCGCACGTTGGTGATTTCACGTTCATGAAGCTTGGACAGTAGGTCCCCTACACCGGGTGTGTGAACGTCGACGGCAAGGAAAGCTGATTTGGGTTCTTCGCTAGCGAAGGCGAGGGTTGACATGCCATTGCCGAAACCGATGTCGAGATAAAGCGAAGTTGGTTTTTGGGGCCAATTCAAAAATTCGTTTTGGAAATCAATAACCAGTTCTTGGGGGTTATCGACCGCGTATTGCTGAGATTTTGTGATCCGGCTGCGGCGTGGTTTAAAAGTTCGAATCCCGCGGCGCAATGATTGCGTCTGGGGAAACTCGGAGATGGAATACTGTTCAATCAATTTATCCATGGGTGTCGACCAAGAGTTGGACGGAACCATTAATTCGATGTTTGCGATCTGCGTCAATGCGCCAACTTGAGCCTTGGCCCATGCTACGAAATGCCCATTCGCGAGCGTGATTTTCACCTGGACCACTACTGGTGAGGGCAGTGTTTTCGTCGATGCCAATTATTTGCTGTCCATCGGTAAGTAAAGGCTTGAGCGCAAAGTCAGGAATGAAGCGGCTGTAACGATCAAAATGTGGAATCACTCGCGCATTAAAAACTAAGCCAAGTCCTGATTCACCGCCTTGTTTTGGGTGGCGGAAATTAGGAACGTAACCGCACAAGGCCATTGCGCCTGCGCTGCAGCCTGCGATTGATGCACCGGAGCGCCATTGCTCCAGGATGCTTTTCCAGGCGAGGGTTTCCCGCAAGGTCTGTGCGAGAAAGTTCGGGTTGCCACCTGAGAGGTAGATCAGTCCGGCCCCGGCAATGGCTTGCGCGATTTTTGGGTCGTCAGCATCTGTGCGATTTCGGATGTCGATGACCACCTGTTCGGCGTCCAGCCGCTGGGCGGCTTCTTTCCCGAGTTCATGCCATCGGGCAATTGATCTTTCACCTTCGGGAGCGGCTGCCGTCGCGATTTGTACGTAGGTACGCGGACGGTCTTCAAGTAGCCACGATTCCAGTACACCCATGCCCGGGAGGTATTCCCCACTGCCAACGAGGGCGATCTTCCCGCTCATGTGGGATTGACTTTCATCGGGAGCTATCAGCTGGGATCGGCAAATTCACAGAACGCAGAGTAGGCCCGAGGCCCGTACACCGTTGCAGGGCCACCGGCCATCAAGAAGGTAACCCCAATTGCTTCAGCCGCCTCTTCTTTTGTGGCTCCGGCTTTGGCGGCACCTCGCGCATGGGCGGCAATACAGCCATCACACTGTTCAACGACGGCAATGGCCAGAGCAATTAGCTCTTTTGTCTTAGAGGGGAGTGCCCCCTCGGCGAGGGCGGCTGTGTGAAGTGCAGCGAATCCCGCGTACGTGTCAGGGATCACGTTGCGTAATTCGCGGGCGAGAGGGACCAATGTGCTTTGAACATCTTTGCCGTGGGAATGTTCCGTGGAATTAGTCATGTCCAAAGTCTAGCCTGATTAGGATACCCATGCCGGTATGGGTAAGTTGGAGTAGTATGAGCAGTATGGAACCGCAATTGGAGGTCAACACTGAAATACTCACCCGCCTTAAGCGTGCCCGGGGTCAACTCGATGGTGTGATCAACATGATTGAAACCGGTCGAAGTTGCGCCGACGTGGTCACCCAGCTTGCTGCGGTTTCCAAAGCACTTGATCGCGCGGGCTTCAAGGTCGTGGCCACCGGAATGCAAGAGTGTTTCGAAAAGGGTGACGACGCCCCTATGACTCGGGATCAACTCGAAAAACTGTTCCTTTCACTGGCTTAATCAGCGCAAACGGTTACATCACCTTTATCGGCGGATAACTGCGGGGCTTTTTGTCACACGTGTGGTAAATCACGTCTAAATGGGTAGCAAATTTGCAATTCTGGGTGCATCCTTAGCTATCGGAAAAACCGTCGTTCCACTATCACCGCAAGGAAGTAGTCACATGCCCGCTCAACTCGATTTCGCCGCAGCACCCACCCAAAATAAACAACTTCTTGAGTGGGTTGACGAGATGGCCGCACTGCTTGAACCTGATGCAATTGAGTGGAGTGATGGCTCCGAAGCTGAGTGGACTCGACTCACCAATCAAATGGTCGATGCCGGTACCCTGATCCAACTCAATCAGTCATTGCGCCCAAATTCATTCTTGGCCCGCTCGAATCCAAGCGACGTGGCTCGAGTTGAAAAGCGCACGTACATTTGTTCGCAACGCGAAAGTGATGCAGGTCCCACCAATAATTGGATGGAACCGACTGAGATGCGATCGACTCTGAATTCATTGATGAAGGGCGCGATGCGTGGTCGCACCATGTATGTTGTGCCGTTCTCCATGGGACCACTGGGTTCACGCATCGCACAACTGGGAGTTGAGATCACCGACTCCCCTTATGTGGTGGTGAACATGAAAATCATGACCCGCATGGGACAGGCGGCACTTGATCTAATCGGCGAATTTGGTGAATTCGTTCCGGCAGTGCATTCAGTGGGTCAACCATTAGTCGACGATTCCGGCAATTCAATCCCAGATGTCGCATGGCCGTGTAATGACACGAAATATATTGTTCATTTCCCAGAGACCCGCGAGATTTGGTCATATGGTTCCGGATACGGCGGAAATGCGTTGCTGGGTAAGAAATGCTTTGCACTACGAATTGCATCGGCCATGGCGCGCGATGAAGGCTGGATGGCCGAACACATGTTGATTCTAAAATTGACGTCGCCACAAAATGACGTCAAATACATTACGGCTGCATTCCCATCCGCGTGCGGAAAGACCAACCTGGCAATGTTGGAACCCACCGTTCCTGGTTGGAGTGTGGAGACTATCGGTGATGACATCGCTTGGATGAGATTTGGCGAGGATGGTCGACTTTATGCAATTAATCCAGAGGCAGGCTTTTTTGGGGTTGCACCCGGTACGGGCATGAAAACCAACGCGAATGCGATCCGCTCACTCAGTGGAAACTCAATCTTCACGAATGTCGCTCTCACTGACGACGGTGACATCTGGTGGGAAGGCATGACCGATGAAGCCCCCCAGCACTTAATCGACTGGAAAGGCAACGACTGGACCCCTGCCTCGGCAGATCTGTCAAGTCACCCCAATGCGCGATTTACCGTCCCAGCGGGACAGTGCCCTTCAATCGCATCCAATTGGGAAGACCCGGCTGGAGTCCCGATTGACGCAATTCTCTTCGGTGGACGCAGAGCGACTAACGTGCCACTGGTCTCTGAATCATTCGACTGGCCGCACGGCGTGTTCGTTGGCTCATCTGTTTCCAGCGAGCAGACGGCAGCGGCCGAAGGAACTGTTGGCACACTGCGCCGGGATCCATTCGCCATGTTGCCATTCTGTGGCTACAACATGGCGGACTACTGGGGCCACTGGCTCAAGATCGGTGCTTTTACTAGCCCGGATAAACTGCCGCGCATTTACTCGGTGAATTGGTTCAGAAAAGATGCTGAAGATAATTTCATTTGGCCGGGGTTTGGTGAAAACGCGCGAGTTCTCGAATGGATTGTTAATCGCTTAAGCGGCAAAGCTGAAGCGGTCGACACTCCAATCGGTCGGATCCCTACACCAGGTGCGTTGAACACGGACGGGCTCGACATAACAGAAGCTCAACTTGCCGACCTTTTCGCTGTTGACGCCGAATCTTGGTTGGTCGAAACCGAGTTAACCAAGGAGTACTACGCAGAGTTTGATGACCGGGTACCGGCAGAGCTCAATGCGCAGTTGCAGGGGCTGCGTGATCGCTTGAACAACTCTTAAGAGCTTATGCGCTTAGGCGAGGGTTGCGACCAAGATTGATTTGATTGTGTGCATCCGGTTTTCAGCTTGATCAAATGAAATATTGGCAGGTGACTCAAAAACATCCTGCGTGATTTCGACGCCACCGTGAAGATTGAGCTCTTGTGCGATCTGGGCGCCAACCACCGTCTTTGAGTCATGGTAAGCCGGCAAACAGTGCATTGCCTTTGAGCGTGGGCCTGCCAAATCAAGTACCGCCTGATTCACTTGGTAAGGCTTGAGGAGTTCCACTCGCTCTTGCCAGACTTCCTTAGGTTCCCCCATAGATACCCAGACATCTGTGTGCACGAACTCTGCACCGGCTACCCCTTGTGCGAGGTCTTCGGTGATTGTGAGTTGCGCGCCACTGTGTTGGGCTCGCTCATGAGCTTGGTCAATCACTGATTGCTCTGGCCACAGCGCTTTTGGGGCCACGATTCTGGTGTCCGAGCCCATGATCGCTCCCATGATTAAGAGAGAATTGCCCATGTTATTGCGCGCATCACCGAGGTAACAGTATGAAATCTGCTCACCAGGGTCATCTTGGTGCTCACGCATAGTGAGGAAGTCGGCCAGCATTTGGGTGGGGTGCCATTTATCTGTGAGCCCGTTGTACACCGGAACATGTGAATACTGGGCAAGCTCCTCGACCACAGCCTGGTCGCTACCGCGGAATTCAATTGCATCGAAAATCCGGCTGAGTACTCGCGCAGTGTCAGCGGGGGATTCCTTATGACCAATTTGGCTTGATGACCCATCCAGAAAAGTAGTGTTTCCGCCTTGATCGTTCATGGCGACGCTGAAAGAGATTCTGGTGCGGGTTGAAGTTTTTTCAAAAATAGCGGCAAGATTCTTGTGCAAGAGCAGTTCTGGCTCGTTGTGTTCTTTGCGAAGCTGCTTGAGCCGGACAGCTAAGTCGAGAACAGAATTCAGTTGAGCTGCGGTGAAATCTAGTTCGCGCAGAAAGTCTCGATCGGTGAGGCCTAGGGAGCGTACGTGTTCACGGGTGAGTGCGGCAGTCATTTCGCAAGTCTAGGAGTAGCGTTTA
This sequence comes from Candidatus Nanopelagicales bacterium, assembly GCA_028825115.1. Taxonomy (GTDB): domain Bacteria; phylum Actinomycetota; class Actinomycetes; order S36-B12; family S36-B12; genus UBA4592. The sequence goes on along the minus strand of JAPKAV010000015.1, from coordinate 7,230 downwards.
GCGAGCTGGAGATTGGTGGATTCTGAAGGCTTGTTCGGAAGATCACCTCGCCCACAAATTCCTTTTTAGCTACCACGCCTGTTCCTAGACCATTGTCAAGTCGTGGGCCCCTTGAGTGATTCAATTGGGGAAACCGACTCCTGTGGCGATTTTTTATTCACATATGGGGCGTGGTGAAAGTTGCCGGAGGGGGGGGGCGGGCAAAGAACCCCTATTTTGACATTTAGTCCTGGGTAGCTTCGTCACTTGCCTTGGCAATCTCCGTGCGTACCTGTTCCATATCAACATCACGGACAGCTGAAATTAATTCGTTCAGCCCCTCTTGGGGTAGGGCGCCAGCCTGTGAATACAGCACTACGCCGTCACGGATTGCCATGAGAGTCGGAATGGACGAAATTTGGAAGCTTGCTGCCAACCCTTGTTCGGCCTCGGTGTCAACTTTGGCGAATACAATGTCAGTGTTGGCCAGAGCAGCCTGTTCGTATACTGGTGCGAAATTGCGACATGGTCCGCACCATTGGGCCCAGAAGTCTACGAAGATTATTGGGCTTTGCTTGATCGTGTCTGCGAAACTAGATTCAGATAATTCTACAGTTGCCATGAAAATACCCTAGGGGGTATCGGAAGAAATTTCAAATTCTTGACGCATGTTCGTGCTCCCTCCGGAGAAAGTAGAGTGTGTCCATGAGCACACCACTAGATACTCCACTCGCGGCGCCCGATCTCGAGGAGCTTGGCAGTGTCCTCACTGAGGAAAGAACATCAGGCTTCGACGACGGAGACCACGAAAAATTTGCCCATTACGTTGAGAAAAGCAAAATCGTGGAAAGTGCCGTTACCGGGTCAGCGGTTACCGCCTTGTGTGGCAAGAAATGGTCACCAAATCGTGATCCATCCAAATTCCCCATTTGCCCGGAGTGTGAGAAAATCCACAAGGCACTCTCTAAGGATAACTAATACAGGGGCTGCGAATAGCCCATGCACCCCGAGTGGAAGACTTCTACGGCGCTCCCTTGCGTGGCTTCACAAACTAATTCATTGATGGGATTGAACATAGTTGCAGAGAAAATCAGTTCGTATTAGCGCAGTGGCCTCACTAGCCGTTGCGGGAATTTTATTGTCAGCTTGCTCTTCGGGCAGCGACGACACCGCAGCAGAAACGACCACGGCTGAAGTTTCCGCGGAAGAAAGCGCTTCTGAAAGTGCAGCCACAGATGAGTGCGCTTATGAAAATCTCACAACTATTAATCCGGGAATGCTGACAGTTGGGACTGACACTCCCGCATATCCTCCGTATTTCTCTGATGATGACCCCACAAATGGTGAAGGTTTTGAATCAGCAATTGCATACGCTGTGGGTTCTCAACTGGGCTTCGCACCAACGGACGTGAAGTGGGAAGTAGTCCCGTTCAATACTTCCTATGCCCCAGGTGCCAAGAACTTCGACTTCGACATAAACCAAATCTCGATCACACCAGAGCGTGCGGAAGTTGTCGATTTCTCTGATGGCTACTACACGGTGAATCAGGCGGTAGTTGCACTCAACGACTCGCCGATTGCCAGTGCAACCTCTATCACGGAACTAAAAGAGGCAAAGTTGGGTGCTCAGGTGGGAACCACCAGCCTTTCCTTTGTTACCGAGGTTGTTCAACCTACCGATGAGACCTACGTTTTCAACGACACCAATGACGCTAAGAGTGCATTGAAAAACGGACAGATTGACGGAATTGTTGTTGATCTCCCCACCGCCTACTACGTAACCGCCGCGGAATTTGATAACAGCAAAATTGTCGGTCAGTTTCAAGCAGTAGCCGGTGGCGAGGAATTTGGTTTGCTGTTCCAAGAAGGTAACCCACTTGTCAACTGCGTGAACAAGGCACTCACAACTCTTAAGGACTCCGGCGAACTTGAGGAGATCCAAGATGCGTGGTTAGCTGGGACTTCGGCACCGTACTTCCAGGAATAAGGAATTGGGGATTAGTCCAAGTAACTTTAGTTACGATTATCACGTGGACAATCCGGCCCCTGACGCAGAAACGGTCTATGTAGATCCCCTGCGCCAGGCTCGTTCGCAAAAAGAAGCTCGACAGGATGCATTCATTGGCATCGCCAGTCTACTTGTATTTGTGGCCTTAGTTGTCCTCCTGGTGGGTCGCAGTTCTGGTTGGGGCACAGTTGCAGAAACGTTTTTTAATCGTGATCAATTTTCCGAGTCCTTTCCGGGACTTTTGCAGGCCTTCTGGCTGAACGTTCGGATTTTCTTAATCGCCGAACCACTAATTTTGATCATGGGCTTATTGATTGCTCTCGCCCGCACTCTCAAGTCACCCATCTTTTTGCCAATTCGTGTCCTGGCAACTCTCTACGTTGATATTTTTCGTGGAGTTCCCACTATTTTGGCTTTTCTTTTGGGCTTTGGGATGCCCGCACTGCAGCTCACCGGCGTTCCCAGCGACGCGATTTTTTGGGGAACGGCCACCCTCGTACTGTCCTACGGGGCCTACGTGGCAGAAGTCTTTCGTGCTGGAATTGGTTCGGTGCATCCCAGCCAAACAATGGCCGCACGGTCCTTGGGGCTTTCTTCATTGCAAAGTAATCGCTTTGTAGTGCTGCCACAGGCAGTGCGCAACGTGACACCACCACTTCTCAACGACTTCATCTCACTAAAAAAAACACGGCCCTCGTTGCAGTTCTGGGACCAATCGAGGTGCTACGCCGAGCCCAAATTGACACGTCTTCAAACTTTAATTACACCCCTAATGTGGGTGCGGCCCTAATTTTTATTGCACTGACTATTTCTATGACTCATTTTGCCGATGCGATGCAGGCCCGTTCGGACCGCAAAAAGCGAGCAGGGGGTGTCGCGTGAGCAAGCAAGATTCATATATTTGCGTTGATGGGATATGGAAAGCTTTTGATGGGTATCCGGTACTACGGGGGACCTCACTGGCCGTGGCGCAACATTCGGCAACAGCGTTGATTGGGGCGTCCGGTTCGGGAAAATCAACACTGCTCCGATGCATCAATGCATTGGAAACCGTTGATGCCGGAAGCATCATGGTTAATGGGGATCTTGATGTCACGGCATTTAACGTCGATCTTGATGCGATTCGTCGTCGAATTGAAATTGTCTTTCAGTCCTACAATCTTTTTCCGCACATGAAAGTACTCGACAACATCACGCTTGGTCCAATCCGAGTTCTGAAGAAGTCCCAGAAAGACTCCAAAGTCGCGGCCATGGAGCTACTCACGCGATTTGGGTTAGAATCCAAGGCACTCGACTACCCCGATCGACTTTCCGGAGGTCAAGCCCAACGGGTGGCAATTGTTAGAGCACTCGCGATGGAACCCGAGATTCTGCTGTTTGACGAGATCACATCTGCTTTGGATCCGATGCTGGTCGGCGAAGTTCTTGACTCTGTACGCGAACTTCGCGCTGGTGGATTAACAATCGTGATGGCGACCCATGAGATGTCCTTTGCCAAGGAGATCGCCGACCAGGTGTGCTTCCTGCACGAGGGTGTTGTGTGGGAAAGTGGAACGGCCGCTGAAGTTTTTGAGCGCCCGCTGCGTGCTGAAACTCAGGGCTTTCTCAAAAGAGTTCACTAATGTGGGCGTGTCCAAACGGCAATTTCCGATTTTAATAGTCGCGTGCAGTAATCTAACATTTGTTACAAATAGCCCACCCCAAGACGTACTATATGGAGGTAATAAATGTCATCCCAACTAGAAATGGACGCCGAAGAAAGCATGTTGGCATCCATCGGCCGCATCTGGTGGCTACTACTTTTCGGTGGAGTTATCAGTCTCGTGGTGGGAATAATCGTCATCTCGTGGCCGGATAAAACAGTCATAGTCGTCGCTGTACTTTTTGCGATCTACCTGATCATCTCAGGTATTTTTGAAATTGTTCGGTCATTCGCGTCAGGTCTCACCGGGGGAACCCGTGCGCTTCTGCTGATCACCGGTGTGCTTTCAGTGATTTTGGGTATCTTTGCAATCCGCAGTGCGGCAGATAATGCTGTCAATCTGCTCGGTATTTTCGTCGGTATTGCCTTCCTCTTCCGTGGATTCGCCAGCTTGTTCATGGGTTTTGACTCCAAAGAAGGTCGCGGTTGGAATATCTTCTTCGGAATTATCATGCTCGTCGGTGGCGTCGTAATTCTGGTTCAGCCAGCTCTGTCTTTGACTACCCTCGCCTGGGTAGTGGGTATTTGGCTAATCATGATCGGCATCTACGAAATCATTGCTTCATTGGTTGTTCGCAATAGGATCAAGGATTTGGTCGCCTAATAAATTTGAGAAACAAAGTGCCCCTCTTCATTGAGGGGCACTTTGTTTTTCTCGCAGGCAATGGTTAGGTTGAGGTGTGACCAAGGAAACCTCGCAAACACTTGATCGAGGATTGAGCGTGCTGGAGGTGTTGGCCGAACACCCGGAAGGCTTAAGTGTCACCGAACTCAGCCAGAAACTGGGTGTGGGACGCACCGTGGTCTACCGGCTCGTGGTCACTCTGGAGGCGCATTCGCTGCTGCGAAGGTCAGTTGATGGAAAGTGTCGACTAGGGCTTGGTCTATTAGCACTGGCCCGCGTCATTCAACCCTTGGTACGTGAAGCTTCAGGACCGGCACTTCGAATGCTCGCGGAGGCCCTGAGCTGTACGGCTTATCTGATGATTGCCGATTCACATGACGGGCTGGTTGCCCTAGTCTCGGAACCCAATCGCAGTGATCTGCACGTATCGATGCGGATTGGCACTAGGTCGCCACTGGAAGCGAGTGCAGGCGGTCGCGCAATCTTGGCCGCTCGAACTGCGGCTGGCCGACCACTTGACCCGCCCTGGGTGATTACCAATTTAGAAGGCGGGAGTCATGGGTTGGCCGTGCCACTAACGGGGATTACCGGACTTGAGGCGAGTATTGGAATTATAGCTTCGCGCGAGTTCTCCGAGACGGAATTCGGCGCCCGCATTGCCCGGAGCGCCCAAGAAGTTTCACGCATGCTGATGTAGACACGCCGTGCGAGAAGTCGGTTTGATCTATTCGGAGTCATGGCGCACAATGGAGTGTGCCTTCCCCAAGTTCACGCTTTTTATGGCGTGCCACCGCTTTTGCCCTTGCCCCTCTTTTCGCACTGAGTTTGGCCACCCCGGCGTTCGCTGATAGCCCGCCGAGCCGGATTGTGAGCGGCTGGATTCCTTACTGGATGTCCAGCCAGAGCAACCCCCAGGGGGTTATTACTGCCACGGCAAATAGCGATCTATTCGTTGACGTGTCACCTTTTTGGTATTCAGCGACTAAGAACGGTAGTGGCATAAAAGTCGACTTCAATGCTAACTACGGAAATACAGCAGCGAACTCATCGTGGGCACTCGCCCAACTGCGGGCAGCTGGGATCCCGGTACTCCCGTCGATCGCTGATGCTTCGGGAGCGAAAACAATGGCCAAATTTCTGGCTGATCCGGCAAATAGGAGCGCCCATGTTGCCGACATCGTCAATATCGTTATCTCAAATAACTATGACGGAATTGATTTAGATTATGAAAAATTCGCTTTCTCTGACGGAAGCTCTAGCTGGGATTCAACCCAACCCATCTGGACCGCTTTCGTTCAGGAATTAGGAACAGCCTTACATGCCCAAGGTAAACAATTGGCGGCGACAATTCCACCGCCATGTTCCATGAGTGGAAACTGCAGCGCCCGCACCGGTTACTACGTCTATAACATGATCGGGATCGCACCATTTGTTGATCGAATTCGGATCATGGCCTACGACTACAGTTACTCAGCTGCTGGTCCGATTGCTCCCTATAACTGGGTTCGGTCAATGGTGCAGTACTCCGCGTCGGTCATAGATCCGGTCAAGGTCCAAATTGGTGTCCCTACATACGGTCGTTTCTGGAGTGAAAAAAAATCTGGAGGGGCGTACAAGCTCACGGGAATTTGTCCCCGAAGTTCCAGTAGCGGTGCCGAGAAGTCGGCTTACAAATCACTCATCGCACGCGGTTCAATGACCGAAGCCGATATTCCCGCATTTATTTCCAAGAAAGGTGGCGCAGCACAGTGGGATGACACCAACAAGGAATATTTCTTTCGTTACAACAAAATAGTAAATTGGACAGACTCCAATGGTGCCGCACAATCTTGTACAGCCGAAAAAGTCATGTGGTTTTTAGGCTTTGAGGGCGTTTTGGCCAGAACTCAACTTGTGGGGGAATTTGGGATCAACGCCGCCGCCTACTGGACAGTGGGCGGGGATAACCCAAACCAGTGGCCCTTAATTCGCAGTTATGCGCAGTCGCTTGCTCCCGTGGTCCCTGAAGTAAGGGTTGAAGCTCCTCCGTCAGTGGTATTCGGTCAGCCAGCCGCTTTGACCACTTCTGCTTCGTACAACGATGTCCCGATTGTTAACGCAACGGCGGTCTTGCAACGATCAGATTCTGGTACCTGGGTTGACGTTGCATCGGGAGTAACGGGTGCGGACGGCGCTGTAGGTATTCCGTTCGCGCTTGATGTGGGTTCAACCTTCCGTATTGTGATTCGCGCGACGGACACGACGCCGGAAGTTGTTTCGGCTGAGTTCCCAATGGCCGTGTCAGCAACCGTTACCGCAAGAGCTAAAACCAAAAAGGTTAAGCGTGGGAAAAAGATGAAGGTTGCCACAGTTGTGCGGCCGGGCGCTGCAGGGCAAAAGGTTATTTTGCAGGTGAAAAGAGGCGATAAATGGAAAAAAGTCACTGCGGCCAAAACAAAAGCAAACGGTCGGATTGTGATCAAGAAGAAAGCCAGATTTAAGAAAGGTAAATACATACTTCGCGTTTTCGCGAAACCCAAGTTAGGGGTTGGTGCCGGAGTGTCCTCACCCTTCAAGATCCGAATTAAGTAACGGGTAAGTCAAACCATCGCAGGTGGTCGAAGTCTTTGCTGTACCCGCTGTCACCCGATAGCAGTTCCGGTTTAGGCAATGTGTGCAGGAGCTCGTGAGCCATGTCCAAGTAATCGGCTAGGGCGCTCTCAGGTGCGATGTCTTGGTGAACGGGGTAGGTCAGTTCACCAGATTCGTTATAGTCCAACATGGAAAGCCGCAGGGGAGGCTCAACGGCGCCGTCGCGATGGTTCCACCGACCGGATAGTGCATCGAATCGATATTGGGGGAGCAGGGCCCAACCATGATCTGCGATTAAACGGACCGCTTTGACAATGTATTCAAATACGGGTTCGGAAATGAAGT
>JAPKAV010000014.1 GCA_028825115.1 Candidatus Nanopelagicales bacterium | reverse complement strand
TTCGAATTTTCAGCCAAACGTGCGACCTGGCTTTCACGAACTGAGACAAGAGCCAACTCCGCCGCTGAGAAAAATCCACCAACGAGCACAAACAGTAAGACAACCCCAAGGTTCACCCAGATCTCGCTCACACACCTAACAATAGGTTGAAGGGCCACTGATTGAGCCAGGGCCAGGAGTGTGGTGGCTCCTGGCCTACTTTGAGTCTGCCCACTTTGAGTCTGCTTATTTCATCGCTCCCTGAAGGCGCGCATCAATTGCGCCTAGGAAATCTTGGGTGGTAAGCCACTTTTGCTCTGAGCTGACCAGCATCGCCAAGTCCTTGGTCATTTCTCCGGCTTCAACGGTTTCAATACAGACCCGCTCGAGGGTGCGGGCGAATTCGCTGACTTCCGGGGTGCTGTCGAGAACACCTCGGTGCTCAAGGCCGCGGGTCCACGCGAAAATCGAAGCGATTGGGTTGGTGGAAGTTGGCTTGCCCTTCTGGTGTTGACGGTAGTGCCGGGTCACCGTTCCGTGAGCTGCCTCTGCTTCAACAGTTTTACCGTCCGGGGTCATGAGCACACTGGTCATTAGGCCAAGTGAGCCGAAACCTTGAGCAATGGTGTCAGACTGCACATCACCGTCGTAGTTCTTGCACGCCCAGACGTAGCCACCCTCCCATTTCATTGCGGCAGCCACCATGTCATCAATCAGACGGTGTTCATAGGTAATACCGGCTGCCTCAAATTCGTCCTTGAACTCGGTTTCAAAAACTTGCGCGAAAATGTCTTTGAACTGACCGTCATAGGCCTTAAGAATCGTATTCTTTGTCGACAAGTAGACCGGGTAGCCACGGTTAAGGCCGTAACGCATGGAAGCCCGTGCAAAGTCATGGATCGACTCGTCGAGGTTGTACATCCCCATTGCAACTCCACCGGCGGGGAAGTCAAAAATATTGAATTCCATGGGCTCGGTGCCGTCAGTTGGGGTGAACGTCATGGTGAGAGTTCCCGCGGTAGGAACTTTGAAGTCGGTTGCCTTGTACTGATCACCGAATGCGTGGCGGCCAACAATTATCGGCTTGGTCCAACCGGGAACCAAGCGGGGTACATTAGAAATAATGATCGGCTCACGGAAAATAACGCCACCCAAGATATTGCGGATCGTGCCGTTAGGTGACTTCCACATTTTCTTGAGGTCGAATTCTTCAACTCGGGCCTCATCTGGTGTAATCGTCGCGCACTTCACGCCCACGCCGTATTTCTGAATCGCATGCGCTGATTCGATCGTGACCTGGTCGTCGGTTGCGTCACGGTTTTCCATGGACAAGTCGTAATACTTAAGGTCAACGTCAAGGTACTTCTCGATCAATTCAGCTTTGATAAAATGCCAAATGATTCGGGTCATTTCGTCACCGTCAAGTTCGACGACTGGATTTACAACCTTGATTTTTTGCGACATACGTATTGCTCCTTGTATCTGGACTCTGCCTATGTAGGGGTGTGGATGTAGGGGGTGTGAAGTTACAGGGCTGAAACGTCGGCTTGCTTAGCCTTGACCGCTTCGCATGCTTCAACGAGAAGTGCTTTCTCAGAATCTGTCAAAGGGGTTTCAACAACCTTCTTGATTCCCTCTTTGCCAATTTCAGCTTCGACACCGAGGTAGGCACCGGAAAGACCATATTCGCCATCGACCCATGCACACACCGGCATAACCTTGCCAGAATCTTCGTGGACTGCGCGAGCCATGCGGGCTGCGGCTGCCGAGGGTGCGTAGTAGGCCGAACCGGTCTTCAGCAATGCCACGATTTCAGCTCCACCATTACGCGTGCGCACAACGAGATCTGCAATTTGCTCTTCTGAGAGAAGGTCACGAAGTGGCTTGCCGTCCACGCTGCAGGCTGAGGCAACCGGCACCATGGTGTCACCGTGTGAGCCAAGAGTTAGAGTGGTTACCGATCCAACCGGGACATTGAGTTCTTCTGCAACAAAATGTGAAAAGCGTGCGGTGTCGAGCATTCCTGCTTGACCGATCACCCGGTTATGGGTGAACTTGGTAACGATTTGCGCCAGCGCGGTCATCTCATCAAGTGGGTTGGCAACATTGATCACAATGCAGTCGGGAGCAAATTTGGCGATGTTCTCACACACTCCGCGCATAATCTTTGCATTGGTTTCGATCAGATCCATCCGACTCATGCCTGGCTTGCGTGGCAAACCGGCAGTAATAACGACGATCTCCGAACCCGAGATTGTTTCATATCCACTGCCATCCATCCCAGTCGTCTGGCCAACAAGTTTGGTTTCAAACCCTTCAATCCACCGAGACTGGTTCATGTCGAGTGCAAGGCCTTCAGCTTTGCCGTCAACAACATCGGTAAGAACAACGGTGTCAAAAATGTCGTATTCGGCGAGACGCAATGCCGTTGTTGAGCCGTAGAAACCTGCGCCAATCACCGAGATTTTGCCAGAGCGAGCCATGATTTATCCCCTTCGTGGATATACGAGCTGAAAAAATAACTTGAAGTCAAGATACCGTCCCGCATGAATCATTTTCAGTTCGGGGCCGGGACCCAAAAGGCAAATATGGCCAACCCCACACCCAGCACCGCCAAAACAGCCACGTCCACGCTTCTGGAGCGCACTGCGAGCATGCCAGCCTGATTTTCAGGAAGGAAAAGGCGAAGAAAAGTTGCCAACACAACACTCACGGCCAGCACCAATGAGCCACGACGGAAATGTTCCGTCGCCACGAAAACCATCGACAAAGCGATCCCGAGCAAGACCAACGAAATGGGCCATTCACGAAACCTCGACCGTGGAAGACGGTGAACATTTTTTTCAGGTAAATTTGCCATTGAATACTTAGCCTTTGGCTAATTCCTCGGCGCGCGTCACGACATTGGCCAACAACATGGCCCGGGTCATGGGTCCGGTTCCACCCGGCATCGGCGCAAGGAAACCGGCGACGTCAATCACGTCGGGGGCGACGTCTCCTACTAAACCAGAATCCGTACGAGTAATCCCCACATCCAGAACAGCGGCACCGGGCTTAACGTCCATGGCCTTGACAATTTCGGGGACACCAGCGGCCGCGACAATGATATCTGCGCGCTTAAGCTCGGCTGAAAGATCCTGCGTTCCCGTATGACACAAGGTCACAGTTGCGTTCTCACTCTTCCGGGTAAGCAGCAGAGCCAGCGGACGACCAACAGTTATTCCACGACCAACTATGACCACGTGGGCCCCATTGATCGGAACTTCGTAGCGCCTCAATAATTCAACAATTCCGGCCGGAGTACATGGCAGCGGCCCTGGAATTCCCAAGACAAGTCGCCCAAGGTTCATGGGGTGCAGCCCGTCAGCGTCTTTTCCCGGATCCATGAGTTCCAAAACCCGATGGGAATCAAGGTGCTGGGGCAACGGAAGTTGAACGATGTATCCGGTGACGTCAGGATCGGCATTTAATTCAGCAATCCGTGCATCCACTTGAACTTGGGTTGAATCAGCCGGTAGGTCAATCCGAATAGAAGAGATCCCCACTTCAGCGCAATCCTTGTGCTTGCCCCCCACATAGGCGTGGGAGCCGGGGTCATCTCCCACGAGCACCGTGCCAAGCCCGGGAACAATTCCCTGAACCTGGAGTTCGGCAACCCGAATCTGGAGTTCTGTTTTAACCGCTGCCGCGGTTGCTGTGCCGTCCAGAATCATGGCCCTATCCTCTCCCATGACCGATGCTCACCGCGACCGGCTTGCACTATTAGTCGATGGTTTTGTTGATGGGTCGGCGAATTGCATTAACGCTCACAGCGGCGAACGCCAACAAAACACCAGCAATCAATGATCCCTCAAGCTCGCCGTTGACAAATAGATCCAGCAATAGTGAGCCAACAAGTTGGCCGGCGATGGCAAGAAGACTCAATCGAAGAACCCCAATCTTTCCGACAACCCAGGCGGTTGTCGCGATGAAGATCACTCCGACAAATCCGCCAATATAGAGCCACACGGGTCCACTGGGCAAAGCCGTAATATCAATTACTCCCACCGCCGACATCAGCAACAACGCGGCTAGCAAAATGGACGTACCCGTGATGAAGTTGACCCACGCGGCGACGAGGGGCTCCCCCGAAGCCTTTGATACGCGTCCATTTATTGCCTGTTGGATGGAAATCCCAACCCCGGCAACAAAACACATGATGACGAGCCAAGTTGATGGCCTTTGAGTTTGGTCTACTCCACCAGACACGGCCACAAATACAGCGCTAAGTCCGATGAGTGCCGAAAGAACCCGCCACCGTGTCATTGGCTGACGCCCGTGTGGGCCAAGTCCAAGACGGTCCACAATCAAAGCTGACGAACTTTGGCCCGACACAACTGCGATGGAAAAAAGAGCGACCCCAATAACAGGTACAGACACGCTCTGCGAAAGCACAAAAAACGCGCCAATAAAACCACCGAACAACTCCCAAACACGTAGATCGGCATTTTGAATCGAAGCCATCAATGTACGCACGCCCCTGCGCAGCCTTTTGCTGGTAATTACGATCAGAGTCGTAATCAGGAGCCCGGTTGCAAATGAGAGTGTCGCTGCTTGCAGCCCCGACCCCAAGGCATCAGCTAATGAACCGTTCGCTCTCGATTGAATTGCAGTAAGTCCCCCCACAAATAATGCCGCGAGACTCGGGAATGCAACTAGTTGCCATGAGCCGCCCCGCACACTAGTGGAAGAAATGACGTGCCCCTGTGAAGTACATGGTCACACCGGCAGCTCGGGCCGCAGCGATAACTTCTTCGTCGCGCACCGACCCCCCAGGTTGGACTACCGCGCTCACCCCTGCGTCCAGTAGTACTTGTAGACCGTCAGTGAATGGAAAGAAGGCGTCTGACGCGCCAACCGAGCCAACCGCTCGTTCTCCAGCACGCGATGCCGCCAGATGTGCCGAATCAACACGGTTCACTTGTCCCATGCCAATACCCACAGCACCAAGATCTTTTGCCAGCAAAATTGCATTAGATTTAACTGAACGACAGGCACGCCAGGCAAACTCCAGGTCGGCCATGGTGGCCGCTGAAACAGCATCTCCACACACCAAATTCCAATTCGCTGGGTTATCACCGATGTCGTGCACCGTGTCGACGCTCTGGATGAGGAGACCACCTGAGATTGTGCGTGCGTCAACGCGATGGCCAGGGAGCGGTCCTGGCGCGACCAAAATCCGCAGATTAGTTTTTTCCTTGAGAAGGTTTAATGCGTCATCGTCAAACTGCGGAGCAACTATTACCTCAGTGAAAACGTCTAGCAACGACTCTGCCATTTCTTTGGTCACAAGACGATTTGCCGCAACCACTCCCCCAAATGCTGAGACCGGATCAGTGGCGTGGGCTTTGCGGTAGGCCTGCTCGATGTCAAGACCCACAGCAATGCCGCACGGATTTGCATGCTTGATAATTGCTACGGCCGGCTCTGAGAAATCAAATGCGGCGCGTCGGGCTGCATCGGAGTCAATAAAATTGTTGTACGACATGGGTTTTCCATGTAACTGTTGGGCGTTTGCTACGCCACTTTCGTGGCCAATCCCAATGTAGGAGGCAGCGCCTTGATGCGGATTCTCTCCGTACCGAAGTACTTCACTTCTGGTCCATGCCGCTCCCCGCCAGCGGGGGAACTCGCTTTCCTCAGGCGAAGCTACAGTTGACATCCATGTTGCTACCGCAATGTCGTACGTTGCTGTGTGCGCGAATGCTTGGGCTGATAGCAATGCACGTTGGGCAAGAGTGGTTCCGCCTTCAGCAATCGCCGTTAACACTTCAGAGTAACTATTAGAGGACACAACCACGGCCACGTTGGCATAGTTTTTTGCCGATGCTCGAATCATGGCCGGCCCGCCGATATCAATCTGCTCCACGCATTCATCATTTGTGGCTCCGCTGGCAACGGTTTCAGTGAACGGATAAAGGTTTACCACAACTAAATCAAATGCTTTGATCTCAAGCTCTTCCAATTGAGCAGCATGATCAGGGTTGCGCACGTCGGCCAGCAGCCCCGCATGGATCCTCGGGTGCAGAGTCTTCACGCGTCCATCAAGACACTCAGGAAAATTTGTGACGGCTGTAACCGGCGTGACCGCGAGCCCGGCTGCTTCAATGGTCGCGGCGGTACTACCGGTAGACACGATCTCAACCCCAAATTGTGCTAGGGCTCGCGCGAGCTCAACAACCCCACTTTTATCGTAAACGGAGATTAACGCCCGTTTAATCGGCCGAATTATCACCGAAGTCCTTTCCCGAGACACCCAATGAGGAGTTGTTCAACACTTTGGGGAAGTAAAATGCGTTCAACTGTCTTTATTCTTTCGTGCAACTCTGCTTCACTTTCACCCGGTTGTACTTCCACCTGTGCCTGGGCAATTATTTCACCAGTGTCTACTCCATGATCAATAAAGTGAACCGTGCATCCGGTAACCGTGGCATTTGCTTCGATTGCATCTCTGACGGCATGAGCTCCTGGATACTGCGGGAGTAGCGAGGGGTGTGAGTTGACGATTTGGGCAGGGAAATGGTCAACAAACGCGGGGCTGAGAACACGCATGAATCCGGCAGCAACAATCAAATCCGGACCCAAACTCTCAACCCGTTCCAGTAGCTCCGACTCCCAAGACTCCCGGGAATCAAAATCGCTGAGCGGGACTTTATAGACCGCGATCTCTCGACTTTGAGCAATGTGCACTGCCCGAGCATTGGGTTGATCCGTCACCAGGCCAACCACATCGGTCCCGACCCCAGAATCTAGGAACGCCTCAAAAAGTGTTCCAGCGCCTGATGCCAGCACAACTATTCGGGCGGACCTTCTCGCCTTCACGCGGCCGGATCAACCGTTTCTCCTTGCAGGCTCCGGTACGCATAAGCGGTCACCAACGCGGCTAATGGCAAAAATAGAAGCGTGGGGATCCCCCAGAATAAGCCTGAGATCAGATACGCGGCACTACTAAAGAGCAACACCAAGATTGCCAAGGGCCAGTTTTGACGGACTAAGCCCACACTTGATTTCAATGCGTGAAATGGCGAGAGCCCACGATCCAAGGCAAAAAAAGGCGCAAACTGGAAGAGCAAAATGGCAAAGATTGCTGGGAGCACGAACAAGAATAATCCCGCGACAAATATCACCATCATGAGCAGTGTGGTGAGCGCGAACGCTCCGAAGTAGGGGCCAGTAAAGGTATCTGCAAACCCAATTCTACGCCCCAGAGTGACGTAGAGAGCACCCCGGATTACTCCGGCAGTCGCCAAGAATGAGGCAATAACAAAAACAACTGCCATCAGCGTGACAAGAAGCAACTGACCCATCTCGGATTCAAAGCAACTCGAAACTGCGGTCGAATCGATTGTCTCTGCAGTGCCACCAGCTTCAACGCAGAGACTGAGAGTCTCCGTAAATGGTGTCACTGCGAATTGTTGACCAAATTGCAAGATCGTTACTACAACGGACAGTGCGATAAACGAAAGAATGTTCTTCACAAAAGCGGCACGCGCCCATCCAAAGGCTGTACCAAACCGAACCCCATTCGCAAATGTACTCATGGCTTCACACGTGTTTCATCAATGTCAGCTAACGGGACTATTGAAATACTGGGTCGTCGGCCCCGCGTAAACATTTTAGTCGGTAGTACCACGGTCGGAGTAATTCCAAAGGCCAACAAAATCCACAACAGAGAGGCCGTAAGCAATGGGTCCGGTCCCAATGCAACAAGTCGAACATCGCCCAGGTTGCCCAGGGATAGTAATGCCAAGCAATAGAAGATCGCCGACCCCACAAACGCAATCGCAAACCCCACCAGCATGCGAGTGAGCGCACTTTCTTTGCGCAAACCCCTCGAGATTCCCACTCCCCACAGCACACCGATAACGATGACCAGTGCGGGCAAGGTCCAGGCCAGCGCGCCCGCCGTTTCAGGGATCGCAACCAGCGGAGGGAATGGCGGAAGCTGCGTAGGCGCTGTAACGGGAATAAAAGGAGAGACCATAACATCGGGTCCAATGCTGAATCCTGCACCCACAATGTAAGCGGCGCTCCACACCACGAGAACAGGCAGGTATCCAAGTGATAAGGCGATGATCCCTAGAATTCCGCTCCAGCCTGGATTCAAACCTACATATAGATCCATTGCCGAATTAAAATTAACAAGCAGTCGTAACGCCAATAAAATCGCCGCTAATCCCACCAGTGCCAGAACTACGCCCGCTCCCCTGCGCACAACAAAAAGCACAAGAGGTGGGATTCGCGCCCCAAAATGGATAGGTGCACCACGAATAATCCCGATTAAAATCGCACTAACTCCCATGGATACAGACACGAATAACGCCCACGAGTCACTAAAGGAAACATTGATTGATGTGGTGAAGCGAGCAGCGGCACTAATGGCGACTACATAAATGACCACCATGATCGACCCGCCAATGATGTACCAACGGACCCCATGAGCAGTGCGGGCGGAAAAGGATCTACCAGCCCGGAAAAGCAGCGCCCATGGAATCACCGCTAAGCCCCATGGGATCAATGTGATATTCGCCGAACCCAATTTTGGTGGCACGCCATTCATTACAAGCCAACCCCACGTGATCGCATCGAGGTACCACGTAACGCTCACCGGGCGATCGTCGCCAAAAAGTAGGCTGGGGAGCAAAACAATTGCCGTAATGAAAACCGTTACAAGAATTACTGACAGAACGTAAAAAATGGCCCAGGTAATTGAAGTCACGGCCGCGGAACTCTTAACCTCGGTAAGCCGAACCCGAGCCGTATCCAAATTCAATCGAGAAGGAGCAGGATTTTCATTCATTTGATCAACAGACATCGGCGTTTTTGGCGGCGCCGGTTGGGTCACAGGGACAATCTACCTTTTTCCTGACCGCTTATGGCCAAGGCACACAGCCCCTAGGACAAAATCTTGCGCATCAGGTCCGCTGTTGCACTGGGAGTGCGACCGACCTGAACACCTGCCGCTTCGAGTGCCTCTTGTTTTGCAACTGCAGTTCCCGAGGAACCTGAAACGATCGCACCCGCGTGACCCATGGTCTTGCCTTCTGGCGCGGTAAACCCAGCGACATAACCAACGACCGGCTTGGTGACATGTTCTTTGATGTAGTCCGCGGCGCGCTCTTCAGCGTCTCCACCAATTTCACCGATCATCACAATTGCCTCTGTTTCCGGATCATTTTGGAAAGCTTCCAGCGCGTCAATGTGGGTCGTGCCAATTATTGGGTCCCCACCGATTCCCACACATGTGGAAAAACCAAAATCGCGGAGTTCGTACATCATTTGGTAGGTCAAAGTGCCCGACTTTGATACCAGCCCGATTCGGCCGGGCTTAGAGATGTCAGCGGGAATAATGCCCGCATTGGACTTTCCCGGACTAATTATTCCGGGGCAATTTGGCCCAATGATCCGGGTGGTTCCCGCGTTCACGGCGTATTGATAGAACTGGGCACTGTCGTGGACCGGAATGCCTTCCGTGATCACAACGCAGAGTGGCATTTTGGCGTCAACCGCCTCTTGAACCGCGGCTTTCGCAAACTTCGGTGGGACAAACACTACGGAGACATTCCCACCCGTCGCAACCATCGCCGAAGCCACGTCATTGAACACTGGGATACCGTCTACGTCAGCACCGGCTTTGCCCGGAGTCACGCCCGCAACAACTTTTGCGCCACTTTTAACCATGCGGCGCGTGTGTTTTGTGCCCTCGGACCCGGTCATTCCCTGAACGAGGATTTTGCTATCTTCATTGAGCCAAATTGCCATCGGATTACGCTCCCTTTCGAGCTGCTGCGAGTTCAGCCACCCGACGCGCTGCTGCGTCCATGGTGTCTACCAGTTCAATAAATTCGTGGTTTGCATTGTTGAGAATCGCGCGGCCTTCGACCGCGTTATTACCGTCGATGCGGGCAACAATCGGTTTAGTGACACGCTCGCCCAGTTGGTCAACCGCCTGCAGAATTCCGTTAGCCACTGCATCACATGAAGTAATGCCGCCAAAAATATTTACGAACACGGCCTGCACATCTGGATCGTTAAGGACAATGTCGAGCCCGTTAGCCATCACTTCAGCTGATGCGCCTCCACCAATATCAAGGAAGTTCGCGGGCTTGATATTGCCGAACTCTTCACCGGCGTAGGCGACAACATCAAGCGTGCTCATGACCAGGCCTGCGCCGTTACCAATAATGCCAACGTCGCCCTGCAGCTTCACGTAGTTCAAGCCCATGGCTTTGGCCCGAGTCTCGATGTCATCAGCTGCCGAGTCATCAAAGCCTGCCTGCTCTGGCTGGCGATACCCGGCGTTGTCATCAATAGTGACTTTGCCGTCGAGCGCAAGCACCTCACCGGTCGGTGTCAGCACTAGTGGGTTCACTTCGACCAAGGTTGCATCTTCGGCAACCATAACTTCCCAGAGTTTGACCAAAATGTCTGCGACCTGTGCCTGGATTGCTTCATCGAATTTTGCTGCAGCCGCGATCTCCCGCGCTATTTCTGGAGTGACACCCACAAGGGCATCGACCCTAATTTTTGCAAGTGCGTCAGGGTTGTTAACTGCCACTTCTTCGATTTCAACTCCACCCTCGACACTGGCCATGGCAAGGAATGCTCGATTGGCCCGGTCAAGGAGGAAAGATACGTAATACTCCTCCGCGATATCGGCTGCGTGGGCAACAAGGACCTTGTGGACCGTGTGACCTTTAATGTCCATACCCAAGATGGCGGTTGCCACTTCGCGTGTTTCAGCCGGGTCTTTGGCCAGTTTGACTCCCCCGGCCTTACCGCGACCACCGGTTTTCACTTGGGCCTTAACAACCACCGGGCCACCAATTGACTCCGACATTGCCACGGCAGCGTCAATGTTGCTACAGACATCACCCTCGGTAACGGGAAGCCCGTGCTTTCCAAAAAGCTGCTTGGCTTGGTATTCGTAAAGATCCACTGTGGCTCCCTAAATCAACGTGATTGTATTAACGACCGTGATGCAGGCCAAGCCTATTGACTTCCGGGCAGCGACCAGCACCAGATACATGTGATCTTGCACGCATTGGGGGTCACCGATTGAGCGCTACGTGCTCGTTAACCCAGTCGACGACGCTTTGCGAAGTTGTCCCGGGGGTAAAGATTTCCGCTACTCCCGCTGATTTAAGAATCGGGATATCGGCAGCTGGGACAATCCCGCCACCGAATACGACGATGTCAGAGGCTCCTGCCGCGGCTAATTCAGCCATGAGTTCAGGGAAAAGTGTGAGATGTGCTCCGGAGAGAATCGAAATCCCGATTACGTCGGCATCTTCTTGAACCGCCGTGGCGGCAATGGCTGCCGGGGTCTGGTGCAGGCCGGTGTAAATCACTTCACAGCCAGCATCGCGCAGTGCCCGTGCAATTACCTTTGCCCCACGATCATGCCCATCTAATCCGGGCTTAGCGATCACCACTCTCACGGGGCGAGAAACTGCACTCATATACCAAATGCTACCGCACAGGGTAAACCAGATTTGTGGCACTCAATTCCACTCATAACTCACGGCCTAAGATTGCGCACATGACCCAAGCACCCGGCTACTCGATTACTATCCGAATGCACGTAACGCCAGAACTGCACGCATCTGGCCAGATAGTTGCCGCTGTCACCGAAGCCGGTGCGGTCATCACCGGGCTTGATGTTTCAGACCCGGGAACTGAAACGACCGTAGTTGATCTCAGCGCCCTTGCACATGACCCCGACCACGCCGAGTCGCTCCGGGACACGCTCAACGCACTTAGTGGGTGCAAAGTGGACCAGATCAGTGACTCCGTGTTCCTTGTCCACCTTGGCGGCAAAATCGAAGTAGGCATCAAAGTTCCGATGCGTAACCGCACCGATCTCGCTCGCGCCTACACCCCCGGAGTTGCCCGAGTGTGCACCGCGATTGCCAACAATCCGGCAGATGCCAGAAACCTCACGATTAAGCGCAACACGGTGGCCGTTGTCACCGACGGTTCGGCGGTACTTGGCTTAGGAAACATTGGTCCTGAGGCAGCGATGCCGGTCATGGAAGGCAAGGCGGCGCTGTTCAAAAAATTTGCCAATGTCGATGCGTGGCCCATCTGCCTCGACACCCAAGACGTGGACGAAATCGTTCGCACCGTTGAAATTATTGCTCCCGGCTTTGGCGGAATTAACCTTGAAGACATTTCGGCACCGCGTTGCTTTGAAGTTGAGCGACGGTTGCGCGAGCGACTCAATATTCCTGTTTTTCATGATGACCAACACGGTACGGCGGTTGTGGTGCTTGCTGCACTCATTAACGCGTCCAAGCTGGTTAATAAGGAGCTTTCGTCCCTGCGCATTGTCATGTCGGGGGCGGGAGCTGCGGGCGCCGCAGTCGCGCAGCTTCTCCTGCATGCTGGCGTCCAAAACATCATGCTCTTTGACTCCAAGGGCGCAATTTCTACCAACAGAACTGATCTGGACCCTGATCGTACTGAATTAGCCACCCGTACCAACTTGGAGAAATTCAGTGGGTCATTACCAGAAGCCCTTGTGGGCGCAGACGTCTTTGTCGGCGTCTCCCAACCGAACCTGATCACGGCTTCAGATGTTGAAAAAATGGCCAAGGATCCGATTGTTTTCGCTCTGGCGAACCCGGACCCAGAAATCAATCCAATTGAGGCGGCCAAATTCGCCAAAGTGGTAGCAACGGGGCGCAGTGACTACCCCAATCAGATCAACAACGTCCTTGCCTTCCCGGGAATTTTCCGAGGGCTCCTCGACAGCGGTACAGTTCACATTACGCAAGAGGTTCTGATGGCTTCGGCACTGGCGATCGCTGAATGTGTCAACGAAAAGGCCCTTTCTTCCGTGTATATTGTGCCGAGCGTCTTTGACAATAGCGTGGCACCTGCAGTTGCCGCGGCAGTAATCGCGGCAGCAAGGGAAAAATAGTTCCAGGATTAGAGCTTCTCAACCGGGGCGTAGCGCAAGAGCAGGCGCTTAACCCCTGATGCACCAAAATCAATAGTTGCATCAGCGCGATCACCGCTGCCACCGCTCTCAATGACTGTTCCCATGCCGAATTTTTCATGGGTGACCCGATCACCAGCATTGAGTGAGATGGCGTTGGCGCTCACACTCTTGCTGCCGCGTCGCAATGGTGAATCTGGCCCCGACCAAGTGGACGAGCCAAAATTGGAACTGGGGGCAAACATGGGTGGCGCTTCGCGTTCCCAGGTGAGGTTGTGCTCGGGGATTTCATCGAGGAAGCGGCTTTGTGGGTTAGCCGCCGGGCTCCCCCAGGAAGACCTGGTCAACGACCGGCTCAGATAGAGGCGCTGACGGGCGCGGGTAATACCCACATAAGCGAGCCGTCTTTCTTCTTCCAATTCGCGCGCCTCACCTAGAGATCGAGAGTGTGGGAAAATTCCCTCTTCCATTCCGGTGAGAAATACTGTGGGGAATTCGAGGCCTTTTGCGGTATGCAGGGTCATCAGGGTTACGACCCCACCATGGTCTTCACCGTCAGGGATTGAATCAGCATCAGCAACGAGGGCCACATTTTCCAGGAACTCAACGAGCGTCCCCTCCGGGTTATCAACCAAGAAAGCTGTCGCAACAGATTCCAATTCGGCCAGGTTTTCAATCCGACCCTCATCTTGTAGATCTGTTGATGCCCGTAGTTCGGAAAGGTACCCACTCTGCTCAATCGCCGCCTGAATTACGACGGCGGGTTCTGTGCCTGATTCGAAAAGGGTTTGTAGCCCGTTCATCAAATCAACGAACCCTGCGATGGCGCTCATTGAACGGGTCGCCAGCCCCGGTACGTCGGCTGCCCGCCGCAGGCTGTCAAAGAAGGTGATGCGCTCGCGTTCGGCGTAGGCGCCGATCATCGCTTCAGCCCGGTCGCCGATTCCGCGCTTTGGGGTGTTAAGAATTCGGCGTAGTGACACTTCATCCGCCGGATTCACGATTGTGCGCAGATAAGCCAAAATATCTCGGACTTCCTTGCGTTCATAGAAGCGAACCCCACCCACAACTTTATACGGCATCCCGGTTCGAATAAATACTTCTTCCACCGCTCGCGACTGAGCATTGGTTCGGTAGAACACTGCTGTGTCTCCTGGCCGAGAAATTCCTTCGTCTGACATGCGGTCTATCTCGCGAGCAATAAATGAAGCTTCGTCATGTTCGTCGTCGCCCACATACACCTTGATGAGATCCCCATCGCCTGAATCGGTCCAGAGGTTCTTTGCCCGGCGTGCTGTGTTCTTCGCAATCACGGCATTGGCTGCAGACAAAATCGTTTGCGTTGAACGGTAGTTCTGCTCGAGGAGAATGGTGCTGGCATTTGGATAATCTCGCTCGAACTCTTCAATATTACGAATAGTCGCCCCACGAAATGCATAAATGGACTGATCGGCATCACCCACGACACACAGTTCACCCGGTGGTGGCGAATCCGCAGACGCGGCAACCGTTCCGACCAATTCTTTGATTAACATGTACTGAGCGTGGTTGGTGTCTTGATATTCATCCACCATGATGTGACGAAATCGGCGCCGATACATATTGGCAACTTCTGGAAAGAGTTGCATTAGCGCAACCGTTGAACCAATCAGGTCGTCGAAATCAAAAGCGTTAGCAATGGTCAATCGATTTTGGTATTCGCGGTACACCTGAGCGATTACGGACTCAATCGCTGCGTCTTTTTCTGAAGATAGCTGGGTATTAGACAAGAAAGTTTCGTGGTCAATCAACTCATTTTTTGCTGATGAAATTCGGGACAGTAGCATGCGCGGCTTAGTGTTCTTTGCATCAATATTGAAGTCGCGCAAGATTAATGTTATGAGTCGCAGCGAATCCTGCGTGTCATAGATGGTGAAGTTGCTTTTTACTCCTAAGCGATGGGCCTCGGCGCGCAAGATTCGAACACAGGCGCTGTGAAATGTGGAGACCCACATGGTTCGACCGGCCGGGCCAACAATGTCAGCGACCCGCTCTTTCATCTCCGCGGCGGCCTTGTTGGTGAAGGTGATAGCGAGAATCTGTCCAGGTGCTGCATCACCCACTGCCAGTAAGTGTGCGATCCGGCGGGTCAATACTCGAGTTTTTCCCGATCCGGCGCCAGCAACAATCAATAGCGGGCTGCCTCGATGCTCAACGGCTGTGCGCTGGGCAGGATTGAGATCCGCGAGTAATTGATCCCCGTGCAGCGCTAATAATGGGGATCGGCTCGCTTCGGACACTACGTCAGTCTAGGCCTAGACCCAGACAGCAAGCTCAATGGCGAATATCATCGCCTGATGTAGCCAACTACTGCCACCCGGACTTTCGTCCGAACATTTGCTGCCAGTGCGACAAGCCCTTTATCTCCCACCTCAGCAACAACAATCGAAGTAGTTTTTCCCTTTGCGGTAACGGTGGCTGATCGAGAACCTCGATCGACTCCCCCTACGGCATAGGCCGCAAAGCGACCGTCCGCACCTTTGCCTTTTGTTGTGACCCGCAGGATCACGGCGAGGACTTTGTTCTTCTTTTTGGGTACGTCACCGATTCCAGTCGCCTTGGCCAGTTTCACTTTGGTGCCATTAAATTTCGTTTTGATCAGTTTGCGCGCCGACATGCCGCGGGCTTTTAACGGTAGTGCACCCGTGCGGTACCCGAGCACCTCAACTTTGACTTGTACTGCAGATTTCTTCGACGCAGATATTTGAACCGTCCCTGCCACAACTGGGACAACCAAAATCGCGGTACGAGGTTTTGCCTTGCGAACCTTGGCAGTGGCAGCGTTACTCTTTTCACCGATTTGGCCGATTTGGCCGATGCGTAGTTTGCCCTTCTTGGTGGAGTCGCTGGTGGTGACGTTGACAAGTGCACTCGTTGCTTGCGCCGGAAGTCCGTTAAGGGCCACCGTACGAATTTCACCCGGCTGAATTGCACCTTGGCTCATTGACTCGTAACCGACTTCGGCACCAATTCCTACGAATTCCCCTTCCTCGGGTGGGGCGCCAGGGGGCGGTGCTTGGGGAGCTGCCGGAGCCACGGGCACCGGAGCGAGGTTTGGTCCTAGTTCGGTCATGGGCATAATCAACGTCTCGCTGACTACCTCAGACCTGTTTTCAACTTCCGGCCCGTTGGGGTAATACCCCAAAACATCAACAGTGACATCTGTTGCGCCGGCAGTCGTTGCAATCGCGATGGTTCCATCGGATGCGACCGGGATAATTGCATCTGCGGACGCATCAGCATTCATCGGCGCTTTCACAACAGGAACGCTGGAACTCGCTCCCGGTGACCAAGCTCGTAACGTGGTGGCAGCGTTAGTTCCTAATGCGCTCACGCGCACGAGTACTGCAGCAACCCCCTCTGCTGGTACCCCGCCGACCCCCGTCACTTTGGCAAAGATTCTATGGCTGTCGCCATTCCATCGGTCCTGTTGTAGGCGACAGCGCTCTTTTACCCCGATCCCCGAACGCGTGCCCACAACCCGAACTTGGTCAACAGCAACAACCCCACCCACGCGGGTAGCGGGAGCGCCACCAGCAGAGGACCGATTGCGTGCACAATAGGGCGCCGTGAACGCGGTGCCATCCCAAAATGACGACCGACCAGAGGCTCCATCCCATGTGAGTGAGATGTGAATATGGTTACGGTGACAGGTGTTATCAGATCCTTTGTCTGGTTTGGAGAAACAACCTTTAAGTTCGGTCCAACCTTTATTCTGGTCATAGCCGCGCCAGATGCGGTCGTTCCAACCGATATACATCACACCCAGTCGGATTGCGTTGCCGTATGCAACTCCAAATTGATCTGGCCCGAGCAACCAATTCAAAAAGGCTTCGGCTTCGGCGCGGCCCTCGAGATCACGAACGCTGCGCATCCAGTCCACGGCTCGACCTTCTTTGTGTTCACTTTGACCGCCGACTCCACAATCGCGTGGAATCCATACGACTTCGTCTTGGCCGTAGGTCGACTTAATCAAGTCTGCTAATCGTTGGGTTCCCGGTTTTGGGACGGGATCACAGCTGGATTGTCCCTCGTATTCGGCGGGCACGTCGTATTCAGCCGGAAGCGCGACGGGGGGCCCGGCCGGTGTTGGGGCGGCGGGTAGACCAACCCCAGGCTCAGGAGCACCCGCAATCACACCGGTCCAATTAGTGGATTGCCAGCCGCTGCCATCAGCGGTTGCCGGGCTGGCTTGTAAAATTAGGGCGCCCACAAATATAAAGATGCCGCTACCGCGCATGAGCGCATGAAGGCGTGGCAAGGCAGAATGCCCTGTAATGTGGGGAAGCACGTGCCTACTGTGACACGAAAGTGACGCATGTGACTAATCCACACGAGTAAGAACACCCATGTAATTCAGAATTATTTGCAACTTTGACCACTTATAGAGGGAATCTGATGGAAATCGAGCGCATTTTGGTAATCACCGCCCACCCCGACGACGTCGATTTCGGCGCGGGGGGCACTGTTCGCCAGTGGACCCGGTCCGGGATCGAGGTCAGCTACTGCATTTGCACCGATGGTGATGCCGGCGGGGTAGACCGTGACGTGCCTCGAAGTGAGATTCCCCGCATCCGCCGAGCCGAGCAGAGGGCAGCCGGCGCCGCCCTCGGTGTTACCGATATTCACTTCCTGGGCTACAAAGACGGTGACCTGCAAGTGACCCAAGACCTACGTCGAGATATAAGTCGGGTGATCCGCCAAGTCAAACCCCAGCGCGTGCTAATGCAATCCCCCGAGCGCAACTGGGATCGAATTTATGCCTCGCACCCAGATCACTTGGCCGCTGGTGAAGCCGCAATATTTTCCGTGTACCCCGACGCCCGTAATCCATTTGCGCACCCAACTCTGCTCGATGACGAACGGTTAGAAGCCTGGAGCGTGGGTGAGGTGTGGGTAATGGGCGCACCTGAATCGAATCACTACGAGGATGTTACCGAAATGCTGCCGGACAAACTCGCAGCCCTGCAAGCACATGAGTCACAAACCGCACACATGGAAGACCTTGAAGGCCGCCTTCGCACCTGGATGTCAGCCATCGCAATCGAGGCCGGTTTTGCGCCCGACGCGCTTGCTGAAAGTTTTCGGGTAGTCAATACCGCTTAAAAGTTTAACTCCACAAAACCGCAATAAAGATATTAGCGATACTCAGCGCGCCAATTGCTCCCCACAACGCAACCTGAGGCGGGGTCTTCTTGCGGCCCATAAATGCGAGCACCGTCACGACCAACACAATTGCAAGTTTTACGCTGATCTTGGTCATGTTGATTTCTTCATCAACTGCGCCACCTTCAACCATGCCAACCAAGATCAAGCCGGTAACAAGCTGGGTGAGTGCACCATGAAACATGGCGGCATTAACGCCTTTTTCCGAACTTGAAATTTGCACAATGAATCCGCCCACCAAACTGGCCAGACCGATAAAGTGCAGAATGACAACTAGGTTATAGATGAACTCCATAGTCGCACCCTATTCCCATTCAATGGTTCCCGGTGGCTTACTCGTGACATCGAGTGTCACGCGGTTTACTTCAGGGACTTCATTAGTGATTCGGTTGGAAATTTGCGCAATCGTGTCATAGGGCAACCGGGACCAGTCAGCCGTCATGGCATCTTCACTTGAGACAGGGCGTAGCACCACTGGATGCCCGTAGGTGCGGCCATCGCCTTGAACCCCGACGCTCCTGACGTCCGCCAAAAGCACGACAGGGAATTGCCACACATCACGATCGAGGCCTGCAGCGGTAAGTTCCTCACGTGCAATGAGGTCAGCGCGGCGCAAAATCTCTAACCGCTCTTCGTTGACCGCCCCAATAATGCGAATTGCAAGACCGGGGCCGGGGAATGGGTGCCGCCACACAATTTCCGGTGGCAAACCCAGGTCGATACCCACCTGTCGGACCTCGTCTTTGAATAACGTGCGTAATGGCTCAACCAGAGTGAACTCAAGGTCCTCTGGCAAACCGCCAACATTGTGATGACTTTTGATATTGGCTGTTCCTGAACCACCACCAGATTCCACAACATCGGGATACAAAGTCCCTTGCACCAAGAACTCCACTTTGTGACCAGCACTGTCTGCGGTCTCCACCACTTGCGCTGCCGCATCTTCAAAAACTCGAATAAATTCGCGGCCGATAATTTTGCGTTTCGTCTCCGGATCGGTGACACCCGCGAGCGCATCAAGGAATCTTTTTTTTGCATCAACCACCACCAGTGTGATCCCCGTAGCGGCGACATACTCACGTTCAACCTGTTCAGCCTCACCCGCGCGCAAAAGCCCATGGTCAACAAACACGCAAGTGAGTTGATCCCCCACTGCTCTATGCACCAATGCAGCAGCGACTGCAGAGTCGACCCCGCCAGAGAGCCCACAGATAATCGCGGAATCACCAATTTGTGCAGAAATCTTAGCGACCTGATCGTCGATTACGTTTGACATGGTCCAACTTTGTTCACAATGGGCCACGTGAATCAGGAAATTGGAGAGCACTTTCTGGCCGTACTCCGAATGTAAGACCTCTGGGTGAAACTGCACGCCAGCCCGCGAATGCTCGAGATCTTCAAAACCTGCCACTGGAGCACCCGCCGAAACCGCACAGACTTTAAAAGTGTGCGGCGCTGATGTCACGGCGTCGCTGTGACTCATCCACACTGAAATCGCCTCGGGCACATCGGAAAAAATCTTGGCATTTTGTGTGGACAGTTCAGTGCGTCCATATTCGCTGGTACCTGTTTGAGCTACTGCACCACCGAGTGACTTAGCCATCAATTGAAAGCCGTAGCAAATTCCGAAAACAGGAAGACCCAGATCAAAAATGGTCGGGTCAAATACGGGTGCACCTTCTGCATACACACTGGACGGCCCGCCGCTGAGAATAATCGCTGAAGGACGTTTAGCCTTCACTTCATTCGCCGTAATTGTGTGGGAAACAATTTCGGAAAAGATATTTTCTTGACGCACCCGGCGAGCGATCAGCTGCGCGTATTGGGCACCGAAGTCAATCACAAGTACGGGTCCAGACGGATTTAGCAGCATGACCCAAGCGTAGTAGCGGTGCGATTAACGTCTGTGACCCGATCGGGTGACGTCAGCTACTAAATGCGCCGAGTGCTAACAGCGAGACAATGATCAACAAGTAAATAATTACACCCGCGATATACGTCAAAATCATGAATCTCTTGGCCCAGAGTGAGGCTCGCACCGCCCCACTTTCATCCCCATTCCTGAACCGACGGCGTGCCGTAGAGGAAAAAATAAGCGCAACGATACCTAAGGGCAAAAAGAAGAAAATCGCGCCGACCACTGAGGAACTCGCATATGTTTTGGAGGTCGACGTCATTACCTAACCATAATCACCCCGATCGCACGCTGACTTCGCAGACACGGCCAATTAGCAAGTTGGCGAACTAAGCACCGCTTAAAGTCTCGGAAGAAGTTGCCCGTAACGATCCGCACAGTAGTGGGTAAAGCGAGGTGAACGGGTGAAACCCCAACCCCCCGGCCATTTCTGAGACCGCGCGATCACCGTTTTCGCACGCAACTCGGATGCTCGTAACACGGTGACAATCGTAAAGCAGTCTCTCAGTCAACGCACAAAGCTGCTTACGCTTGCAGAAAATCTTAATCCACCACTTGATTCCAAAGATTGATCTGAGGAACTGCCAAAATGCCAACCCTTTTTTTCAGACTCAAATAATTAAACAGCATCCGGGCAGTCCATAGACCAAATACCGCAATAATATTGAAGACGAGATTTAGTCACTCCCGAGTTTTTACAGATTTCCATCCGGGTGCCTCTTATGCGATCAATCCAGCCGCGGTTGCCCGATGAACTAACTCGGCACGTCGGTGACTTTTTAATTTCTTGGACGCATTCTGGATGTGAAACTTAACGGTACTTTCAGAAATGAACATTTCTCGTGCAATTTCTTTATTACTTAACCTACGAGCTATCGCCCGAATTACGACTACTTCCCGCTCCGTCAAGTGACCGGCCTTCTCCCGAGGTGAGCCTAAACACTTCGCGACGAGCGAACCGACTCCCCGGCCTAGCACAGTGTCACCCTCTTGAATCGCTTTAACTCCCTTAGATAATTCATCTGCTCTTAAGTCGTCCTTGCATAGAAAACCGTTCGCGCCACAACGTAATGCTTCGATAACTATTAATTCACTCAAAGTTTCCGCCAAGATTAATATTTTCGTTTCCGAGTAATGAGCTACGATTTCGCCACAAATTTTCAAGCCACGAGTAGTGTCATCACCGAGATCTAAATCAAAAATTAGGATGTCAGGAGCATGCTCATCGATCGCATTTATTACTGAATCGTAGGTTGTCGCTTCGGCGACAACTGCCACACCTGCATTTCGTTCCAAAATAGATCTGATTCCAACTCGCGTAATGGCATTGCGATCAGCTATCACAATGCGTGTTATTGCCGGTAACGGGCGAAGAACCAGTGAATCTTCTGGTGATACATCAGCGACCATGCTTGATGCTAACTGCCTACCTAACCAGATGTCTAGGTGTTTGCCCGTCCAATTAGACAGGTTAGGGCTAGGTAACAATGTATTTCCCTCACAAAAGCAGATATCCGGGCGTAGTCTGAACTTTCAAAGATCGGTAAAAATGCCGGCATGAGAGGAATGAAATGAGTGTTTATGCGCAACCTGGACAGCCAGGAAGCATTGCCGAATTCAAGGCGCGCTACGACCATTGGATTGGTGGCGAATACGTCGCTCCAGCTAAGGGTCAATATTTTGAAAACGTAACTCCCGTCACGGGCCGAGTATTCTGTGAAGTGGCTCGAGGTACGGCTGAGGATATTGAAAAAGCACTTAATGCAGCGCACGCCGCAGCAGGTGCATGGGGTAAAACTTCAGTTGCCGAGCGCGCACATATCTTGAACAAGATCGCAGATCGGGTGGAAGCTAATCTTGAGATGATTTCGGTTGCTGAAACCTGGGAGAATGGAAAACCAGTACGCGAAACAATGGCAGCCGACATCCCACTTGCAATCGACCACCTTCGCTACTTCGCCGGTGCAATTCGCGCCCAAGAAGGTTCGATCGGTGAAATAGATCATGACACTGTGGCCTACCATTTCCACGAGCCATTGGGTGTTGTCGGTCAGATCATTCCGTGGAATTTCCCGATTTTGATGGCTGTCTGGAAGCTAGCGCCGGCACTTGCGGCAGGAAATTGTGTCGTACTCAAACCAGCTGAGCAAACACCGGTCTCGATTTTGTTCGTGATGGATCTAATCGCTGATCTTCTTCCGCCAGGTGTTATCAACATTGTCAATGGTTTCGGGGTAGAAGCAGGAAAGCCCCTTGCTTCATCAAGACGCGTTGCGAAAATTGCGTTTACTGGTGAGACAACAACTGGTCGCCTAATCATGCAGTACGCATCAGAGAATATAATTCCCGTAACTTTAGAGCTGGGTGGCAAGTCCCCCAATGTTTTCTTCCGGGATATCGCCGATCAAAAAGATGCTTTTTACGACAAGTGTCTTGAGGGCTTCAACATGTTTGCGCTCAATCAAGGTGAAGTATGTACATCGCCTTCGCGCGCACTCATTGACGCACCCATTTATGATGAGTTCCTCGCTGATGCAATAGTCCGTGCCAAGGCCATTACGCAGGGCAATCCCCTGGACACCGACACGATGCTTGGAGCCCAAGCTTCCAATGATCAGTTAGAAAAGATCTTAAGCTACATTGAAGTCGGTAAGCAAGAGGGCGCGAAATTGCTCATCGGTGGCAAGCGGGTTGATCTTGGTGGTGATTTGTCTGGCGGTTTTTACGTAGAACCCACCATCTTCGAAGGAACAAACGGCATGCGTATTTTCCAAGAAGAGATCTTCGGTCCAGTATTGGCTGTAACGAAATTTGATGGGTTCGAAGCGGCAATGGAGATTGCCAATGACACGCTTTATGGCCTAGGTTCGGGGGTTTGGAGCCGCTACATGAATACGGCGTACCGAGCTGGTCGTGAAATCCAGGCTGGGCGAGTATGGACTAACTGCTACCACGCTTACCCGGCGCATGCCGCGTTCGGTGGTTACAAGTCGTCCGGTATAGGCCGAGAGAATCACAAGATGATGCTTGATCATTATCAACAGACCAAGAATCTTCTAGTCAGTTATTCCGAGGACAAACTCGGTTTCTTTTAGAATCATGAGAAGTGCGGGAGACCTTCGGGTCTTCCGCACTTCATAAAATGAAAGTAGTCGAAATTTATGTCGCTCACCTATCTTGATCTTCCACCACGCATTGGTTCCACTGAAAGCGCCAATGATTTGCTTCGCAAACTTACATCGGGTAACGGTCCACTGATGTTTCATCAATCAGGTGGCTGCTGTGATGGTTCATCGCCAATGTGTTACCCCGTAGGCGAGTTCAGAGTTGGTGGCGCTGATGTATTACTCGGCGAGCTCGTCATAGATCAGATTGAAGAACCAATACAGGTCTGGATTTCGTTAGAACAATTTGAATATTGGAAACACACACATATAACCATCGATGCGGTGCCTGGCCGAGGTGGCGGCTTTTCCCTAGAGACTCCTGAAGGTCTGAGATTCATTATTTATTCTCGAATTTTTACGGACGTGGAATGGTCGATTCTCAAAGACAAGGAAGTACTTTTGGGCAACGGTGCCCTTAAACTTGTGTAGTGAGTGCTTTTCCTGTTGACGCTTAACTTGGGAACGCTTTCCCGACTCCCCGGATAGAGATCCTCGAACGGAGGTCACTTGAGGTCACCTTTGAGGTTTGTGAGGCAAGAGGATCAAACGCATCGGACCGTTCCTCTCCGGCTAGTAATTTTAGCGCCAGCCGATTTTTTTCATTGCTCCCAAAGACGCGGTGAGTAGATTCCCCCACTTTTCATCACTAAGACCAAATGGTGGACCAAATCCCAATGCATTTTGGGTAGCAATTGTTTGTGACTGCGTGTATTGCAAAATGCCTGCTATCCCGTGCCTGCGGCCAAGACCTGACGCACCAAAACCGCCCATCGGCGAACCGAGGGTTGACCAGGAAGTCGCATAGCCTTCATTGACATTAACCGTCCCTGCGTGAAGTTCCCTGGCGATTGCGAGGGCAACTTTCCTGTTCTTGGAGATCACGCTTGCGTTGAGGCCGTACTCTGAATCATTTGCCAACTCAATCGCCTCGCTATCGCTCGCGAAAGCACTGACCGCAACCACGGGGCCGAATATTTCATCTCGGCACAGATTCATTTGCTCAGTGACTCCGGTCATGATGGTTGGAGCGATCGTGGCAGCACCTGCCAATTCACCGCCAGTGAGAATTTTGGCGCCTTTTTCGCGGGCATCAGAAATAAATGCCATGACTCGAGCCGCATGAAATGGGCTAATCAGCGGTCCGAAAGAACCTCCCCAACCCACGCTGTCCTGGTACGTCATTTCGCGGGTTTTGTGCACGAACGATTCAATGAATGCTTGCTCGATACTTTCGTGCACGTAAAGTCGTTCAATACTGACGCAGAGTTGACCAGTATTACCAAAACATGCCCGAGTGGCGATCTCAGCGGCTTTGTTAACATCGGCATCGGCACGTATGATCATGGCGTTCTTACCACCAAGTTCCAATGCCGCACCAATAAGTTGTTCGCCACATTGAGCAGCAACAATTCGACCCACTGCGGTGGAGCCGGTGAACATGAGAAAATTCACTTCACTGATCAGTGATATTCCCAGTGTTTCCCCGTCACCGATCACGACACCAAATAGCCCCTCGGGCAATCCAGCACGATACAGCAAATCGATTACGTAAAGCGCCGTGGCTGATGTCAGTGGATCCGGCTTTAGCACAACTGAATTACCAGCCAGTAGCGCCGGGATCGCATCACTCACCGCAAGGGTGAGTGGATAATTCCATGGAGCAATAATCCCCACCACACCAACTGGAACATGGCGCTCAATTGCGCTAATCAATAAGGGAAAAGCGCCCGAGTGTTTACGGTTTTTCAGTGCCCTCAAGTGCCGGGCGTAGTAACGTGCATTGAGTGTGACGTCCAGCAGTTCCTCATTAGCGTCGCGTCGAGCTTTCCCCGTCTCCCACTGAATCAAGTCTAAAAGTTCGTCTTTATGCGCGAGCACCAAGTCATGAAAACGCAGGAATACTCTTGCGCGATTCCTCAGGCTGAGGCTCTCCCACGCCACTTGAGCCACTTTTGCCGTGTGCACGGCAGTGCAAACATCACTCTCACTAGATAGCGCTACTGAATACAATGTGTCGCCGTAGGGAGATGTGATGGTGATGTAATCACCAGTGGTGTTAGTCGCTAACCGGTTCACCCGCGACCAGTAATCCAGGTCTTCTACAACCCCGGCCATGATTAGGAAACAATCATTTCAACACGCTGGAATTCCTTCAAGTCGCTGTAGCCAGTCGTCGCCATTGCTTTACGCAATGCCCCAACAAGGTTCATGGTTCCGTCGCCGGTTGTGGCTGGGCCATTGAGTATCTGGTCAAGGGTTCCCACCTGCTTCATTGGCTGACGCTCCCCACGCGGCAGGGTCTGGTGCCAAGCTTCCGAGCCCCAGTGTGTTCCCCCGCCTGGTGAATCGATTCCGCGGGAGAGAACCGACCCAACCATCGCCGCATCAGCTCCGCACGCAAAAGCTTTGACAATATCTCCGCTGTTTCCCATTGACCCATCAGCGATCACGTGGACGTAGCGGCCACCAGATTCATCAAGATAGTCGCGTCGTGCTGAAGCAACATCAGCGATCGCCGTTGCCATCGGAACACGCACGCCAAGAACTTCCGCCGTGGTGTGGGCCGAACCACCACCGAACCCCACAAGGACACCAGCAGCCCCTGTTCGCATCAAGTGAAGGGCCGCCTGCGCCGTTGCGCAGCCGCCAACAATTACCGGGATATCAAGGTCGTAGATGAAACTCTTGAGGTTAAGTGGCTCTCCACTTGCAGCGACGTGCTCAGCTGAAACGGTTGTTCCGCGGATCACTAAAATATCAGCTCCACTACTTGCAGCGATCGGTGCAAGCTCAGCTGTTCGTTGCGGCGACACCGCAACAGAAACCGTGATTCCACTTTCCTTGAGCTGGGCAATCCGATTTTTGATCAGTCCGGCATCTACCGGTTTCTCTGCATACAATTTTTGCAGTAACGCCGTTGCCTGATCGGGGTCAACCTGT
Organism: Candidatus Nanopelagicales bacterium; assembly: GCA_028825115.1. GTDB lineage: Bacteria > Actinomycetota > Actinomycetes > S36-B12 > S36-B12 > UBA4592. The sequence goes on along the minus strand of JAPKAV010000014.1, from coordinate 7,114 downwards.
GCGATTTCACGAAGAAAAATTGATGGGTCTTCATATCTTCCCCACAAGCCTTCAAGGTTAAGAACCGCAAGGGCTCCATTACGCGAAATGGTGACGGCACTGTCCGGTGAGACTACTGAATCCATGGGAGCTGCAATAAAAGGTGTGTCAAATTTGTAAGCGTCGATGTTCCAGGACGTTGACACTTCAGAAGCGTCGCGCGTTCTCCGTTGCGGAGCGATCGCCACCTCCTCGAACGAAAACCCTTGGCGAGCCGACTTCGAACCACCAATTACCACTTCTACCATGATTCCCGCCCTGAATAGTTAGGTGCTTCGATTGTCATTTGAATGTCATGCGGGTGACTCTCGCGTAACCCCGCAGCCGTGATTTGCACGAGACGGCCCTTCTCGCCAAGTTCAGCCATGGTGTGTGCGCCCGCGTAACCCATGGCAGCTCGTAGGCCGCCCACAATTTGATGGGCCACCGCTTCAAGTGGTCCACGGTAGGAAACCATGCCTTCTATCCCTTCAGGGACAAGTTTGTCGTCACTGAGAACGTCATCCTGAAAGTAACGATCCTTTGAATAGGAGCGGGCTTCGCCACGACTTTGCATTGCGCCGAGAGAACCCATGCCGCGATAGGACTTAAATTGTTTGCCGTTGACAAAAACGACATCGCCGGGCGCCTCCTCGCACCCAGCAAGTAGCGAACCAAGCATCACAATACTTGCCCCAGCAACAATTGCCTTAGCGATATCTCCGCTGTACTGAATCCCACCGTCTGCAATTACAGGGATACCGGCAGCGTGGGCAACCGATGCCGCTTCCTCGATAGCCGTAATTTGCGGGACACCCACACCTGCAACAATCCGGGTGGTGCAAATTGAACCCGGGCCAACACCAACCTTCACCCCGTCGGCACCCGCATCAATGAGCGCTCGTGCGCCTTCACGAGTGGCAATGTTTCCACCAACAATATCAACATCAAACGCTTTTTTGAGGCGAGCAACCATGTCTAACACTGCTTGTGAGTGCCCGTGTGCTGTATCTACGATGAGAAAGTCAACTCCGGCGGCAACCAATGCTGTTGCGCGCGTGAATGAGTCATCTCCGACGCCAACCGCTGCACCAACGATTAATCTACCGAGTGCATCTTTAGAAGCGTGTGGATATTTATCAATCTTTACAAAGTCTTTAACCGTGAATAGCCCCCGTAGTTTCCCATCGGCATCGACAAGTGGCAGTTTTTCAACTTTCTTGGCTGCTAAAAGATTGAGTGCATCCAGTGGGGCTACACCAACTGGTGCTGTGACAAGGGGCATCCGGGTCATCACTTCACTCACGGGGCGTGCCATGTTGTCTTCAAATCGCATGTCACGATTGGTAACAATTCCCACCAAAGTTCCATCCGGATTAACTACGGGAACGCCGCTAATGCGGTAACGGCCGCACAGCCGATCGACATCAGCTAAAACGTCGGTCGGTGCGCAAGTCACGGGGTCGTGCACCATTCCCGCTTCACTGCGCTTAACTAAATCCACCTGAGCGGCTTGCGCCTCAATGGACGAATTGCGATGCAAAACGCCAACACCACCTTGGCGCGCCATTGAGATCGCCATTCGAGATTCAGTGACGGTGTCCATCGCGCTGGACACCAATGGCATTTTGACAGAAATGTTTTTGGTGACCCGAGCAGTTGTGTCCACTTCACTTGGTACAACATCTGAGATTCCCGGTAAGAGGAGAACGTCATCAAATGTCAGTCCGAGCAGTGCAACCTTGCTTGTGCGCTCAACCATGGGACCTCCTCAGGGTGAAAACCTTAGGCTAGCCGGCGATGATTTCACTCATGAGCGCGACTGCACCGCCCAGACTATCGGCTACATAGACCCCTCTGGGGGGCGCATTTCGCCAGCCAGGCCCCCCGATCACAATTCTTGGGTTCGGACGAAGGGAAGGAAGCCCAGCCAGGCGGTCGGCGTCAGCGGAGCCTTGGAGTTGTGACCACAGAAAGACCCCGCTGGGACCAGTGCGCGAGATCACATCGCCCAGGCTTTCCAGGGGTAACCCACCGCCCAGATGAACGAATCGAATTCCCTGCTCGGCCAAAGCCGCTCCCACCGCCCAGAGTGGCAACTGGTGATCGTCTCCTGCGACCGCTCCCAAAAGCACTGTTCCGCGGGACGCTTGCGTGGCGGTCTTGAAGGCGAAAGCGGATAGCTCGACTTGAACGGCCGTGGAAAGAACATGCTCCACTTCAATTCCGCACTCGCGAAGCTCCCACATGTCGCCGATGCTTTTCAATACCGGCACCAGCAGTTCCTCCCACGTGGGTATCACACCAATTTCTTGCAATGACTCATCAATAATGGATGCGCAGGCAGTCTGATCAATTGCGCTTGCTGACTTTGCCAATCCTCGAGCCCTGCGGTCTCCTCCCGGCGTTGCCACCACATTGCCGCCGCCAATTCGACCTCGTGCAGCACCACCCCCAATCACCGTCGCCGGCCGGGAAGCGATTGGTGCACATTCTTCAGGAGTAAATGTGCGGGCCAGTGCTGCGGCAGCAGCCTGCGCCGGCGAGCTTCCCGAACGGATCAGAGCAGCCATGTAATCCAGCCGGGCTAGATCCACCACCGAGTAACGCCGGTGAGATCCCCCCTCGCGTTGACTTGGTCCCAATCCATAGCGTCGATCCCAGGTGCGCAAAGTAGCGGGCGCTATCCCCAACCTACGAGCCGCAACGGCCACGCTGACCCACAGGCTGCCAGCCTCAAATTGAGTATTTGTTATCGCTTGCATCGCTAATATTGTGAGGCATCACGGTCATCTACGCATCTTGTGACTGACATCACCCCCTTTTATATTGACCAACCTATGAAACGATTTGTATTATTCAACTCTAATCAAGCGACGAGCAAGGAGTCATCATGGCTGACATATCCCGGCTACCCGGACCCAATGCGGATATTTGGGACTGGCAGCTCATTGGTCTGTGCCGAGGCGAAGATCCCAACGTGTTTTTCCACCCTGAAGGCGAGCGTGGGCCGGCCCGCGTTAATCGGGACGCAGCGGCAAAAGCAATCTGCGGGGCCTGCCCGGTTAGGTTGCAGTGCGCCCAGCACGCCCTCGCCGTCAAAGAGCCCTACGGGGTGTGGGGTGGGCTCACCGAAGACGATCGTGAGGACATCTACGCGGGTCGCTTGGCATCAAATGCGGCCCTTGACAAGGAGACCACCGCTGTCACGAACGTTCCCCAAGTTCAGGTTGCAACCGCTTCCTAATCAACCATTCATAAGAAAAGGGCGGGGCCGGGTCACCGGTCCCGCCATTCACTTATATAAAGATGCAATAGTTATTCACTAATGCGAGTGCCCGTGATGCCCCTGATCAGCATTTAAGTCTTCGTCGGCAGGCTTGTCAACAACTAGAGCCTCCGTAGTTAGCAACATTGCTGCTATTGATGCGGCGTTTTGCAATGCCGAGCGAGTGACTTTGACCGGGTCTATTACACCCTGAGCCATCAGATCGCCGTATTCACCAGTTGCTGCATTCAGTCCGTGCCCGGAAGTCATCGCGGCGACTTGGGAAACAACCACATAACCGTGCTCACCGGCATTCTCCGCAATCCAGCGAAGTGGCTCTGAGGTCGACTTCCGAACTATGGAAACACCGGTTGCTTCATCGCCGGTCATCCCAAGATTGGTATCCAACACCTTCGCGGCTTGGACAAGGGCGGTGCCGCCACCGGAAACAATCCCCTCCTCGATTGCAGCGCGAGTAGCCGAGACTGCGTCTTCGATTCTATGCTTCTTTTCCTTGAGTTCGACCTCGGTGTGTCCACCAACCTTGATCACAACAACGCCGCCAACAATCTTGGCAAGGCGCTCTTGCAACTTCTCGCGATCCCAATCCGAATCTGAGCGCTCAATCTCACTCTTAATCTGAGAAACCCGATCAGCCACCGCGTCTGCGCTTCCGCCACCGTCAACAACAGTCGTGTTGTCCTTGGTAACCACAACTCGACGGGCGCTCCCGAGTACTTCCAGACCAACCTGATCCAGCTTGAGGCCAATGTCTGCTGAAACGACTTGACCTCCGGTCAGGACGGCGAGGTCTTCCAGGATTGACTTACGGCGATCACCGAACGCTGGAGCTTTAACCGCACAAGAGGAGAAAGTTCCGCGAATCCGATTAACAACTAGAGTGGAGAGCGCTTCTCCATCAACATCTTCGGCGATAATCAACAGTGGCTTGCCAGTCTCGACGACTTTTTCAACCAAAGGCAACACTTCGGCAACCGAAGAGATCTTGCCCTGAACTAACAGGATGCGAGGGTCGTCCTGCACTGCTTCCATGCTCTCTTGGTCGGTCACGAAATACGGCGAGATGTAACCCTTGTCGAACTGCATCCCTTCAGTGAATTCCATCTCCATTGCGGTGGTGCTGGATTCTTCGACTGAGATCACGCCGTCTTTGCCGACCTTGTCGAATGCGTCTGCGATCAGTTCACCGATCTCACGGTCCTGCGAGGAGATGGCGGCCACATTGGTGATTTCTTCTTTCCCGGCGACTTCGCGAGCCATCTTGGCTAGCTCCGCGGTGACTGCAGCCACTCCCGCATCCATGCCACGTTTAATGGCCATGGGAGCTGCACCTGCGGCAACTTGCTTCAAGCCTTCGGTCACCATTGCCTGAGCCAGCACGGTCGCCGTGGTGGTTCCATCCCCAGCGACGTCGTTGGTCTTAGTGGCAACCTCTTTGGCCAGTTGCGCACCCAAGTTTTCATAGGGATTTTCCAGTTCGATCTCGCGAGCGATTGTTACGCCGTCGTTGGTGATCGTGGGGGCTCCCCATTTTTTGTCGATCACCACGTTGCGACCCTTAGGGCCAATGGTCACTTTCACCGCATCAGCGAGTGCATTCACTCCGCGCTCAAGGCTACGCCGAGCGCTCTCATCAAATTCAAGAATCTTTGCCATGGTGTTAGTTCCTCAGTTAGCTAGCGGAAAATCATTTATCGAGTCTTTTTATTGAGATGAGCCCCGCGGCTCCGAAAGGATTCGCGGGGCTCACCAAACAATCAAGCAACAGGCGCGAGAAGTTACTTCGTAGATTTACTTCTCGACGATTGCAAGCACGTCGCGAGCAGACAGCAGCAAGTACTCTTGGCCGTCGTACTTCACTTCGGTGCCGCCATACTTGCTGTAAATGACAACATCGTTGACCTTGATGTCCAAGGGGATACGCTTATCGCCATCTTCGTCAAAACGACCTGGGCCTACTGCGAGAACCTTGCCCTCTTGGGGCTTTTCCTTCGCGGTGTCAGGGATAACAAGTCCTGAGGCGGTCGTTTGCTCCGCTTCAAGCGTTTGTACCAAAATGCGATCTTCTAGGGGCTTAATGGAAACCGACACGGTTTATTCCTCCGGCTCGTGGGCGCCAGCCCGAAAGCTGGGCGCGATTACGAATAATTGGGTCGTACTAATTGGGTCTTAGAGTTAGCACTCACATGGTGAGAGTGCCAAACAAATATTACGCAACAGTTAGCACTCTGTCAAACCGAGTGCCAGATTTAGACAGTATGTTGAATATTTAAGGCAGTATGTTGGTAATGCGAGTGCAACACACCAACGAGGCGCGCCCCCACGGGGCTAAAGGTAAAACCCTCAAGATAGTAAGGACCGACCTTGAAACGGTCCACAACGGGTACATGTGGTTCACGCAAGGACTGGGCCATCTCGCGGGCCGTAAGGGAGGTGAAACCAGGTACTGGGTGTACGTGATCCGCCACCTCAACATCGCCTACCCGGTGCACCCGCCTGCGTAGCGGCCCCCGGCCGCTCACGGCAAGTACGCACCACCCCCGGGCCCAATAACGATTCAACCCCACCACGGTGGGTGAGCCACCACGATCGGTAGCGCACCCGCTGTGGGGCGATCAGGCGCGCCTACTCCTCAGAGAGACAGCCAACTATTAAATCAATATTTTCCAATTCGTCGTACGTTGCCAACTCAACACACCAATGAGCGGCACCCGACTCACATTGCAAATCATCGGTAAACAGTGTGGGTTGATTAATGGTGATGACTGCTTCACTGTCGGAGCTAATCACGGCATCGGGTGGGTCAACACCGAATTCGTTAGCCCAAGCATTGAGGAACCCTGTGGTGTCCCACGTTTGGGCTTGACGGTCGGGCCTACCGGTGAATGCGAGCATGTCGGGTTCTAATTGTTCAGGAGATGAAAAGAGCGGACCGGGATGCTTTCCACAGCATCTCCGGACCGCTCTTTTATGCATTTAGATGTGTTATTTAAATGTGCGAGGTGTTCCACCTGATCCGGAGCAACGCCACTTCAACAGTTCCGTATACATCCCAATAAAATGAGTCTTGTTGACGATTTTGCGCCAAGGCTTGCCATTCACCGTGACATTGTTTTTCTTGTCGTTCCAGGACTCTAGTGCCTGAATTGTTGCTACGTTCTGGCCTTTTTTATTGGTACCGCCGTCGGTAAAATTCTGACATATTTGAGCATTCGACTTAGGATCACTATTAGCAAAGGCTTTCACCCCTTTGCCGTAAGCCTTGCCAAACTCGTAGTAGACGGTAGAGACTTCTTTAGCGTGCTTCTTGGCTGGACCTGTTGCTGCCATTGCTGGGGCGGCAACACCGGAAAGCACAAGACCTCCTGTGAGGATTACCGATGCTGCAATTTTTCGTGAACGACTCATGCGTTCTCCTTTAATATAGATGAGAGATGGATTAACCTTGCAGTTATTTGCATTCGTAATATCGAGATCTACTCGTTTACTCGGCCACTCTGTCCGAAAATCAACGTGAATATCAACGAGAAATTATTTAGCGTTTTCATAAAATCACAACAAATTTGATTTTACCTATAACAGGATTTCAGGGTGACCACCGGGGTTTGCGCAAGGTAGCGGCGTGCGCTGATCACATTCGATGCAGCCACTCACTCCGCCTTTTGCTACTCCGTACATTTTGGAATTGCAGGTATAACTTGTGTGATTTATTCTGAAGTGCAATTTGAACAGTTAATAAGCGAAAGGAAAACAATGGAAAAAGAAATGTTAGTAGTGGCTAAGTTCAAAGAAGGAGAAGGTAAATTT
>JAPKAV010000013.1 GCA_028825115.1 Candidatus Nanopelagicales bacterium | reverse complement strand
CTCCGCCTGGTGCTCCGCCTGGTGCTCCGCCTGGTGCTCCGCCTGGTGCTCCGCCACCACCGGGAGGTCCGCCACCACCAGGGTTAGCAAAAACGGTCGAGCTTCCCGACACTGCAACAGAGCACGCTAGAAGTACAGTCACCAGGGGCTTGACAATTTTCACTTTATTCTCCCGACGTCGACATTACGCAGCGTGGAAATTCCACATTCAATGATTATACAATCGTAGTCATCCCACATTTTTGTTCCCGCACCGGCTGCCTTCCCTACCCCAGAAGAAAGCTGCGACATGCCCCAAACTCAACCGAAAAAGCTGTATGCGTGTCCTGACACACATGTACGCCAACATGTGCGCATATCCACCCAAAACGAGCCCAAAACGTGGAGCCGCCTCGGAGATTCGAACTCCGGACCTACGCATTACGAGTGCGTTGCTCTACCCCTGAGCTAAGGCGGCCTGCCCAATTGGGCTTGCCAAGGTTACTTGGTGGGGTTGAAGGTGCGTAGACGCAGGCTGTTGGTAACGACGAAGACGCTGGAGAAGGCCATTGCTGCTCCGGCGATCATTGGATTGAGAAGCCCTGCCATGGCCAGAGGTACAGCTGCCGTGTTGTAAGCGAAGGCCCAGAACAGGTTTCCTTTGATTGTTCCCAGGGTCTTTCGCGCTAGTTCAATACCCGTAGCGGCACTTGTGAGGTTGCTGTTTGTCAACGTGATGTCGCTGGCTTCAATCGCAACATCTGTGCCTGAGCCCATGGACATGCCTAGGTCGGCTTGAACTAGGGCGGCTGCGTCGTTGACGCCGTCGCCAACCATTGTAACAAAATTTCCTTCGGATTGAAGTCTCGTAATTATTTGTACTTTGTCTTCGGCTAGGACACCGGCGAACACTCTGTCGATTCCCACTTCCTTGGCCACCTGCTCGGCTGCGCTTTGGTTATCACCTGAGATGAGCACTGGGGTCAGACCTAGTCCCTTGAAGCGTGTAATTGCGGTTTTGGAGTCGGGCTTGATGGTGTCGGACACTGAGATGAGACCGCGGACCTCACCGTCCCAGGCAACAGCGATGACGGTGTGACCGAGATTTTGGTGAGTGGATACCCAGGTTGTGTCAATGTGTAACGCCCACTCGCTGGCGAGCCAATCAGGGTTTCCAATTAGTGCCGCTTTTCCGTTGATCAGTCCTTGAACGCCGCGACCTTGGGTTGACACGAATTCTTCTGGCGTCACTAGTTCGATCTGCTGTTGGGCGTGGTGTGCAACTGCTTGGGCGACTGGGTGTTCACTGGCATTTTCTAAGGAACCAGCGACGACAAAAAATTCGTCTTCATTGACATTATTTAGGAGTTTGATTTCTTGGACAGACATTTTGCCAGTTGTGATTGTTCCGGTTTTATCCAAGGCAATTATGTTGACTCGTTTTGTTGATTCAAGGATATGTGGTCCGCGGATTAAGACACCCAACTGTGCTCCTCGCCCGGTTCCTACAAGGAGCGCTGTTGGGGTTGCGAGGCCAAGTGCGCACGGGCAGGCAATTATGAGAACAGCCACTGCCGCGGTGAATGCAAAGGTTGGTTCTTCACCTACAAGGAGCCAAACGATCAGAGTTGCCAGAGCTAAGACGATCACGACTGGGACGAAGACTGCAGCTACGCGGTCAGCCAGGCGTTGAATTGGCGCTTTGCCTGCCTGGGCATTTTCCACCAAATTTGTAATTCGAGCGAGTGCTGTGTCGGAGCCAATTGCGGTGGCTTCAACGACAAGTCGGCCACTGGTATTGAGCGTGGCACCAATTACTTTGTTGCCTTGAGTTACTTCAATGGGAATTGATTCCCCTGTGATCATGCTCTCGTCTACTCCTGAGGCACCTTCAATTACTTTTCCATCTGTTGCAATTCTTTCGCCGGGACGAACAACAAAGTTGTCACCCAAAGCGAGTTCTTCGATTGGAATTCGTTTTTCTATTCCATTGGAAGTAATTGAGACCGTTTTTGCCCCAAGGTTCAGTAGCGCCGTGAGTGCGGCACTGCTACGAGACTTGGCACGTGCTTCGAAATAGCGGCCAAGGAGGATGAACACGGTTACGGCAGAGGAAACTTCGAGGTAAATCTCACTGTTGCCACTATGACTCGGCAGCAGCGTGAAGTCCATTTTCATTCCGGTTTCACCGGCCCCACCAAAGAACAGTGCATAAAGCGACCAGGTATAGGCGGCGACTACTCCCATGGAAACGAGAGTGTCCATTGTTGCATTACCGTGTTTCAGGTTGACCCAGGTTGCCTGGTGAAATGTAAGTGCGCCCCAGATGACAACGGGGCTCGCCAGTGTCAGCGAAAGCCACTGCCAATAGTCAAACTGCAGTGCCGGAATCATGGCCATTAGGACAACCGGAATGGTGAGTGCCGCAGAAATTATTAGTCGGTTGCGCAATTCAAGTTCGGGGTTGTCTTTGGCTTCCGGTTGGTTTTCTTTTTCTGGCCTGGCTTCCTTTGCTGTGTAACCTGCGGACTCGACCGCGGTAATTGCATCGCTGATATGAATGTCCGCCGGCAGGCTGATTGTTGCCTTTTCAGTTGCGTAGTTGACCGTTGCTTGCACTCCAGCAAGTTTGTTGAGTTTCTTCTCAACTCGTATGGCACAAGAAGCACAGGTCATGCCGCCTAGTTCAAGGATGATGGGTGCTTGTGTTGTTGTCATGCTGGAACGATTGTGTAGCCCGCTTCATCTACGGCTGCGGCGATGTCGGTCTCGCTGATTTCGCTGTCTAATGCAATTTTCACGAAAGAGATCTCACCCGCATGTAAGTCAATATCAACACCGATTACACCAGGGATTTTTGATATTTCCTCGGTGACCGCGTGGATGCAGTGATCACAAGACATTCCACCAACGTGAACGGTCTTATGCAACATTCTTTCTCCCATTTTTTAATTAGCTTTTGACAAGTCGTTCGATTGCTTGTTGGGCTTCCTTGATTTTAAAAGTGGCCTCGTCGCCGCCCTTACTCAGCGCATCAGCAACACAGTGCTGAAGGTGATCCCCCATGAGTAGAAGCGCTACTGACTGAAGGGCTTTGGTAGCTGCCGAAACCTGGGTGAGGACGTCGATGCAGTAGGTGTCTTCCTCGACCATGCGCTCAATCCCGCGCACCTGCCCCTCGATCCGCTTCAGGCGCTTGAGCACCGCGACCTTGTCATCTGAGTAACCCGGATTCATACCCTGACTATACCCCATAGGGGTATATCTAATTACAGTTAGTTGTGGTTCCAGGTGAAATGATGCCCTCGAGAAGATAGGCGTCAACTCGATCGGTTACGCAGTCGCTACCCTCGAGATAGGCCGTATGGTTGTAGCCGCCCTCCCAGATGACCAGTTCCGCATTGCCCAGCTTGACCGCAACATCTGCGGCCCATTTCGCTGGAGTTGCCGGATCGTTTTCTGCCGTAACAAGCATGACGGGAGCTGAAATATTTGGCGTGATTGTTATCTGTGTTTGCGCTGAAAAGGGCCAGTCCTTACACGCAAGGACCCCCCAACCCAGGCTCTCTCCGAAAGTTGGCGCGTTTATTGCCAGTCGTTCTGCAAACTCGCGGACTTGATCAACGCTTTGAGTGACAGGCATGTCAAGACAGGAGACTGCGTAAAAAGCATCACTTGAATTATCTGTGTAGCGGCCATCCGGCTCCCGACTGATGCGTTGGTCAAGGAGCTTGAGTAGTTCACGCGGGTCACCTTGGGTCATCGCCGAACTCAACGCCGCACGCAACTCTGGGAAATCATATTGCGGGAAATAGAGATAACTCAAAATCGCGAACGTAGCTAAGCCCTCAGTTAATTCACGTCCTTGGTCTCCCGCAAGCGGGTTCGCATCTAACTTGAGCAAGAACTCTCGGATTTGTTGCACTCCTTGATCTACGCTCCCCGTCAGCGGGCAATCATTTTGCTCCAAACAGTCCACCACGAAATAGCGCAGTAACACCTCAAATTCCTCGGCTTGAGACTGGGTTACTTCGAGCTGATTCAGATAGATTGGCAAGACACCATCAAGTACGATCCGACCAACCCGACTCGGGAACAACTCCAAATAGGTGGTTCCAATTGCCGTCCCGTAACTCTTTCCTAACAGGTTCATCACCGGGTCACCAACAAGAGCTCGCGCGATATCCATGTCTTTGGCAACTTCAACTGTTGACATGTGAGCAATGAGCGGATTGCCTGAGTTCTCACACGCTTGCCCGATAAACCCGGCATCGAGAATCAGCCGACTCTCCTCAAGCTCCGTGTCTGGCGATCCATCCACTGAAATTAGTGCATCAATCTGCTCATCAGTTAAACATCGGATGGTGTCACTGAAGCCAACCCCTCGTGGATCTACTCCGACCACATCAAATGATTCCCGGACCGGATCGGTCACAATGTAGTCAGCGGCTTTCGCGTATTCAAATGCGCTTCCACCCGGGCCACCCGGATTAACGAATAGTGAACCAATCGATTCGCCACGTGCCCGAACTTTCGACATAGACAGTGTCACTCGATCACCTTTGGGCTCTTGATAGTTCAATGGGACCTCAAATGTAGTGCAGTCTGCATCCCCACAATTACGCCAATCAATCTGCTGGCTGTAGAAGACCTCCAGTCCAGCCTGAGTTGGGGTTGATTGACTTTGTTGATTTGGCGGAAGACTCGGTGCGGTTGTATTTGTGCTTGAACACCCCGCGATCAGCAAGACAGTAACCGCCCCGAAAGTAAGGTTGCGGATGCCGATTAGCCCCAACACAGTCATCCGCCTTACGGTATATCAGTGAGCAAACAAACACGAACACCGGCAGAGATCTCTGCGATGGTTGAAGCGGGGCTTGCTCGAGGGCTAAATGTGATCGACGCGTTCAGCGCCGCCACCGGGAATCGAAGTTTGAATCGAGCCCACAAGAAGGAACTTGCGACCCAAAAAAGCGCTCGTAGAAAGTATCGGGCCCGCCTGGACTCATTCCGGTTTGGAGCCGTCGCTGGAGGTGGAATAGCGATAGCTGGCGGCACTGTTGCCATTGTGAGCTCGAACTCCGCGCTGTGGTTTATCACTATTGGTGGTGCCGTGATCTTGCTGATGAGCATTCGCCGCTGGCGTCGCTTGGGCCCAGAACCTGTCGGTCGAGGCTCGGTTGCTCCTGCCACCCCGTTGCCTCGAGGGGCAATTGGGCGCGACTGCGTTAAACGCTACCTGACCGTGCGCACTCAGGTGGTGAACATGAGTTCCAGTGTTTTAGTGTTGCACCCTACTGCGGGGAAAGAGTTAGTAAATGCAGATACTCAAGCAGCCGTCGCGTTAAATGCACTGTGTGATCGACTACTAGTTCTGCATCAACTCGCCGCTTCACTACCGGGAACTGCGGCGGCTGCCAGCGCTACGAGCGCTGCCGAAGTTGTTGCTTCACGGCTGGAACTGGGCTGCGATAGCTACGACAACCTACTCGCTGCGGCGGCCGAATTATTGGCCTCACCCGACCTCACTGGGATGGTAAATTTACAGCCGGCTGCTGACTCGCTTATCGCATATTCACATGGACTGATGCGAGCTTCGGATCTTTGATTGAGACCATGACCGACTCAACGGCAAGTTGCGGTGGCGTACTGGCTTTGATGGAAGCTCTGGCATGCTCAATAGCAACAAGTGTTCGAGTGGTGTCTGCGGGATTCCCGCGAGAGGCGAACGATTCGACTGCCGGACGCATTTCTTGATTGATCAATTCAAGGTTGCTACCAACTTGAACAATAAGTACATCACGGAAAAGCCCAAGTAAGTCGACAAGAGATCTATCCGCTTCATCGCGGATCATGCGCTTGCGCCGTTTTTTTTGGTGATCCGCAAGTTGTTTTTTCGCCGCGTCCACTTTGCGCTTTGACTGACCTTTGATTCTACTACCTTCTTCGATTCCGAATGCTGCCTTGAGTTGTTCGTCTTCTTTTGCATCGAGTTCGTCCGCTCGCGTGTTGGCGGCCGTCGTTGCCGCAGTGACCATCTCCCGGGCAGCCAACACACACGAAGGAACGTCGCGCAAGCTGATCGCCGACCTTAGGTCAGATTGCCGCCGCGTTCGGCTTGGGTCGTCGGTGGCCAGACCACGCGCTCGGCCGATGTGTCCCTGGGAAGCACGTGCCGCAAATGCTGCCATCGCTGGATCGACTTTGTAAGTGTTAATTAACAATTGCGTGACGTCTTTGGTCGTTGGAGTTCGCAAAGAGACGTGCCTGGTCCGCGAGACGATCGTTGGCAGGACGTCTTCAACACTTGGGGCACACAACACCCACACGGTATGCGGAGTTGGTTCTTCCAGGCTTTTCAGCAAGGAGTCAAAAGCTCGGTCGGTGAGGCGGTCAGCATCTTCCATGATGATGACTCTCCAGGGAGTATCAATCGGTGCGAATGCTGACAGTCGAACGAGTTCACGGGCTTCGTCAACACCGTAGGAGAGCTCACTCGGAATAACGATTTGGACATCAGGGTGACCACCGGATGGGGTCATGCGGCAGACCTGACAGGTCCCGCAACCATTAAGTGGGCACATAAGTGCCGCAGCAAATGTCGTCGCAGCGGTTGATCTTCCCGATCCTGGTGGCCCCGTGATTAACCACGCATGAGTCATGGCTGGGCCAGGTTCGCCGTTCCGAATTTTCTCAGCGTCCGTGACAGCCCGACTCAGTTTTTCCACTGCGTCTGACTGCCCAACTAGTGCGCCCCATATTGGTTGCATGGCTAATTCAGTTCTTGCATTACGCGCTCGCGAATTACCCGCGCACTTTCCTCTTTTGTTCCAGCTGCATCCACTATCAAGTAACGATTCGGATCTTGAGCTGCAATTTCAAGAAATGCGTCTGCTACATCGCGGTGGTATTGCATTGGCTCTGATTCCAAACGGTCAGGGTTCACGACTCGCTTCATGCTCACTTCAGGATCAAGAGCCATTACTATCGTGAGGTCCGGTAGTAACCCACCGGTTGCCCACATGCTCAAATCCTTGATGCGATCTGCGCCCAATGCGCGCGCATATCCTTGGTAGGAAATCGAAGAATCAATGTAACGGTCAGAAATGATGACATCACCTCTCGCTAATGCCGGGCGAACCACTCGGGCCACATGATCTCCGCGAGCCGCCGCAAAGAGCAACGCTTCGCTCTGCGGATTCATTCCTTCATGCGCACGACTGAGAACCGTGTCCCGAATTTGCTCGGCGGCTGGTGTGCCCCCCGGCTCCCTCGTTCGCAAAACCACGTGCCCTTGTTGGGTGAGGTAGTCCGCTAACAACGCTTCTTGGGTTGATTTACCAACGCCCTCTCCGCCCTCAAAGGCAATGAAATATCCGGTCATCGGTGTTCCTAAGTTTTCACTTCTTGGCCAGACATTGCATCAGCCGCGGTTGGCGCTGCCTTCTTTGCCACTGTTTTCTTGGTGGTCTTCTTTGCTGCCTTCTTCGTGGTCTTCTTAGCTGCCTTCTTGGCAGGTGCCCGCTTGGCCGTTTTCTTGACTGCTGGACCCTTAGCCCTCCGTTCAGCAATCAAATCGCTTGCCCGATCAAGGCCGACACTCATCGGGTCATCAGCAACGCGAAGGGTTGCATTGACTTCACCGTCAGTGACATACGCCCCAAAGCGACCTTCTTTAACGACAATCATTTGCCCGGTTGATGGATCAACACCAACTTCACGCAACGGACCGGCAGCCTGGCCTCGGCCTCGGCGCACCTTTGGTTGCGAGTAAAGCTGAAGGGCTTCTTCCAGAGTCACTTCAAAGATCCGATCCTCGTTATCGAGGGAACGGGAATCTTTGCCCCTCATGAGATAAGGACCATAACGACCATTTTGTGAAGTAATTTCTTCGGCCGTTGTTGGGTCAATGCCGACAACTCTTGGCAGGCTTAACAGTGAAATAGCCTGCTCAAATGTTACTTCACTTGGTTTCATGTAACTAAACAATGAAGCCGTGCGCGGCTTGGCCGATTTTGGCGAACCCTCTGGCAAGTTCTCTGTGACATAGGGCCCGTAGCGTCCGGACTTGGCAACAATCATGAGTTCCGTGTCTGGGTGAAGTCCCAGTTCCCGGTCTCCTGATGGCTCAAGGAGAAGCTCCTCTGCGAGTTCTGCGGTGAGTTCGTCCGGGGCAACACTCATGGGAATATTCGCGCGCTCTTCGTCGCGCTCCACGTAGGCGCCATAGCGGCCAACACGCAGCATCGCGTCCGTTCCCTTAATGGGCATGGTCGCAATTCCGCGGGCATCGATTGCACCCAGGTCCTCGGTCAGAGCCTTAACACCGTGAAAATGTCCTTGGGCCATTTCCCCACCGCGCCAGAATGCATCGAGTTGCTTAATTCGATTGGCTTTTCCTAGAGCAATCTCGTCGAGCGCTTCTTCCATATTAGCCGTGAACTTGTAGTCAACGAGTTCGCTAAAGTGCTCTTCAAGGA
Source organism: Candidatus Nanopelagicales bacterium (assembly GCA_028825115.1). Classification (GTDB taxonomy): domain Bacteria; phylum Actinomycetota; class Actinomycetes; order S36-B12; family S36-B12; genus UBA4592. The sequence goes on along the minus strand of JAPKAV010000013.1, from coordinate 25,183 downwards.
GTCGCACCACCGCGAGCGCGGTGAAACTGGGAACAAGCGCCGAGCCCTTTTTCCAGACGTAGCCTCGGTCAACAATCGTTGACATGATCGAGGCGTAAGTTGATGGCCGGCCAATTCCCAATTCTTCGAGCTTTCCGACGAGGGTCGCTTCGGTGAATCTTGCTGGCGGCTTAGTGACGTGTCCTTCTGGAGTGAGTTCCTTCGCGGTGAGTTTCTGTCCCTCACTGAGCGCAGGAAGTTGGCGGTCCTCCTCCTTGTCGGCATCAGAGGCGATGTCGTCAAGTGCTGCCTTAAACCCTGGGAAAATCACCACGGTTCCGCTCGAACTAAACTCTGCATCCTTGCCATCTGTTGCTTGGGCACCGAATTTTATCGTGGTGGTAGCAACTTGAGCGTTCACCATCTGGCTGGCAACGGTGCGCTTCCAAATTAATTCATAGAGTAGGAATTCGTCTCCGGTCAGTTCCTTGCTGACCTCCCCCGGAGTCCGGAAGGTGTCACCCGCTGGACGGATTGCCTCGTGCGCCTCTTGCGCGTTCTTTGACTTATTGGCCCACACGCGCGGGCTGGCGTCAATGTATTCGGGGCCGTACAGCTCAGTGGCTTGTGAGCGCGCAGCATTAAGCGCCTGCGCCGAAAGGCTCACCGAGTCGGTACGCATATAAGTGATGTAGCCGTTTTCATAAAGACCTTGCGCCACCCGCATTGTCCGCTGAGCGCCCCAACGGAAACGACCCGACGCTTCCTGCTGAATTGTAGAAGTGGTGAATGGTGCTTTTGGTTTACGCTGCCCAGGCTTTTGCTCAACTGAACGAACCGTGTACTCGACCCCAGAAAGTGATCCGACGAACGCTTTTGAGTCCGATTCATTTAAAAGCACGACATCAGTTTTTGATAGCTCCCCGGACGCATTAAAGTCACCACCGGTTGCAATTCGCTTGCCGTCAATGGTTACAAGCTTGGCCTCGAAGTCGCCCGGCGCAAATTTTCCTTTAATGTCCCAATAGCCGGCAGAGTTAAAGGCCATACGGATTCGCTCCCGCTCAACCACGAGACGCACCGCCACGGACTGGACTCGCCCTGCTGAGCGTGCCGAACGACCAATCTTCTTCCACAGCACTTCAGAGACGGGGTAGCCATACAGGCGGTCCACAATTCGTCGAGTCTCCTGGGCTTCCACCAAATCCATGTCCACATCTCGTGGATGGGAAACCGCTTCTTGGATCGCTTCTTTGGTGATTTCATTAAAGACCATGCGCTTAACCGGGACCTTGGGCTGGAGCACCTCCATGAGATGCCAGGAGATCGCTTCACCTTCGCGGTCCTCATCTGTTGCCAGCAGGAGTTCATCTGAATTCTTAAGGGCAGCCTTTAGCGCTTTAATCGTTGCTTTCTTGGATTCATGCACGATGTAGAACGCCTTGTAGCCGTCATCAACATCAACAGCGAGTTTTGCCCACGGTTTCTTGCGCTCCTCGAGCGGGAGATCAGATTTCTTGGCAACAAGATCCCGCACATGACCAACCGACGCCAATACCTCGTAATCGGGTCCAAGGTAGCCGGCAATCTTCTTCGCCTTGGCCGGTGATTCAACAATCACCAGTGTCTTCGAAGCCATGTGATCCTCTCGGGTCTGGGGTCAAATAACCCCTTCGGTCGAAGACTGACCGTAGGACACACCTATATATATGTGTAACACCGCCCCCTTGGTGCGGGCGTGTCGCGCCCCTAGACCGGAATGCTGGGGCCCCCAAAAAGCGAAGAGGGCCGGGCACCTGGCCCGACCCTCTCGATGAATCAATTAATTGCGACTATGCGTGGGAAATTTCCTGTTGATCTCCCACAGCGATCGGGCGACGCTTGCCAATAATCACCGAAATCAAGATTATCAGGACCGAAACTGCAGCAACTGCGTACCGGAGAACGTCATTGGCATCTGCTCCCACGCTGAGACCCACAATTGCTGGGGCGATCAACAGTGCGACCAGGTTCATGACCTTGATCAGTGGGTTGATTGCTGGGCCAGCGGTGTCTTTGAATGGGTCGCCAACGGTGTCACCGATAACGGTTGCTTCGTGGGCAGGGGATCCCTTTCCACCATAGTTGCCGTCTTCGACGAACTTCTTGGCGTTATCCCATGCGCCACCACTGTTGGATAGGAACACCGCCATAAGAACACCGGATGCAATGGTTCCGGCGAGGTAGGCGCCAAGGGCGCCCACACCCAAACCAAAGCCGACCGCGATCGGGGCAAACACAGCCAGGAGCCCTGGTGTCACCAACTCACGCAGTGAGTCGCGAGTCACAATGTCGACCACTTTGGCGTATTCAGGCTTCTCGGTTCCCTCCATGATTCCGGGGTGATCGCGGAACTGACGGCGCACTTCGTAGATGACTGCGCCAGCGGCCCGCGAGACCGCGTCAATTAGTAGACCTGAGAAGAAGAACACCACTGCGACTCCAATAATCAAACCAACCAGATTAGCGGGGGAGGCAATGTCAAGAATTCCTTCGTACTGCAACATCCCAGCCGCAGTAGCGGTGAATTCACCGGCAGATTCCGTCGCGCCGAGAATCGCGTCCCGGAACGCACCGAACAGTGCCGTTGCGGCAAGCACTGCCGTTGCGATTGCGATCCCCTTGGTGATTGCTTTGGTGGAGTTACCGACTGCATCGAGGCGGGTAAGAACCTCGGCGCCTTCACCATGCACGTCACCTGACATTTCAGCGATTCCCTGAGCATTATCAGAAACAGGGCCGAAGGTGTCCATGGATACGATCACTCCCACGGTGGTCAAAAGGCCTGTGCCAGCAAGAGCGATTGCAAATAGTGACAGCAGAACCGAGCCGCCACCAATTAAGAACGCACCGTACACAGCGGCACTAATGAGAAGTGCAGAGTACACAGCGGACTCAAGTCCCAAGGAAATCCCGGAGAGAATGACTGTTGCGGGACCAGTAAGAGACGTTTTGGCAACGTCGTCGACTGGACGGCGATTTGTCTCGGTGAAGTAGGCGGTGAGTTGTTGGATCAATGCGGCAAGCACAATTCCAATGAATACTGCACCGATTACATACCAGCGTGGATCAATCGTGTCGGCGGACTCTGCTGCAGCTATTCCGCCCATGCCTTCAATTTCACTCCATGACTCAGGAACCCAGGTGAAGACCGCAAGGATCACCAGCACTGCTGAAATCGCAGCAGAGATAAAGAACCCGCGGTTAATCGAGGACATTCCGGAACGATCGCTTGCCCGTGGCGAAACAGCAAAGATGCCGACCACCGCGGTCAAAACACCGATTGCCGGAATCACAAGCGGAAGAACGAGACCAAGTTCGCCAAATGCGGTCTTGCCCAGAATGAGTGCCGCAACCAGAGTTACGGCGTAAGACTCAAATAGGTCCGCTGCCATACCGGCACAGTCACCCACGTTGTCACCCACGTTGTCCGCGATCGTTGCCGCATTGCGAGGGTCATCTTCAGGAATCCCTTGCTCGACCTTGCCCACAAGGTCAGCGCCCACATCAGCAGCCTTGGTGAAGATACCTCCACCAACGCGCATAAACATCGCGAGCAGGGCTGCTCCGAAACCGAAACCTTCCAGAACTTTGGGCGCTTCGCCTTTGTAAACGAGCACTACGAGGGCAGCACCGAACAGGCCAAGACCAACGGTGAACATGCCGGCAACGCCACCCGTGCGGAATGCAATTTTCATTGCCTTCTGTTCGGTGCCGTCTTTAGCGGCGGCGGCGACGCGAACGTTTCCGCGGACTGCGAGCCACATACCCATGTAGCCGGTAACGCCAGAGAACACTGCGCCGACAAGGAAGAAGATACTTCGACCGATTCGCTCACTGTTTGTATCTGCAGGCAACAGGAACAACACAAAGAAAACAACGACTGCAAAAATGGCCAGGGTCCTAAATTGACGACTCAAGAAGGCGGATGCGCCTTCTTGAATTGCCCCAGCGATTTCTTGCATACGCTCGGTTCCTTGGTCAGCGCTGAGTACTTGGCGTACCAGAATGGCTGCGACAAACAATGCTGCGATGGCAATGGCGGCAACGAGAATCACAATTGTCTGGTTGCTTCCCTCCAATGTCACGTCTGCAAACTTGATCATTAGTCTCCTCATTAATTAGCGCGGTTTCGGTACCGCCACACTGCACACGTCCCTGTGCGACATCGAGCTGGTGCGAACACAAGCGTTGGCCACTAGAACATTGGGGGCGAGCCTACCGATTCTCGATCAGAATTACTCGCAAGGTCAAGAAAATGTGACTAATTCGAAGCCAAAGCCCGTTTTAAGGATTCGTAGATCGGTAGCAGGACGTCCACCCCTGTGAGGGAAAGCAACCGGGAAACCCGCTCAGTGTTCATCACCAGCTCTAGTCCGATTTCGGCTTCCCGAGCATGCTTGAGGGCAATGATCAGGCCACCCAAGCCCATTGAGTCAATAAAACCGACCCCAGAGAGATCAATTATTAGCGGCTTCCCGCCCATTCCCAGCAGCGGAAGAGCCGCGCCTGTGAACCCGTCTACTGTTTCAAGATCGAGATCCCCCGAACAGATCAAGATATTGACTCCTGCCCCGGAGGCGCCAACCCCGCTACTCACATCGAGTTCCATTGAACTACCTTGACAGAAAATTGCAATGTCGTCAGCCCAAGGCAAGATGTCCCCATGCTCCTTGATCCTCACTCCCTCATGGACTCGGGTGAAGAAATCGTGCATCTTCGAGTAATTCCAGAGAATCCCGGTACAACTGAACCGTGGCCCAGGTGGGTCTCGCCCCAATTCCGCACTTCCGTGGATCGCGATGGAATCTCATCTTTGTGGAAGCACCAGGTCGATTTCGCAGAAAGTGCCCACAATCGTGCGGACTCCATTCTTGCCACCGGAACTGCAACTGGCAAAACAATTGCCTTTAATGCACCAGCCATAACGGGAGCACTCGACGGTGGCACGGTCCTCTACCTCTCACCCACCAAAGCTCTGGCAGCAGATCAATCTGAGACCTTGAGCACTTGGAACATCGATGGTGTTCGCGCGGGCGTGTACGACGGCGATACTTCCCATGAGGACCGTCAATGGTTGCGTAAACATGCCAACTACCTTCTTACCAATCCAGACATGCTCCACTTTTCGATTCTGCCCGGACATAAATACTGGGCACATTATTTCCGGCACCTAAGTTTTGTGATTATCGATGAAGCACACGTGTACAAAGGTGTCTTCGGTGCGCATGTCGCCATGATCATTCGACGGCTGCTGCGAATTGCGAATAAATACGGTGCTTCGCCCACAATTCTTGCTGCCTCCGCAACTTCGGGAAATCCCACTCTAAGTTTAGAAATGCTCACCGGGCGTCCTGCTACCGCATTCACGCAGAACACAGCGGCGATCCCACAGCGAACATTTGTTTTCTGGCAGCCGCCAACAATCCTTGACACCGATACCAGGCGAGGCGTACTCGATGAAAGCGCACGACTGCTCGCTCGCATTGTCCCCAATGGAGACCAAGCCGTTGCTTTTGCACGATCTCGGCACGCGGTTGAATACGTAGCCAAGGAAACTAAAGACTTACTCGTCCAAGAATTTGAGCCTGCAGATCTCGAACACATGGTTCGCGCTTATCGGGGCGGTTACCTTGCGCACGAACGCCGCGAACTTGAGCAGGATCTAAGGTCTGGTGGGATTCGAGCGATGGCCGCGACGAACGCACTTGAACTTGGAATCGACATCACCGGGCTCGACATTGTGATTACCGCGGGCTGGCCAGGAACCAAAGCGTCTCTGTGGCAGCAGGTCGGACGCGCGGGTCGAAGCGGACAAGAAGCTCTCGCGATTTTCATCGCGAGAGAAGATCCCCTAGATACCTATGTGCTCCATCACCCTGAAACGTTTTTTGATTCCGAAGTTGAAGTAGCAATCTCTAATCCTTCAAATGAATACGTACTGGCCCCACACCTCTGCGCCGCTGCTCAAGAACTCCCGTTAACCACAGTTGATCTATCCCAGTATTTCCCTCCCAACACACCAGAGGTTCTCCACACTTTGGTGGAGCAGGGATTGTTGCGCAAGCGTCCCGCGGGTTGGTTCTGGACAAGTGCCCGGTCAGCGAGTGCACTTGCTGACCTTCGTGGAACAGGGGGAAAAACGGTTCGGGTAGTAGAGCAAGGAACTGGGCGCCTATGCGGGTACGTAGACAATGCAGCATCACACCGGACTGTCCATGAAGGGGCTGTGTACACGCACCAAGGAGAGACCTTTGTTGTCCATGAACTTGACCTTGATGCAGCCGTTGCATTAGTGGAGGCGACTCCCGTGGATTACACAACCTTTGCACGCGATATCAGCAATATTCACGTAACCGGCGAAGAGCTATCCCACGAAACGACTCCGGGTCTTCGAATCCATTTTGGTGAAGTGGAGGTCACTTCACAAACCGTTTCATTTACCCGCAGGCACTTCACTGGTGAAAACCTAGGAGCCGTACTTCTTGACCTACCGGTGCGATCGCTGAAAACCAAAGCCGTGTGGTGGACTTTTCCACTCAGTGAGACGGATGTTGATGACTCTGACATTGCTGGTGCAATTCACGGTGCCGAGCATGCGAGCATTGGAATGCTTCCCCTATTTGCCAGTTGTGACCGATGGGACATTGGTGGCGTTTCCACACCAATGCACCCCGACACAGGTGAGATCACGATATTTATTTACGACGGATTACAAGGTGGCGCCGGAATCGCCGAGTTCGGATTCAACCATGCCTTCGATTGGATCAGTGCAACCCTCGAGGCGGTACTAGCGTGCCCCTGCGATTTTGGCTGTCCAGGTTGCATCCAATCGCCAAAGTGTGGAAATGGAAATGAACCACTCAGCAAAACTGGGGCGATCAAGGTCCTCACACTGCTCAGTACCCAGCCCGTGCTGTAACTGCAAGGAATTTAAGATGAGAAAACCGTGCGAGTAATTCTGGTGCCGGCATTCGCACTTCAACAATGGCTTGCCCGTCCTTAACTTCACAAGCAGAGAGTTCGATCCCGTTGCGGGAACTAACCAAAGACGCGGCCACACAGGGATCACCGCCGGTTTGGACAGCGGCTATCGCAGCTAAGTCAGCGTAACTCCCCAGGGTTGAGCGAGCCAGAGTTAATTGAATAACAAGCAGGGAAACCATTCCGGCACAGCAAATGATTAGTCCCAGTGCAAGTGTGAGGACGGTCGCGCTCCCTTGTTCACTGCACATTGAGCCACTCGCGTGGAGCAGTGTGACTTTGAGATAGCTCGAACGGAATCGTGCCCATAAAACTCACACCAAATTCACCCGGCTTATGCGATTCCACGGAGATTGTGTTCGTTTCCCAAGTGATCTGTAAGAGCGCACTGGGCTCATTTCGATAAAAGATTTCCCGAACCGAATCCTCTCCTGCGCCACGAGCCAGCTCACGAGCTGCCGTACGTGTTGCATCACTTAGTGAAAGTGCTTGCACACCCAGTGAAATCCCGGAAAGAAAAATAAATGTGATGAGGAACAGAACCGGAACCATCAGCGCCGTTTCCAGTGAGGCCATTCCCTCGTCTTTGCGCAGTTCAGGGCAATTCCTTAGGTTGGCAAGCCAACCCAAGGAATCAACAGTCTGAATTGCCACTTTTAACCAAAGAATCGTGCAAATGCGTTGCTTATGATCGACCACAACAGGTCTCGCACGCTGTCGCTCGTCAAAAGCTTGAGTAATACCCCACCAAGTCCGGCGACCGCCACTGTTCCAACCGCGTATTCAGCGGTGGTGAGCCCGGTGTCGTCTCTGAGCGCTGTCATGGTTTTCGCGGAATTTATTTCCATTAATGCCTTTCTGTATCCCGACTTTCGGTAACAGGATGAGTCTGCGGTAATTAAACGCCCGCAAACAGATGCGAACTGCGCGTTGTGGATGGCAGGTCACTCTGGAAGGAATCCTGTGGATGCGGCTAAGGATGCGACAATGGGGACCACTCCCAAGGCAAAAAATCCGGGTAGGAAACATACGGCTAATGGGATAACCGCCTTCACTCCCGCCGTTCGTGCGCCCACCTCGACTCGAGATCGGTGCTCACGACGCATCTCATGTGCGATGCCTAGCAGGACTGACTCAAGCCCAGCACCACTGTCGTAAGAGCGAATGACACTTCTTGCGAGTCGACCTAGTGCGGGTTCACTAACCAGCGCGCTCCACGCGTCACGAGGGTCGGCTCCCAACTCAATCGCTGAGATAACCGGAGACAGTCGCATAGGAACGGGACTATCGCGCATTGCCTCCGTAGCGGCGGTCAACGAGCTACGCATAGTCGCCCCAGAAGCCAGAGTGGCTGCGAGTAGGTCAATAAAGACGGGAGTATCTCGAGCAAGTTTCGTTGCTTCAGCGTCGGAGGGACCACCCTCACGTTTAATCAGTATTCGGATTAAGGACATTGCAGCGAGGGCTCCAATAACGAGCCCTATGAATCCGCCGAATGTCGCGCCCAGTGACGCCCCGCCCACGATGCCGGTCATATGTAAAATTTTTGGTGAGACTGCACTCGTTTTTGTATCCTTGATTTTTGATTCACCGTGAACAATTCGAGTTAGTCGATTACGTGGTCTTCGCTGTGTCGGTAGCGGCTTCATGAACAAATAGACGCTGAACGCGGTCAGAGTCGCAGCGATCACAATCACAGCATCACCTCGACACCGTGAACTATCCGTGACGTCCACCATAAACCCAGCAGTGTTAATCCCCCACCAAAAATCAACGTTCCTAAGCCGAGTAGGCTAGAAAAAAAACACGTCAACGGTTGTGCGCCAAGCATGTAACCCAAGCCAATCCCGACAACGGGTAAAAAAACTAAGGTAGCCACAGTTGCGCGAGGTCCCGCTAATTTCGCTTCAAGATGCCCGCGAATTTCTTGCTGTGCCCGCATTGCCAAATAAAGCGAGGAAATACTGGCCGCTAATCCCGCTCCACTATTAATTCCCACCTGCCAACATGCGCCAAGGTATCTCAGTTCAGGCCGTGCCTTGGCATCAATAGCTAAAGCCTCGATCGTGTCACCGTGTGCAATAGCAGCGCGATAAGTGAGGGGCCACACCTTCGGGCCAACGTTGATCAGTGCCGCTTCCGGTGCTTGGCCTGCCTTTAGCTCAGCCACGAGCACTGAGATTGCCCCCAGCGATTCCTCTCGCTGCTCACTCATCACCTTTCGCCCCTGACTTCCCCACTTTCGCGTGAACTTGGCAAGAAAGACGGATCCCCCACCAAAGAACTGCTCCCCCGCTTCGGTGGAACTCACATTATTGAGTCGAGATCGAGCTCGAACAGGGATAAAAAACCAAGCACTCAGTCCGGCAGCGAAAGCCGCACACAAAATCACTGGCTACCCTGCTTGCACCGACTTAGTAGGTCAACCAAACCCGATTCCCTGACCCATTGCCCGTTACTTCGGGTCAGCGCTGGACGAGTGGTCACCACACCACTGTCACTGAAGTCAAGAACATGGATGCTGTCCACGTAGCGGCGTCCACCATGACGAGCGAGATGAATGACTGCATCAAGACCTGAACCAATGAGAGGGTGAAGGGCAGCACGCTCCACTCCAGCCGTTAAACCTAATGCCGCGAGTCGGGCGGGGACCGCTTGCGGACTATTCGCGTGCACCGTGCCGCAGCCACCTTCATGGCCAGTATTAAGGGCAGTTAGTAGTTCAATAACTTCTGGGCCGCGGACTTCGCCTACCACTATTCGATCCGGTCGCATGCGTAAAGAGGTCCGTACGAGATCGCGCAAAACAATCGATCCTTTGCCTTCAATGTTAGCTAAACGACTTTGCATGCGGACCACGTGCGGATGCGCAGGATTGAGTTCAGCAGAATCTTCGACGACCACAATTCGGTGCGCTGGATCCACATGCGCGAGCAACGCTGAGAGAACCGTCGTCTTGCCTGTTCCGGTCCCGCCACTAATGAGAAAGGCAATCCGCCCACGAATCATGGACACGAGAAGGTCTGCAACCGATTCATCAATTGACCCAGCCGCGATCAAAGACTCCAAGGTGAAGGATTTTGCACTTGGAATTCGCAGTGAAACAATCGTTCCGTCAGTCGAGATTGGCGGAAGAACACAATGTAGGCGGGTACCGTCGCGCAGTTGCGCATCCACCATTGGCGAGGCGTCATCTAGTCGACGCTCAGCGGTCGAAGCCAACCGCTGAGCTAGTCGTCGGACCTCCTGGTCTGAACCAAACCTAATGTCAGTCAGTACCAACCCTTGCCCTCGATCACACCACACTGAATCCGGGCCGTTCACAAACACATCAGTCACGCCACGTTCCTCAAGCAGCGGTTGCAGAACGCCAGCGCCGTTAAACTCCCGTTTAAGAATAAGCACTAGTTCCTTTACCGACTCTTCGCTCAGAACCACTCCCTCTTCGCGCAGCGCGCCAAGGACATGCGAGTTAGATGCGACCGCATTGGATGTAATCAGTCGGTTTCGAACTCTATTTGCCAGTGCTTGGTTCATGCCGCATCTTTCGAACCGTGGTTTTGCACCTCACCCAGCAATACTTCACACACTTGCCGGTATCCGGAATTAGTGCCGGGTGGATCCCCCTCATCAGCACGCGTTGTCATGGCTGGCATAAAGGCAATCTCAGTGAGATCCTGACAATTTAAGGCGCTGGAAACGTCCGGTGAACCTAAACCTTTTGAGTCGCTGATCAAAACAAATTGAACCTGACCACCGGAATTTATCACCCATTGAGAAACTGCAATGCTTCCAGCAATTGCGCGAACGTGATTGCGAGTAATTACACAAGTAACCGTGCTCTGCCCGATCAAAAGCTCATTGCAGTCACTGTGTTCACGCGGGGGGTCAAGGACAACAAGATCAAATGCGCGCCGTGCTGCATCAATGACCGCGGCCACGATTTCCACGCTAACGCCACCGAAGCAGGATCGACTCTGTGAAAGGAACGCTACGCCGTTGGCTCTGGGCAGCGCGGCTGCCAGCGTGTCCGCAGATATGCGTCCCGAACCTGGATCGATGTCACACCAACGTATGCCAGGGATCTCTTCCGCCCCAAGGACCAGATCCAATCCACCACCAAATTGATCGAGGTCAATGACAACTGCGCTCATCCCACGTGTAACCGCATGCGTAGCAAGATTCACGGCGAATGTCGATGCACCGGCCCCGCCGCTCCCCGCTACTACGGAAATCACATTGGGACTCAAAACCCCCTGCGCAGGCGCCGAAATCGTCACCTCTGAAAGTACCTCTGTCAACCTGAAACTGGCGGCGGGCAGCTCCAACACGTTTTCAGCGCCGAGAGACACCGCGTGCCGCCAGATGTCTCGTTCCGAAATCGATTCGGGAGCAACTCCCAGCCCCGCTTCACTCCTCACATGCACGACTAGCAAGTGAGATCGGCGCGTAACAAGATTCTCAACGCATTTCTCTGCCAGGTCTGAGCCCACCAAAACAAATTCTGCTCCCTCCCACAGATCTCTGGCAATTAACGGCGACTCGGCGACTCGCAGATCAAAACCAAGTGAATCAACAACGGTTTTAGTGTGATTCATGAGGTAGGGATCCGCAGTAACCAAAAGCAATACTCGAGGTGAATGCGACATGGTCTCACCCAATGCCACCGCGACACATTTGTTAATAGTCAATTTCAACACTGTGGACAACTCTGTTAATGCGTTACCGTAGGCCTATGTCAGTCGCTGCCTTCTTCGACTTAGACAAGACCATTTTGGCTAAATCTAGCTCTTTCGTGTTCGCAAAGCCTTTCTACAAAGAAGGTCTCATCGGGCGAACCGACGTCATGCGCAGCGCATATGCCCAGTTCATGTTTCTCACGTCCGGCGCTGATCATGATCAAATGGAGTCAATGCGGGAATACATGTCCCAACTCGTCACCGGTTGGGAGGCCGCAAAAGTTCAGGCAATTGTGGCCGAAACACTCGACACCCTGATTGACCCACTTGTCTACCAGGAAGCTATTGACTTAATTAGTTTTCATAAAGAGCAAGGTCACACGGTCATCGTCATTTCAACCTCGGGAAACGAAATGGTGGAGCCAATTTCCGCTCGCCTCGGTGCTGATATTGCGATTGGAACCCAAATCGCAATAGTTGACGGCAAATACACGGGTGAAATGATCTTCTATGCATACGGTGAAGGCAAAGCCGAAGCAATGCAATCCCTAGCGATTGAACACGGGTTTGATCTCGACGAGTGCTTTGCCTACTCCGACTCGTACACAGACCTACCCATGCTTAACGCCGTTGGTAATCCGCGAGCGGTCAATCCCGACAGTGATCTTCGCGCAGTCGCAATCGAGCGAAACTGGGCAGTACTTGATTTTGAAAAACCAGTCTCCATGCAGGCTAAAGTTGAAAAACGTCAGGCAATCGCGGCTAGCGCTGGCGTAGCCATAGGAGCCGTCGCACTTGGACTCACTTGGTATGCCAAACGCCACAGTATTCGTGCCTAAAATTCGTGCCTAAATAACAACCGCCCTGGCGCCGAGCCCCAGGCTTGCCGAAAACCACTTAAAGTAACTCTCAATTCCCGCTTGGTTTCCAGTGGAGAAATCTCGAATTGCCGCGACATAGGCTGTTCGGGTTGATTCGAACATTCCATTTTCGGGAATCGAAAAGTTTGAAGGATCAACACTTCGCGCACTCAACACAGTTCGCACAGTCGCGCGAGCGACGAGACCTGAGCCCCAAGTAAATGGGCGCAGACGCATAATTTCACCATGGACGTAACCAGCCTCGAGCACTGCCGGCACTCTCGTAGTTGAACATTGATGGGAGAGTCGCATGAGTGCACCAGGAATTTCCTGGTACTGCGGTAGTGATCCAACGTGCAGCGGGTCATCAGCTTTTTGAGTTAAACGTGGACGCGCAAGTTCTTGAACGTCAACGAATTCCTTGGCGACAAGGGTGTGGAGCCCCGTTATCACCTGCAGTGGCGCATTCGGCCAGATTTCACTCATTCTTGGGGCCTCTGCCGTGACGGCCAAGCTGGCGGCGAGGACCTTGCCCATAGGTGATTGCTCGACACCCACAAGATCGGCACCTTCCAGAGCCGCCGAGTCCGCACCGCCCCTAGCTATTGATAATTGGGCGACTTCCCGTGATGCCGCTCGGACATCTCGGCGCCACAGCAATTCATCAATATCTGCGCGGGCGGCGCCGGTCAGCTCTTGGACCAGTTCCCACTGAGCGATCTGCTCCATAGTAAGCATGTCTCAACCGTACATATCCAAAAATGACGCCGCATCAAAAGACCCCGATTGTTAAATCATGGCCCTACTGTGTCCGAAAATTCGGTAAGTTTGTCTCACACGTTATTTAAGGAGTTTTCCCACATGAGTGATGCGAACGAAACCCTGTCCAATTTGGCGCACGAGAACCGCACCTTCGCCCCCAGCGCCGAATTCGTCGCTCAGGCAAATGCAAAAGCTGATCTGTATGACCAAGCTGAGGCTGACCGTTTAGGTTTTTGGGCTAGCCAAGCACGCGGGTTGGATTGGGAAACCGACTTCGCTGAAGTTCTGGACTGGTCCAACCCCCCATTCGCCAAATGGTTTGTCGGCGGGACACTGAATGTGGCCTATAACTGCGTAGATCGTCACGTTCATTCGGGTCACGGCGATCAAGTTGCGATCCGTTTTGAGGGTGAACCCGGCGACCAGCGCAATGTCACGTACCGCGAGCTCTTGGGTGAAGTGAGCAAAGCAGCCAACGCTCTCACCGAGCTTGGAATCACAGCTGGTGATCGGGTAGTGATTTATATGCCCATGATTGTTGAGGCTGTCGTCGCCATGTTGGCTTGCGCTCGCGTTGGTGCACCACATTCTGTGGTCTTTGCCGGGTTCAGTGCCGAAGCATTACGCAGTCGAATTGACGATGCCTCCGCCAAGCTAGTAATCACCGCCGATGGACAAAATCGCCGCGGAAATGTGATGTCGCTCAAGCCCGCGGTCGATGACGCAGTGGCTTCTTGTCCATCGGTAAGTAATGTTTTAGTTGTTAAGCGCTGCGGCAACGACGTCACTTGGGGTGAAAGAGATGTGTGGTGGCACGAATTTGTCGAGCGTCAATTATCCGAACACACCCCGCAGGCATTCGACTCCGAGCACCCATTATTTATTTTGTACACCTCGGGAACAACCGGAAAACCAAAGGGTATTTTGCACACGACGGGCGGCTACCTCACCCAAGTTAGCTACACACATCGCAATGTTTTTGATCTCAAGCCTGATACTGATGTGTTTTGGTGCACCGCAGACATCGGTTGGGTGACCGGGCACTCGTACATTGTGTACGGTCCACTGGCTAACCGCGCTACCCAAGTGATCTACGAAGGAACGCCAGACGCGCCCGCCAAAGATCGCTGGTGGGATATTGTCGAGCGCCATGGGGTCACCATTTTGTACACCGCTCCCACTGCCATTCGCACTTTCATGAAGTGGGGTGACGCATTTCCTCAATCACATGACTTGTCTTCACTACGCCTGCTGGGATCAGTCGGTGAACCGATTAATCCTGAGGCCTGGATCTGGTACCGCAGAGTCATCGGCGGGGACCGTTGTCCGATTATTGATACTTGGTGGCAGACCGAAACCGGTGCCATGATGATTTCGCCTCTCCCCGGCGTGACAGCGACCAAGCCAGGCTCAGCCATGCGCGCTCTTCCAGGAATTGGCGTAGCAATTGTCGACGATGCAGGATCTCCCCTCGGTAACGGCTCCGGCGGTTTCCTCGTCCTCACTGAACCATGGCCGGCAATGCTGCGCGGGATTTGGGGAGATAATCAACGGTTTATTGATACCTACTGGTCAAAATGGCCGCAGTACTATTTCGCGGGCGACGGCGCAAAATTCGATGATGACGGGGCAATCTGGCTACTTGGCCGCGTCGACGACGTTATGAACGTGTCCGGGCACCGGATTTCCACCACAGAAGTTGAATCCGCTCTCGTCTCTCACCCTAGTGTCGCTGAAGCTGCAGTGGTTGGCGCTGCTGATGAAACAACCGGCCAAGCCATTGTTGCGTTTGTAATCCTGCGCGGAGGTCTAGAAGGTGCTGATGGAACCAGTTTGGTTACCGAACTTCGCAATCACGTTGCTACCGAGATCGGCCCGATCGCAAAACCACGACAGGTCATGATCGTTCCGGAACTTCCCAAGACTCGGTCGGGCAAGATCCTTCGCCGTCTGCTACAAGATATTGCCGAGCATCGCAGTATCGGCGATTCGACCACCCTCGCCGACCCGGCAGTGATGAATCTGATTTCGGCAGGCCTCGCGTCATCTAGTACAGACGACTAAGTACTCGAGATACCGCAATGAGCGGTTAATTAGTAGACTCGAGTCATGGCCAATAACGATATTTTGTCGCGCCCAAGTCTCGGCGAGCGCGGGTGGCTAGCAAGTCAGTTACGTGACGAAACCATGGGTGGAGCAATTTTACTTTTTGCAGCCATCGGTGCACTGATCTGGGCGAACTCTCCTTGGGGAGACAGCTACTTTGATCTAGTCCACTACAAAATTGGACCTGCTGAACTTGGTTTGAATCTTTCACTTGGGGTTTGGGCCGCCGATGCACTCCTGGCAATTTTCTTTTTCGTTGTTGGTCTCGAACTTAAGCACGAACTGGTGCTCGGCTCCCTGTCAAAACCGGCCCAAGCAATAGTTCCTGCAGCAGCAGCCTTGGGCGGCATGCTCGTCCCCGCTCTTTTTTATGTTGCAGTTAACGCCACCCTGGCTGACGGATCGCTCCAGGGTTGGGGAATTCCAATGGCGACGGACATTGCCTTTGCATTGGCGGTACTGGCAATATTTGGGCGAAAACTTCCCGTTGCACTTCGCGCCTTTCTACTCACACTCGCTGTCGTTGATGATCTTGGTGCGATTAGCGTTATCGCGATTTTCTACTCCGATAAGTTTGCAATGCTGTGGTTTGCTGGATTCCTGGCCACGATGCTGGCTTATTGGTTACTGCAGAAATATCGCATTTCTTCACCCATTCTTTTCATCCCACTCGTTCTGATCGGCTGGTATTTTTGCTACAAGAGTGGCGTTCACGCGACTGTCGCTGGTGTTGCCTTTGGATTCCTCACTCGCGTTCGCACTGATCCGGGTGAGACTGAATCGCCAGCTGACAAATTGATTCACACAATCCACCCGATCAGTGCCGGGCTTGCCGTTCCCATTTTCGCCTTGTTCGCTGCTGGTGTTGATTTACGAGCTACCGGGGTAATTGAACCCCTTCAATCACCCATCGCGATTGGAATCATGGTCGGGCTCGTGTTAGGAAAACCCATCGGAATTGTTGGCATGGCCTGGTTCATGGCCCGGTTCACCAGGGCAAGTTTGAGCCCGGGTATTGCCTGGCGCGATGTGATGGCGGTGGGCGTGTTGGCTGGTGTTGGCTTCACGGTCGCACTACTCATCAGCGAATTGGGGTACCCGGACAACGCGTTCAACCTGGAAAGCGCCAAAATCTCTGTCCTGGTTGCTTCCGTTGTTGCCGCGGCAATCGCCGCGGTCATCCTACTTTCACGTAGTCGACAATACGCACGTATGGCTGAAATCGAAGAGGCTGATCTCAATCACGACGACATTCCTGATGTGTATCAGCAGGGGGACGCCGAATCCAACCCTGAACCGCGATAACCTCTCCGGTAGGGAAGGATTTCTATGCAGCCACAACAGAGCTTGAAGCAATTGGTCACACACACAGTCAGCGACGGCAAACGTCTCCTGCGGGCGCAGGTGAACCTGACCACGACCGAGCTCAGCCAGACCACAAAAACAATCGGGAAGATTTCACTACTTGCCCTGATTGCCGTGTCCCTGATCAGCATGGGTGCAATTTTTGTCCTCATCGCAATTGCCTACGCCTTGGTGGCATTAGGCCTCCCCACGTGGGCCGGCTTCCTGATCGTGGCGGTAACTCTGCTCCTCGTTGCCGGGATCCTTGGCGTGCTGATTAGAAGCAAAGGCAAAACGGTTAAGGGCCCAACTCTGGCCAGCAAAGAGTGGAAGAAGACTTCTGAATCACTCGCCTCTCTCGGCGAATAACAAACAGACCTAAGTGATCACCCCTGATGCGGCAATTGCCGCAACCGGACCTTGGATCCACCGAAATGTGTCGGCCAACGGCGCCCGCTTTCACGTTGTCGAAATGGGTTCCGGGCCTGCTGTTCTGCTCCTGCACGGCTTCCCCAGTTTCTGGTGGACCTGGCGTGAATTGATCGCGCCCCTAGCCCACGCCGGCTACCGGGTCATTGCCATGGACCTTCGGGGTTACGGCGGATCCGACCACCCTCCGCAGGGCTACGACCCGACCACACTGGCTCGCGACTGCGTCAGCGTCATTCGCTCACTAGGTGAAGTCCGAGCTACCGTCATTGGTCACGGTATCGGCTCCCTCGTTGCTTGGACCATGGCCGCGCACACACCCGACGCGGTCACCGCGGTTGTCAGCGTCGCCGGTGCACATCCTCGAGTGCTACGGCATTCACTTCTTCGCAACAATGCCCAACGTTCTGGTTTGTCCTATCTCGCTCGACTTCAATTGCCATTTATTCCTGAGCGGTACTACACCAAAAATGACTGTATCAATATCGGCCAATTCTTTGAAAAGTACTCTTATGATCCGTCGTGGCTGGACCCGGACGTGCGAGCTAGTTTTCAAGCGGCCTACCAAAACTGGCCAACAGCACACACTGCAATTGAGTTTCACCGCTGGGCGATTCGGTCCCTGTATCGCACCGACGGTAGAAGATTTCAAGATTCAATCGAAACCCCCATCAGTAATCCGGTACTTGATATTTTTGGCGAGCACGATCCCATGGTCTTCAGC
The DNA here is from genome assembly GCA_028825115.1 of Candidatus Nanopelagicales bacterium. Taxonomy (GTDB): domain Bacteria; phylum Actinomycetota; class Actinomycetes; order S36-B12; family S36-B12; genus UBA4592. The sequence continues at coordinate 7,277 of JAPKAV010000013.1, read as the reverse complement.
GATCTAATTGACAACGAGTCAATGGTGAGTGGCCCCTACACTCGAGAAATTATGCCCACCGGCCACTTTCCCCATGAGGAAAACCCACGCGCATTTGCCGAATTGTTACTTCCGTGGCTGAGTCAACATGCAGTCAAATTGGCAAACTAGTCGACATGGGCGCGCGCGACCGACTCGGAAGGCCTCTTCGCGGGGAAGCCATATCTGCGCATTCATTTCCGCAAGTTCCCGAGCGCACCTCACTCTCCGGGGAGCAAGCTTGGAGCGAAATCTCGGACTATCTCGCTCAAGGGCTGCCATTCCACGTGCATGAGGTCGCCGAGCAGCGTTGGCGGTGCGCGCCACCGAATGAGAAGGATTTCTGGCGGGCATGCGCTCAAATGGGTGCTGCCCTCACCCACGACGCCCGCGGTAATCCAGTCGGCGCCCAACGCCTGTCCTTGCGGGCCCAAGAAACTTTGGATGCAGCACCTTCACCCGGTCCAAACATTGATCCTGTTGCGCTGAAATCCTTCTTTTCGGCAATAATCACCCCGTGAGCAGCCCCCAGTTTTCAGAGCGAATAATCCTCGTGACCTTCGATCAACTCTCTCAGTCCCATGGCGCTTTGGCCACAGCGTTGCCCGGACAAGATCAGATTGTTTTTGTTGAAAGCCATGACATGCTCACGGCTCGAACTTGGCATGCGCAGAGATTGTTTTTTCTCCTCTCCTGCTGCGAGCATCTCAAGAGTGAACTTGATGCGGACGGCTTTCAGGTCACAACTATTCACGCTTCCAGTATGAGATCTGGTATTGAAAAACTACGCGATCAGCACCCTGATCTTCCGATCGTGAGCACTTCCCCAAGCTCACGATCCCAGCGTCAAGTTTTGAACTCTCTCGGGGTCGAGCTGCTACCAAACGATAACTTTCTCACAACTCCAGAGCAGTTCACTTCCTGGGCCAGCGGCTACAAGTCGTTAACCATGGAGTACTTCTACCGGTGGCAACGCAAAAGGCTGAATATTTTGATGGACCATGATCAGCCAGTTGGCGGGCAATGGAACCTCGACCACGATAATCGACTACCACCTCCACGCCCCAAAAAGGGGAAAGCTCCCCACTTGTGGCCCGAACCACTTCGATTTGAATCTGATCAGATTGATGATCAGGTGCGGGACCGTCTTAGTGAATTCCACACGTGGGGCGAACCCCCTAACGGCATGTGGGCAACAACTCGCACAGGCGCACTCGCTCAACTCGCCCACTTCACCGAGAATTCCCTCGCTGATTTTGGACCGTACGAGGATGCAATGCCTACGGATACGTGGACGGTAAACCATTCACTTTTGAGTCCCTATCTCAATGTTGGACTCCTTCATCCAGGTGAAGTAGTCCAAGCCGCAATCGATAAATATGAACAAGGCGGTATTCCGCTTTCATCGATCGAAGGTTTCGTACGTCAGGTAATTGGGTGGCGCGAGTACATAAATGGAATTTACTGGCATTTCCCGGACTCCTACCGTGAAGAGAACACTCTGAATACACACGGAAAACTTTTACCACTTTTCATGGATCCACAAGCCACGCAAATGAACTGCATGAGTTCTGTAATCACAGACGTCCAAGAAAGAGCCTGGGTCCATCACATCCCGCGACTTATGCTGCTGAGCAATCTAGCTCAACTCGTCGGCATGAAACCACAGGAGCTTCTTGACTGGATGCGCACCCATTTTATTGATGCAGCCGACTGGGTAATGGTGCCAAATGTGATCGGCATGGGGATGCATGCGGACGGTGGCGCCATGATGACTAAGCCATACATAGCCGGGGGTGCATATATTTCCCGCATGAGTAACTATTGTGGCAGTTGCGTGTTTGATCCGAAGAAACGTACTGGGGAAGATGCCTGTCCATTCACCACTTTGTATTGGGACTATTTGGACCGCAATCGTGACTACTTCGCTGGCAATCACCGAATGTCTCGACCCGTCGCGGCCGCCGCGCAACGCGAAGATCTCGAGCAAATTCGTGATCGCGCATCACAAGTACTCTCAGGGCTGTACGACGGTAAAATCTAGTTAAGTGAGTCCTTGACCACGGCTAAATACAGGGTCATCCGAGATAAGAGTTACTGTCACTGGCTTCAAAAGGTGGACTGGCGAGGGGACGAGAAGGAAGGAAATATTGCGCAGGGTGCATTTTTGGACGTCTGTCTTACTTACTTCCCCCGATGCAACAGCTCAGCAAGACAAATAACACTCCCTTTTACACAGTTTAAGAATCATTCCTGACATGGCCAAGTTTCCCTTGATATTTCTAGACACTCCCGTGGACAGAAGTAGCCCAAAAAGTTCCGGTCTATCGGTTAAGTTGCAATGATCGCACAAAGGCGCGAGCTGTGGGTGGGGTTAACTTATCGGTCCTGGTGTGAATAATTTTCGCTAACTTCTCGCTGCCGGTACTCGCCATATTCGCAACCGCCGTAAGTCCCAGCGAATTCACCTACCAACGTTTCATGAGGCCCTCCACGCGAGAATATCCGGACAGTGCCCCGGGCGTTCCCCCCATTCCAGAGTTGGCGGTGGTTGCGCTCGCCGCTTGGATTCTCGTAGTTCATAAACAGCATCTCTTCCTTGGGACAAGCGAAATGGATCTCAATTCGTGGTGTGCGAGTCCACGCTTCGATGTCCCACGTGACAAAGTCACCCTCAGTCTTGCACTCGAAACTCTGGCCCGGGCGGGTCCAAAACTTAGAAAAGTTGAAATCAAAAAGTTTTCCTTCAAGGAAGAAACCGATGATGAGCTTGCGCCGCAACCGGCGCCCGAACACGATCGGAGTACCACCGCCCACATCTAGACAAGTCAAAGGCAGTGGGTCTGCACTGCCCACCCGGGTGAAGTGGGCTCAGTTCAACCAAATCCACGGGTTGGTGAAGTCCACACCCCAATTCTTATCCTGATAGCCGGCACTGCTGCTCGGCTCGACCACGTACCGCTCACCATCAAGGGTTATGTCACCGGTGTACTCGGTTTTAATTCCCTGAACGTGCCAAAACATCTGAAAAGCCCGTGACCAGCGGGACAGCCAACTTGCCGCGAATCCCAAGTCGTAAGTGAGAACTTTCTTGGCGGTGAGATCCCATTCAATGTCACCTGCATCTGACATCCATTCTGGATGGGATTGAACATCTTCTTCGCTGACGACCGCTCGGCCAGAAAGGGCAGTCTCGGTAGCAATCGAGTCACCGATTCGTACATCAAGTCGCTCAGAGTTGAACGCCGAGTCGTTGATTCCATAGTAATTGTGGATTGGACGTGGGCTGGTCCCCCAGGTGCCCGCGTTCAACATTGCGTAGGACGGACCTCTCCCACTGGATCTATTGGCTGGCGTCTGACCAAGGACCGGCTCGTCACCACCCAACGACGGGTTTGTAACGAAGTATTCAAAGAAGAAGCCGCGTCGTTCGCCCGTAATCTCATGATGGGCCGTAAGCGAATGCCACCACCAGTCATAACCGTGTGCACCGAGGCGTCCAGAAAGCATATAGCCATTGCGACTTTTCACATCGCCACACTACAACTATCTCGCGCAGGATCCAATCGGATCTAGCCGGCCTACCGCGCCGACTTTCCACACGTCTAACTACGAATTCCTCCAGGCGACCTCATTCTCTCAACTGGCAGCTTCCGGTGTCCACAGCGCCTTTTCTCGGTGTCCACAAGGTTGCAAAACCAATCGCATCTTGCAATTCCGTGTTGATGAGAGCGTATCCAACATCAGAGTCCGTGTTAGAACCGAATACGAGTCCAAGAACTCTTCCGTTGCTGTTCACTAATGGCCCGCCGCTATTTCCGGGCATTACCTTTGATCGAAACGAATAGACCTCGCGTTCAACACCAATGTCACCATAAATATTTCCACCACGTGCATCCAAGATTGAGCTGATTCGAGCAGGAGTTACAGTCAGATCACCGCCACCCGGAAAACCCGAAACTGCAGCGTTTTCACCAGCATCTCCCGTTCTCTTTGCAAATAATGCAGTCCTGGCGCCAGGATCATCGGTTGCGATCACGGCCACATCTTTTTCCGCATCAAAGTAGATAACTTGACCAGAAAGTGAGCTGTCCACACCTGCGAGGCGAACCCGGAGGTCCTGCACCCCCGCCACTACGTGCGCATTAGTCAAGACCCGGCCAGTCGCGAAATAGAAACCAGAACCAGAAACACTCTGCCTACATTCTTGGGCATCACCGGTAAGTCGAACTGTGAAAGTCTCAACAACGGGAAGGATGTCCGTGGCAATTCCCGGATCAGGATTTGCCACATTGGCCCCCTGGTCTTGACCAAAACCGGACACTATTCGAGGGATTCCTGTTTGCCCAACAAGGATGCTGACATTGGCAAAAATAATGCGCGCCCGATTAGGGACAAGTCCATCAAGGGTTTCAAGAACTTGCGATTGTGACACCTGGCCGGCAATTGAGTTCCCAGGCAAAAATACCAACACGCTAGCAATAACCCAACCCACGAGTGCAAAAGCCAACACGTTAAGGGCTGACCCGGCAAATGAATCAACGAACTTCACCGGCCGCCAAGTCAGGTGATCGCGTAGACGCCGGCCAACAAATGACAACAAGATTTGTCCAAGAATCGCACTGGCAAGAACTGAAATCCCAAGCACGATGACGGACAGCGTTTCATCTGAGACAAAGGATTTGATCAGACTCGGCATCCACATCAGGGCGGCAATCCCTCCGCCCAGGAATCCTGTAAAACTTAGAACACCCGCAACAAATCCTTGACGCCAACCGGCCAAAGCGAAAATTGCCAAGGCTCCGATCAAAATCCAATCGACCGTGTTCATTTTCTCATCCGGTGTGTCATAACTCTCTCACCCGATCGCGATCCCAAGGGACGCTCCAACCCGATAATTCAAACAAAGTTGACAGAAGCCCACCGGTGAATCCCCAGACCAAGAGATTATTGACTTCAAACGCGTCGCCCACGTAACCGGATGGGTGACGAATCCGAACCCGATTATGGGGATTGACGAAATCAGCGATCGGGATTCGGTGGACGCTGGCAACCTCTCGGGCATCACGTGGACCAACTTTGCCTGATTCATGCCACCAGCCAAGAACAGGTGACACTACGTAATCACTCACTGGAATCCACAGGTCGGGTAACTGGGCAAATATGGTTACGCCACCGGGATTCACCCCGGTCTCTTCGTGGGCTTCACGCAGTGCAGCTTCCGCGGCGGATTGATCAAAGTCTTCAACCCGTCCACCAGGAAAGGCGGGTTGTCCACTGTGCGCACTACTGTCGGTGGCTCGTTCAATGATCAAAATGTCTTTGTGCTCGCCAAAAAGAACAAGAACCGCTGAATGGGTCCCCCTCCCCTGCGTGGGAACAAATTGCGTTAAATCTTTGGCCTTCACGCCTTTGACTGCCTGAGCGATCGGCTCGAGCCAGCGTGGCAGGCCCCTGAGTGCATCCTGGAAAACTTCCCCTTGGGTGAGCCAGTTCACGGGGTAACCCCGAGAAACTGTTTCAGTAAAGTATCGAACGTTTCCTGATCAGGGATCGCTCCATCCCAACGACCAGCGATAATTCCATTGGAAGTCACAAAGTAAGTAACAGGTGGGCCCAGAATGGTGAGCGGTGCGCGAGTATCGCCTGCTGGGTCAAAGACCGACGGGTATTTAATATCAAAGTCCTGCATCAGTTGAAGTGCTTTCGTCGGATTGTCTTCAAGATTGATACCAATGAAGTCCACCTGGCCCGTCAATTCTTGCGACATTTTTTCCAATAAGGGCAGTTCAGCGATGCATGGTGGACACCATGACGCCCAAACGTTGATCACCATGGGCATTCCGCGCAATTTGGCAAGTGAAATTTGCGAGCTATCTCCCAGGCAATCAAACACCTGATCTGGCAGACCTGGATTTGCGGTATCAGGATTCGGCTCTTGGGTCGGGCACGGATCTAAATTCACTTCCTGCATGAGTGCAAGAAGTCCGGAATCTCGTTTGAGTTCCCCTTGCATCACCTCACTACTGTCACGGTCCGCACTTGATTCACGAATGAGTTCCCCTGCCGTCTCCGTACTTGCACAAGCACTCAGCAAAATCGCTGCGCAGATCAGGACCACCGATATATTTAATGTTCTAGCAAATTTCATGCTCGACCTTGGGACTTGACTAACTTTTCTGCCTCAGCGAGATCTGTTGGCCCTTCGCCAAATGCAGGACACTTTTTTGCGATTGCACAGGCACCGCAGGCAGGTTTGCGCGCATGACACACGCGGCGCCCATGCCATAAGACAAGGTGCGAAAGCTGGGTCCAGTCCTTGGCAGGGAAAAGTGGCTCGATATCGCGTTCTACTTTAAGCGGGTCAGTATTGACAGTCCATCCGAATCTGCGGGCTAAGCGGCCAAAGTGGGTATCGATCGTGATTCCAGGTAGACCAAAAGCATTGCCCATTACGACGAATGCAGTTTTGCGACCCACCCCCGGTAGGGTAACGAGTTCCTCGACCGTCTTGGGGACGATTCCACCAAACTCTGAGGCCAGTGTGGCAGCCATCCCAACGATCGTGGTCGCCTTATTTCGATAAAAGCCAGTCGGGCGGATTATTTCCTCGACCTCCTCTTGGCGTGCCGCAGCATAAGATTCAGCGTCCGGATATTTAGCAAAAAGGATTGGGGTCACGGCGTTTACTCTTCGGTCCGTGCACTGGGCGCTGAGAATCGTTGCGACCAGAAGTTCCAGCGGCGAGGTGAAATCAAGTTCCGGTCCGGCATCCGGATAGGTCGTAGCCAATTCCCTGAAAACCCACTGAGCGTTCTTGATCTGTGCAGCACCAGGTATTTGGGGGGTCTTCCTAGGAGGGGGCACCCCCCTAGATTAAGTCCCATGCGGCCGGATCAAACCCCCCGACCTGCCCCGCAGTCCAGCTGGATCCAATATGGTGTTAATAGCAGGGGTAACAAGCTCTGTAACTCAAATTTTTTGGCGAAAGGTGTGCCCATGGACCCAGTCCTACACCAAACACCACTGTTTGCGTCGCTGGATCAGGAGGGCGCATCAGCGTTGCAGGGATTACTCATCGACCAAGTAGTGGGGAAAGGCGAAGTGCTCTTCCACGAAGGTGCGCCAGGAGAAGACCTCTTCCTAATCCTTGAAGGTAAAATAAAACTCGTTCATGCATCAACGGATGGACGCGAATCACTTGTGGCAGTTCTCGGCCCAGGAGAAATGTTCGGCGAACTGAGTCTTTTTGATCCAGG
>JAPKAV010000076.1 GCA_028825115.1 Candidatus Nanopelagicales bacterium | reverse complement strand
GCTACCACCGTCTGGTGCCGGGCTTTGAAGCACCCGTGAACTTGGTGTACTCCGCAAGGAACCGGTCAGCGTGTATTCGGATCCCCGTGACCGGTTCCTCTCCGAAAGCAAAGCGTGTGGAATTCCGAGTACCGGACCCCTCGAGTAATCCCTACCTTGCCTTCTCTGCCCAGCTCATGGCCGGGATTGACGGAATCAAGAACAAGATCGAGCCACTTGCTCCGGTTGACAAGGATCTGTACGAATTGCCGCCCGAAGAATTGGCAAACATTCCACAGTTGCCCGCGTCCCTTGATCATGCCCTTGAGGCACTTGAAGCCGACAACGAGTACCTGCAGGCTGGTGGAGTGTTCCCCGCAGACCTGATCGAGACGTGGATTGATTACAAGCGCACCAACGAAATCGCGCCCATGCGCTTGCGTCCGCATCCACATGAGTTCGAGATGTACTACGACCTGTAACAACGACCAACTGCGCCACCTAGCTCTGGTGAAAAGGGTCCCGGCTAATTCATAGTCGGGGCCTTTTCCCGTGAGATCTTCATTCAGTACTTGGTTGTGCGTCGGAAGTTGATCGACTTGGATAACACACTTAACCACAGACCCGCTACCAACGATCCGTGCCGCAACTGTTCCTTTTATGAAACGCTTCCGTAGAAGATCCGCTCGGCAACCCCACGGGCCCTGCGAGTTGCCCGCAAATAATCCTGTTCTAGTTGTCCAACGCGCGAACGTGAATATCCCATCAAGTAAGCGATCGCTGCGAGATCGGTGACGTCAATCGGCAGCACATCACTTGATTTGCCTTTGACTAATACGATTGCGTTGCGGACTTCGCTGGCTAGCGTCCACGCTTTAGCGAGGATCGCCGAATCTTGGTGGCTCATCAGCTGCCCTTGCTCTGCAGCAGCCAACGCTTGCAGTGTTTGGGTGGTACGCAACTCCGGGCACTCGTGACCGTGGCTTAGTTGCAGCAATTGAATCGTCCATTCCACATCGCTGAGCCCCCCACGCCCCAATTTGATATGCCGCTTTGGGTCAATCCCCCTCGGCAGCCGCTCGGTTTCCATACGCGCTTTAAGTGTGCGCATCTCTAAAAGTGCTGTGGCATTCAACCCGGCAACAGGGTAACGAACTGGGGCGATCATCTTTTCAAAACGTGCACCTAACTCTGCATCGCCGGCCACGGTTCGCGCGCGCAGAAGCGCTTGGGCTTCCCATGGTGATGACCAATTTTTGTAGTAAGCGGCAAATGAATCCAAGGATCGAACTAGCGGACCGTTTTTGCCTTCGGGACGCAGATCAGTATCGAGTTCAAGGGGCGGTTCATCTGCGGGGGCGCTGAGTAGACTTCGCATGCGATTCACTCGAGCAAATGCACTCTTAGCCGCTACTTCATGGTCGGCGCCAACGGCAGGTTCGAAGACAAACATCAGGTCCGCATCGCTACCGAAGCCCAGTTCACAACCGCCGAAGCGGCCCATTCCGATTATCGCTAACCAAACACTCGGATCCTCCTCGTTGGCACACGCAAGGGCTCCACGGATTGTTGCCTCAGCAACTTCGGTGAGCGCTCGTCCCACCGTGGTTACGTCGGTCAACCGCAATGCATCAGCAGAACTTGTTCTAAAAAGTTCCCGACGCCTGATCGCACGCAGAGAAGACACTGCACGCTCGGGTTCTAGGTGACGTGTGAGAACCGAGTCGATTTCTGGCCCCAACACTGGCGGGACCAAATCTTCATTATGGGCAAGCATGGAAATGGATTCCGGTACCTTATGGATGAGTTCGGTGACGTAACGAGTAGACGCCAGCAGGTAGGCCAAGCGCTGTGCAATAAGTGACTCATCCCGCAATAGACGCAGATACCAATGACTTGACCCCACTTGGTCACTTACTGCACGAAAAGCGCTCAACCCGGTATCAGGAAATGGCGCCTGGGCAAACCAAGACAGCATGACCGGCAGCAAAGTTCGCTGAATATTGGACCTTCTACTCACACCGCTGCTGAGCGCTTCAATGTTTCGCAGGGCTCCAGCCGGGTCAAGGAAACCGAGTGCACGAAGTCTCTCAGTTGCGGCAGCGCTGCCGAGTCGAGCCGCAGATGCGTCAAGCCCAGCGACAGCATTGAGCAGAGGTCGGTAAAACAACTTCTCGTGGATCCGGCGCACCTCGGCACGATTACTCCCCCACTGGCTTATCAAGGTATCAATTGGGTTACTCGTGATGCCCATGCTGCGGGCAATAACTCGCAGTTCATCTGGGTCTTGGGGCACAATGTGGGTGCGGCGCAGGTGACGCAGTTGGATTCTGTGTTCCAGGGTGCGCAGAAAGCGATACGAATGTTCAAGTTGAGAAGCTTCTTCTCGACCTACGTATCCCCACATAGCCAGTGCCCGAAGTGCATCAATCGTGTTGCTACTCCTAATCAGAGCATCGCTGCGACCGTGGACAAGTTGTAAGAGCTGCACAGAAAACTCGATGTCACGCAGCCCACCTGGGCCCAATTTGATTTCCCGGTCAGCAATGGAGGCATTAACATTTTCTTCAACCCGACGGCGCATCGCCTGAACGTCGGTTACGAATCCATCCCGGTCAGCAGCTGCCCAAATAAATGGCTGAACACCGTGAATGTATTGCTCCCCGACAGTTTGGTCACCAGCAACACATCTAGCTTTGAGCAGCGCCTGAAACTCCCACGTACTCGCCCATCGTTCGTAGTAGCCGACATGGGATTCGACCGTGCGCACGAGTGCGCCCTGTTTACCCTCTGGGCGCAGCGCAGCATCGACCTCCCAGATTGATCCCTCCGCGGTGACAGCGCTACAAGCCCGCATCAGACCACGTGCTATTTGGGTTGCGTCATTAACCGAATCACTTTCATCCGTTGCAAAGATAACGTCAACATCGGAAATATAATTTAACTCCCGACCGCCACTTTTACCCATCGCAATGACAGCGAGAGGTGTTCGTGGATGAAGGACCCCTACTCGACCGATTGCGAGTGCGGCGTTGAGGGTCGCATCAGCCAAATCTGATAGCCAGCCGGCAATCACTTCCATGGGGTAGATCCCGGTCAAATCTCGAGCGGCAATTCCCATCAGTTCCTGAAAGTATGCAACGCGCAAGGCATCAAGCACATCGTCCTGGGAAGACATGGCGATTGGAATTTCCTGGTGTGGATCAGCGCCGACACAGGTCATTAGCCGAGCCCGAATCCCCTCGGGGGGTTCGGCCAATGATTGGGAATCGGCAATTATGCCAATCTCTGGGTGAAGTACCAAGAAGTCAGCGAACCTCGTTGACACGCCCATGAGGGTAAGCAGCCGGCCCAACACGATCGGTTCGGCAGTAACGGTGTTAATCATTCGAGTCAGTTCGGGTGCTGGTGCACTAGCGACCAATCGCGCAAGTGACTTCAATGCCAAGTCGGGGTCTGCGACACCCACGAGAGCCCGCGAAAGTTCAGCACCAGATATTGCTTGATCGGAGTAAGACTCAATTTCAGCTACAGCGGTAATTGCGGCTTCTGAGTCGGTGACTCCTGCCTTGAGCAACCCCACACGCATCGACGACACACGTGGCGAGCCTTGAGAGGAATCAGCGATCACGAGTTGAACTTAGTGCCTACAGCGCACAAAATCTAAAGAGAAGGTAAGTATCGGTTGAGCTCCCATTGGGTCACTTGCTGGCGGTACTCGTTCCACTCGGCCTTTTTATTACGTAGGAAAAAATCGAATACATGCTCGCCCAAAGTATCAGCGACCAGTTCACTGTTCTCCATAGCAATAATCGCCTGATTCAAACTGCCCGGCAATGGCCTCATGCCTAAAGCACTGCGCTCAATTTCGCTCAGTGCCCATACATTGTCTTCAGCCTCGGGGGGCATCTCATATTCTTCTTCGATCCCCTTAAGCCCCGCGGAGAGTAAGAGGGCAAATGCAAGATACGGATTGGTGGCGCTGTCCAAAGCCCGGTATTCGAGCCGGGCGCTATTTGCCTTGTCCGGCTTGTAGATCGGAACACGCAACAGCGCTGAGCGATTGTGACGGCCCCAGCAGGCCCAGGCAGGTGCCTCTGCGCCACCGGCAATACGCTTATACGAGTTAACCCATTGATTCGTCACCGCAGTTATCTCAGGTGCGTGGACGAGTAGCCCGGCGAGGAATGACCGAGCAACTTTAGATAGTTGGTGAGGGGCACCGGGCTCATAAAAAGCATTGGTGTCACCTTCGAAAAGGGAAAGGTGCGTGTGCATCCCACTACCCGGGTGCTCCATAAAAGGCTTTGGCATGAAAGAGGCAAAGATTCCTTGGTCCAGAGCAACTTCCTTTATGGCCAGCCGGAAAGTCATTAGGTTGTCAGCGGTCGACAGCGCATCTGCATAGCGCAAATCAATTTCCTGTTGGCCCGGACCACCCTCGTGGTGACTAAATTCAACTGAGATTCCCATTGCTTCCAGAGTCGTGATTGCTTGGCGTCTGAAGTCGTGCGCGAGACCATTTGGCGCATTATCAAAATATCCGTACCGATCAATGGGGACTGGCTCGCTTCCCAACGCTGGTTCATCTTTGAACAAATAAAACTCAACTTCGGAGTGCGTATAGAACGTGAAACCCATCTCCGCGGCTCTTGTTAACGCGCGCTTCAGCACGTGGCGTGGATCAGCGAAAGAAGGAGAACCGTCTGGCATTTTGATATCGCAGAACATTCGTGCAACGCCGGGGCCCTCTTCCCGCCACGGTAAAATACTGAAAGTGCTTGGATCAGGCCTAGCCAGCATGTCAGATTCATAGACTCGGGCAAAGCCTTCAATCGCTGAGCCATCAAAGCCAATACCTTCGGTGAATGCACCCTCAAGTTCCGCGGGAGCGATTGCTACCGATTTCAAAGCTCCAAGAATGTCAGTAAACCACAAACGAACGAATCGAATATCGCGTTCCTCCACGGTCCGCAAAACAAATTCAGCCTGCTTATCCATTACGCCTGCCTTGTCTCTATGTCTAGATCTTCATGCCAAGATATCCCTGGGTAGAGCAGAGCCTGCCACCGCTACAGGTTATCGTCCTCTCCCTCGTGTTACGAGCAGGTTAAATGCTTGCAGTAACCTCACCCACATGAGTAAAAATGGGTCCATGGTCGTAACAGGATCCACCAAGAGTCAGTTGAGTGTGGTTTTAGCGCAGGTGAACCCCACGGTGGGCAATCTGAAGGCGAACGCCGAGTTGATCCGGGATTCGGTTAACTTAGCGGCTCAAGGAGGACCAATTGACTTGATTCTTTTTGGAGAAATGGTTCTCAACGGATACCCCATCGAAGATTTAGCGCTTCGCGAGGATTTCCAGACCGCATCTATGCACTCCCTCCGGACCCTTGCCGCCGACCTTGCCGCCGACGGGAATGGCACAACGCACGTAATTGTGGGCTACTTAGGAGTTGGAAAATCCGGACCAACCAACAGCGCAGCCATCCTGCATAACGGCCAAGTAATGGGAACGTACGCGAAACATTTTCTACCAAATTACGGTGTCTTCGACGAAGCGCGTTATTTCCATCAAGGGAACTTGCCACTTATTTTCGACATCAAGGATCACACAATTGCTGTGGCAATTTGTGAAGACCTGTGGCGCATCGGTGGGCCGGTTCAGTGGGCTCGCGAGGCAAATTCTGACATTCTCGCTGTTCTCAACGCTTCACCCTATGAATCGCAGAAGGAAAATATTCGGGTTAATTTGTGTCGTGATCGGGCGCGGGAATCCGGCGCAACCATTCTGTACACCAATATTGTGGGGGGTCAAGACGAATTACTTTTCGATGGCGGCAGCATGGTTGTTTCCGCAGAAGGCGATGTACTTCTGCAAGGTGCGCAACACATTGAGGAGCTGCTTCACATCAGTCTCCCCTACCAGGGGGAACCCGTTGAACTCATGGAAATCGTTGATCCACTCGAGACTATTTACAGCGCACTCACGTTGTCGCTGCGTGACTATGTGGAAAAAAATGGATTTAGTTCAGTTCTCTTCGGGGCCAGCGGTGGAATTGATTCGGCACTCGTTGGCGCAATTGCGGTTGATGCCTTGGGGAAGGAAAATGTATTTGCGTGCGCAATGCCGAGTGAATATTCTTCAGAGCATTCCGTCGCCGACGCCTACGCACTTTCTGAGCAAACCGGACTTTCAATCCACACTGTCTCAATAGCTCCCATAGTTGACGCGTTCCTTGCCCAACTGGGTGTCACTGGCCTTGCAGAGGAAAACTTGCAAGCTCGAGTTCGCGGAACAACCTTGATGGCTCTGTCGAACTCACACGGCCATCTCGTTCTTGCAACCGGTAACAAAAGTGAGCTTGCCGTGGGCTACTCGACTATTTACGGTGACGCGGTCGGAGGCTTCGCCCCGATCAAAGATATTCCCAAAACAATGGTGTGGGCGTTAGCCCGCTGGCGCAATGCCACGGCTGCAGCGTCGGGAGTAATCCCTCCGATTCCCCACAACAGTATAGAGAAAGAGCCCAGTGCCGAATTGCGACCTGATCAACTCGATAGCGACTCACTGCCCGACTACGAACTCCTTGACGCGATTCTCGAAATGTATATCGATCAAGATGCATCAATCGCAGATCTAGAAGCGAAAGGCTTTGACTCGTTCTTAGTTCATCGAATAATTTCGCTCACCGATCACGCCGAGTATAAGCGCAGGCAGTATCCACCGGGCACCAAAATTTCAACCAAGTCTTTCGGCCGTGATCGCCGCCTACCTATCACCAATCGCTGGCAAGGTTAGTTTTTTGAGGCAATCCCATAACTGAACGAAGGACATCTTCCGTCCTAGTGTGTGACACCGGATCACACATTGACCACATGCCCAAATACAGCATTGGCCCAATCAGGGTGGGCATCGCAACATCAATATTGAGGGTGCTGGGAAACTCTCCAGCTTCGATCCCTTGCTCAAGAATCTCGCGGACGCGCATTCGACGCGGCTGCAGAATTCGGTTGTAGACCAACTTCGCTAACTCCGGATGTTCATGGCTAGTGGAAATTACTGCGAGCATGATCCGGCCATAGCGAGTTTTCTGAATACCTGTTCTTGTGCCTTCCATGAGGTAAAGCAGACGCTCGTAGGCGCTTCCCTCCGACGGAATAATTGGGCTTTCCTGTCGCATCCGCTCAACGGCGGCTTGTGCCATATCGGACTTGGTGGGGAAACGTCGATACAGGCTGGCTTTGCTCACACCTGCCCGTTGGGCAACTCCTTCCATAGTGACCTTAGAAATTCCATCTTCGGCGATGATGTCAAGGACGGACTCCACGATCACTAAGTC
>JAPKAV010000075.1 GCA_028825115.1 Candidatus Nanopelagicales bacterium | reverse complement strand
AAACGACGTCATTGATCTCACGGCAGGTCTTGGCAGCGACAGCGCTGCTTTCATCGAAGCCGGTCTGCGCGTTACAGCACTCGAGTGCGACCCCGACACTGCCGCGTTCCTCGCACACAATGTGCCAGAAGCGACTGTATTGACCCGTGACTGCACCGAGGTTGATTTCACTCACTACCTGGTCACCCCGTACACAATATTTATTGACCCAGCGCGGCGCGTGGGATCTCGCACAGCAGATGGTGCCCGCGCCCTACCCGAACGCGACCCCGAACGCTGGTCCCCGTCCCTGTCCTTTGTCACAGCTCTAGCCGACAGATTCCAGATCTACATGAAAGCCGCCCCTGCATTTGCTCCGCCCCGAGGTTGGGCCTCATTCATGATCAGCGTCGACGGGAGCCTGATCGAAATGTTCACTACAAATGCGATGACCGGGGTCCACGCGGTGATGATCGATTCACGCATCGAGCAAGCAAATGTCATCTCAACTTCCCCAAACCCGATGAAAAGTCTAGCGAACGATATTTGCGTTGGTGGCTTTCTCTATGAACTTGATCCAGCAATCACTCGCGCAGGGCTCAGCCAACAGGTCGCCGGTGAACTGGGTGTGAGTCCTGTCGGTGAAAAGGGGATCTGGCTTTTTGGTACTTCCAGCGTCCCATTTGCCCACGCACGGAAATACGAGGTACACGACCACTTCCCGATCAAGGATGTGAAATCTCGGGTGGCGCATCTACCCGGAATCGCAATCAAAACAAAGGATTCACGGCGGGGACTCAAGGAATTGCGCAAAGCTTCCGGCAAAGAAGATCACAATGAGTGGGCGATAGTGGTCCTGGGATCAGGGGCTAGCGAGCTGGCGGTCTTAGTGCAGCGGGAACCGTGAGTATTTCGGCGACTATGCTTTTCCGGGGCAGGTAGTCCACCAAATTCGCCAGGGTGAGTCCCGCATCACCGATTTTTTTCACCACGTTCACGTCGCGTGTCAACTTGGGGAAAAATGCATTACAACTATGGATTAGTCACAAGCGCACCGACAGTGTGACAGGAAATCCGGTACCCACATCCGCCCACTGGGGTTTAGACTAAAAATGAACTCGATCAACTGCCAATGTCGACGCGACGGGAAAGTCCACTGGCGAAGGGGCCGCCCCAATTCGGACCAGATGTGAGCCCAACGCCGCAACCATAGCTCCATTATCGGTACACAACCCTGGACTTGGCACCCGTAATTCGATCCCAGCGACAGCACAACGCTCTGCCGCTAAAGCGCGCAACCGTGAATTAGCCGCCACTCCCCCCGCAATCACCAAGTGCGGGGCGTCTTGGGCAACGGCAGCCATGACCGCTTTGCTCGTCAAAATATCTGCAATCGCCTCCTGCACCGATGCGGCAACATCTGGAACCGAAATCGTGTTACCCGCCCGCTGTTGTTCTTTGACCCACCGGGCCACAGCAGTCTTAAGTCCAGAGAATGAAAAATTAAAGGCGTGAACCGGATCTGTTCGAAGGGCTCGTGGGAAATCAATCGAATCACGGTCACCGCTTTGGGCCGCTTGGTCAATCATGGGTCCGCCAGGAAATGGCAATCCGAGTAGCCGCGCAACCTTGTCGAAAGCCTCTCCAGCCGCGTCATCAAGTGTGTGGCCAAGTCCCTCAAAGTGTCCATCACTTACGGTTATTAACGATGAATGACCGCCGGACACCAACAATCCAACTACGGGCTCAGGAAGGGGACCGTGTTCAAGCTCATCCACCATCACATGTGCTGCCAAATGATTGACACCATAAATCGGTATACCCAGTCCCAAGGCGATCGCCTTCGCAGATGCAACCCCAACAATCAGCGCACCGACCAGACCAGGGCCTGCAGTTACCGCTACTGCATCAATATCTGACATAGAAATTCCTGCCTGTGAACAGGCGAGATCAATTGTGGGCAACATCGCTTCCAGATGAGCCCGGCTGGCCACCTCTGGAACTACTCCACCAAATCGGGCGTGCTCGGGAGCACTTGATGCCAGGGCATTAGCCAAAAGGTCTCTGCCGCGAACGATCCCAATCCCTGTTTCATCACATGAAGTCTCAATGCCAAGAATTAATGGTTCATCAGAACTCATGGGGAACGCTCGCGATCATCGCGACGCAGAATCACGGCATCAGTTCCGTCGGGGTAGTACCTAGCCCGCTTGCTAATCTCCACAAAGCCAAATGATGAATACATAGAAAGCGCACTCGTATTGTCGCTGCGTACCTCAAGAAAAATATAGGTCACACCCAAATCACGCGAAAGATCAACCAATTGATCAAGCAACTTTCGACCGATGCCTTGTCTTTGAAAGGAATCTGAAATGCCGATTGTCTGAAGGTCCGCATCACTACCGGAGATACTGAGCCCCGCATACCCGCACAGTTCACCGGCACTTTCGACAACAAAATAGTAATTATGGAGCTGAGCTAACTCCCGCCACCATTGATCAATTGACCAAGGGTCCTGCGGAAACAGTGCCTGCTCAAGTGCGTCGACCACGTCAATATCCCACCAGCGCATAGACCGAACCTCAATTACTGAAGTCGTCATAACGAGACCGGGGCACTCGGCTGAGCATCAGCTTCTCGCAAATACATGGGAGACACTTCGTGGCGGTCTCCGCGTTCAGCACGCGCCGCGATATCAATCGCGTGAGGCAACACCCCACTGATCAAAGGAACACTCAGTTCAGCCGCCAAAGATGTAACCGCCTGGATGCTATCAACCCTTGGACCCGAGAGCCTATTTCCGCGACCGTCAAATCTTGCCCAGTAATACTCCTTGCGGCGAGCATCTGTTGCTGCAATGAATTCACTCCCGGGTGCAACAAGAGTCTCGCGAATAATTAAGTTGGCAGCGGCATCTAAGGAACACACACCGATTACCGGTACCAACCATGCTGCTGACAGACCTTGCGCAAAAGCAATTCCCACTCGCAGCCCCGTGAATGGACCGGGACCAATTCCGCACGCAATCAGTTCGGGTAGGTAATGTGTATCGAGACTAAGTTGTGTGAACAAAGTTCCGATTGCTTCAACATGCCCGCGAGCGTCGTTATGACTCGCCATCGAAATCGCCGTGCCTGATTTAACAAGCGCGATAGAACTCAATGCCGTTGACGTGTCTACCGCAAGGATTATCATCCGGACACCGGTTCAATCCGCCCCAGGAACAATTCACCCAAAGCAGACACCGCAGAGAAACCAACCGTATGCTCAGAGTCAATGCACATTTCGACTACGCAATCTCCAAACTCACCTGCCCAGGGGATCCCCCACTCAACTAATGTCAGCGAGCTCTGAGCATCAAGTTCAGACCAGAGGTCAAGTAGTTGATCGGCCGCACCCACCCGATACACATCGAGATGCAGTAGCCCCAAGCGGACGACTGGCGGATAATACTTGCTCATAACGAATGTTGGGCTGGTTACCGGTTCAGTGATTCCCAAGCCACGGGCGACTCCTTGGGCGAACGTGGTTTTGCCAGCTCCCAACTCGCCGGTGAGAATCAACACGTCACCACCGCGGGCAACCCCTGCAATTGCTTCGCCCAAAGCTTGCATGTCCTGGGCTGATTCAATCTTCACGGTGGTCAAGTCTTTCAATGACTCGATCAACAAATCCAGCCAACGACTCGTTTACTTCCTCATGCCGCTCAATCGTCACCATGTGACCACTGTCGGCGAATACAACAAGCTCGGCACCCGGAACCCGCTCAATAATCGCCTCGCTCATGGCTGGCGGTACCACGCGGTCGGATTCACCAGTAATCACTATAGTTTCCACCTGTTGCAGTGGCTCAAGTGATTCGAGTGTGTTGTGTTCATAGATATTTGGCAAGAATTTTACCAAAATCTTGAAATCGGTTGACGAAATCATGTCGGCGACAAACTCACCGGCATGGATCGGCGCAACCGATCCAAATGAATACAGGCGAGTGATGAGCAGGCCCAAATCCGTTTTGCTCCACCGTGAGTGCGAAAGCGCAACCCCACCTTTTGCTATCGCAACAGTGACACCGGGAACGAGACTTTGAACAACGCGGGAGATCGGTGTGGGCAAACCCAGACTTGGTACAGCAACCGATGTGGCTGAACTAGAAATTAGTCCCACCCCAATTACCTGCGCACCAAAAATCTCCGGGTGCTGTTCGACCAAAGCCAAAATAGACATGCCACCCATGGAATGCCCAATCAGGATTACAGGGTCATCGGGTGCAAGCTGATTGATCACCGAATGCAAATCTAGCCCCAGTTGGCTAATGCTGTAATCCTGGGACGCTGCACTGGTGGCGCCGGTTGATTCGCCATGTCCCCGTTGGTCGTAAAACACCAAGGTCGCCCGGTCGCGTAAAGCAAGTCGTTGGTAGTACCAAGAATTGCGATTCAAAGCAAAGCCGTGTGGCAGCACGACTGTGACCCGAGAGTCAGGGAGCCGATCAACCTCGCCAACCAGTACCACGCCGTCCGAAGCTGTAACTTCGACCCGATCTCCGTGCAAGGAATAAAACTCCGCCAAATCAACTTCGTTACTCGGGGTAGCGCTCAGCCGCATGACGAGCCGTTCTGCGGTAGCCCCAGCAGCAGCGCCGAGGGCCACGGCGCCGAGTGAGAGCGCAGCACGCCCCGCTACTTTGCCAAAATCAACGGCCACCTGTGCACTTCACCACCTAGCATCATGATTCGAGTTTATTGATTCCAACCGCCCTATCGAATCACATTCACGCGTTCACAGGTGAACCCGCGGTATCCGCGCACCTAATCGGGTTACTATTTCGTAACCGAGGCTTCCACACGCCAGGCCCCACTGATCCGCGGTCCATTCACCATGAGCACCCGAACCGAACACGTACACCTGGGCACCCGAAGACACCTCAGCACCCAAAGCCGTGCAATCGACTACAAACTGATCCATTGCGATGGTTCCCACCTGCGAAACTATTTTTCCACCGATCGCAACTGCCACCCGATTACTCGCATTGCGCGGGATTCCATCGGCATAGCCCACCGGCACCAACCCCAACTGTGTCTCCCGCTTGGCAATCCAGGTATGTGAATAAGACACGCCCGCCCCCGCAGAAACTTTCTTCAGTGAACTTACACGCGCAACCACGGTCATCGCCGGGATCAATCCCAACTGCGCAGACCCTGCGCGCTCAGCATTGGGTGAGAGACCATACATCCCTATTCCCACGCGTACCAGATTGAAGCGAGAATCCGGATGCCACAATGCCCCCGCCGTGTTAGCAAGATGCACAAATTCAGGCTCAATCCCGACGGCTGCAAAATCGTTTAAAGCAGCGTCAAATACTGACCTCTGGGCAGAAACTGATTTACTGGAGAACTCAATATCAGGGTCATCAGCACTCGCCAAGTGGCTCCACACCCCGCGAACGCAGATAGTTCCTTCGTCTATCAAAGACGTCAACTCGCCAATTAGTGCATCCAAATCCGTAGGGGAAACGCCATTTCGACTTAAACCAGTGTCGATCTTGACGTGAATATTCGCACAAGTATGCGCATCACGAGCTGCTGTGCCAATCTCAAGTAACTCCCGAATACTAGAAACAGACAGGTCCACATCGGCACCGACACATTCGGAAAGTGTGGGATCACCTGGAGTGCTCAACCAACACAATAACTTTCCCGTATCTCCCGCAGCCCGCAAAGCCATCGCTTCCCAAGGCAACGCAACGCCCAACCAAGTCACCCCATGGGAGCGCAGCAATGGCGCGACGACGTCGGCTCCGTGACCATAGGCATCGGCTTTGACAACCGCCATTGCGTCCACTCCAGATATCGCACGAAGGGTGTCGTAATTGCCCAGGATTGCCTCACCACTCACCTGCGCCCACGCCCGGTCACCAGTATTTGGCTCAGACATCACCCAGCACCTCCCCCACAATCTTTCCGATATCAGCCGCGGTCGGGTTCGCCACGTGAGCTTTGGCAAGACGCCCAGCCCTCGAGTGAATCCAAATAGCGGCTGCCACCACCGCCACAGGATCAACGAGGGCGAGATCATTCCCAGCCAGCATCCCACCAATAATTCCGGACAGGACGTCACCTGAGCCGGCTGTGCCCAGAGCTGGGCTTGCCCCGATGTCAACGAAAGCACACCCAGTCGGGCCAATCACAAGAGTCCGGGGAGCCTTCGCGACAACAATCGCATTCAATTCCCGTGCGGCCGCCCGCACCGACTCCACGTCCCAGTTCCAGTCGGCGTCAGCCCTGCGGGGAAAGAGCTTGCGGAACTCACCAATATGTGGGGTCACAACCGTAACCCCTGACCGAGCAACAACCGCCTCACGTAACTCCGCTGAACCGGCCAAAGAACTCAATGCTCCAGCATCCAACACGAGTGGGAGTGAGCCGCCGAGAACGCGAAGCAAAAATATGTGCTCGAGATCACGACCTGAAAACCCAGGACCAATTACCCAACCGGTAATCCGCGGGGAATCCGAGTCCACCGCAATCACATGAGGGCTCGATTGAAGAATTAGATTACGGTCAACAAAATCCTCACGTAGCATTACCATACCAACCCCGCTATGTTCTGCGCCAAGAACCGTTAGGGCCGCGGCACCCGGAAAACTGGGAGAGCCAGCGGCGATCCCCACTACCCCACGGGAATACTTGTATGAGCCAAAGTTGTGCGAAGGGACTAACTGGGAGACTTCACGATCCCCCAATACCTGTAGTACGGGATCGCTCTCAAATTCCAAATCCAAATCAACTACCTCGATCGCGCCGACAAATTCAGCACCCGGCGCAAGTACCAATCCCGGTGTGAGTGCGCCGAAAGTAAATGTGACATCTGCGTGAACACATGCATCCGCACTACATTCACCGCTATTTGCATCAACTCCACTGGGCATGTCCACGGCAACTACCAGCGCCGACTGATTAATAAACCGGGCTAACTCAAGATCCACGGGGCGCGAACTACCCAACCCGGCGATACCGTCAATGATGAGATCAAATTTACCAATAAGTGAATCAATGAGACGACCACCAGCGTCAAGGCAAGCAACTAGTCCTGCTTCGTGACAAGTGTGAGGAACCACGCGATACACCCGAACGCACACCCCGCGAGCGGCCAGTAGCGCTCCAGCGAAGAGTGCATCTCCACCGTTATTACCTGGACCAGCCACCACCAACACTGAGGTTCCATACACACGACCACACGATTCACGCAACATAGCGGCGCAACCGACGCTCAAGGAAAAGGCGGCCCGTTGCATGAGTTCCCCGGGGCCGGTCACCAGTAATGCCTGGTCTTCCGAAGCCCGGATCTGGGCCACGGAATACACCGGAGAGCCAAATTCGTAAGTCGCTAGA
>JAPKAV010000012.1 GCA_028825115.1 Candidatus Nanopelagicales bacterium | reverse complement strand
CATGATTCAACTGATGCGGATCGCAGCGATTGAGGGCGGCAAATTTGGGATCCGGGCGAACGCCGTTAACCCTGATGCTGTCTTTGACAACTCCAAACTGTGGGAGGGCGGAGTGCGTGAGGAACGGGCAGCCGCTCATGGAATCGCACCAGATGAACTCGAAGATTTCTACGCTGCACGGAACCTGCTCAATCGTCGAGTGACGACGGTCGACGTGGCGTCATCTGTGGCTTTTTTACTTTCGGAGAAGGCGTCAAGAACAACCGGGTGCGTGATCACAGTGGATGGCGGAGTCTCGGCAGCATTCCCGCGTTAGCCTTTACAGTTTTGTCGGGTGAACCCGACTGATCTAGAAAATTCTCGAATCTACTTGCAAGGGCATGCTAAGCCCGATAATGTTAATTAACATTTTCTAACAAAGCGTGGACCCTGGGGTCGTGCCAATTTGGATCTGAGGAGTAGGTGCGAAAAATATGAGAGTGACACCTGAACGTGAAGATAGATTTGCATTTGGTTTGTGGACTATTGGAAACCTTGGGCGCGACGCGTTTGGGGAAGCAACCCGAGAAGTTATTGATCCATGTGAATTTGTACGACGGTTATCCGATATTGGTGCGTGGGGAGTGTCATTTCATGACGACGACTTGATGAGTGCGGGCGCTTCTGAGTCAGTGCGTCGTGGGGAACTTGACCGATTCAAAAAGACTCTTGATGAAACTGGCATTGTGTGTTCCATGGCTACTACGAATCTTTTTTGGCACCCGGTCTTCAAAGATGGAGCATTCACTTCAAATGACAGAAATGTCAGACGTTATGCCATCCAAAAAACAATTCGAAATATTGACGTGGCGGCTGAACTTGGTGCTCCCACGTATGTTCTTTGGGGAGGACGGGAAGGCGTAGAGACTCCAGCCAGCAAGGAACCCTCCGTCGCCCTTGATCGTTACAAAGAAGCACTCGATTTCCTCTGTTCGCATGTCGCAGAAAAGGGTTATAACATCAAATTTGCCATTGAGCCCAAGCCCAATGAGCCTCGTGGCGATGCATTTCTTCCAACAGTGGGCCATGCACTGGCCTTTATTAACGAGTTAGAGTTCCCAGAGATGGTTGGTCTCAACCCTGAGGTGGCTCACGAAACCATGGCTGGTTTGAGTTTCTTCCAGGCGGTCGCTCAAACCTTGTGGAGTGAAAAACTTTTTCATATTGATCTCAATGATCAAAAAATTGGAAGGTTTGACCAAGACCTGCGGTTCGGATCGGAGGGTTTGAAAGACAACTTCATGCTGGTCCGTCTCTTAGAATCTTCGACCTATGCCGGGCCGAAGCATTTTGACGCGCGCCCGTACCGAAATGTGCGAGGTGAGGGAATTTGGACATTTGCTGAAGGCTGCATGCGTAACTATCTAATCTTGGCCGATAAGTCCAAGGAGTTTAATGAGAATGCTGCAGTGAAAGCGGCAATGGAGAAGGCCAAAGTTTTCGAACTAGAGCAACCTACGGTCGGTGGGTACACCGAAAAGGCGCTCAATTCGCTCATGGACACTCAGTTTGATATTGATTCACTGGCCAAGCAAAATTTTGCGAACGACGAGTTAGATCAACTTGTTATTGATCAAATCTTTGGTGTGTGAGTAATGGCCAAAATTGGAACGTTACAAACTTGTTATGGTAAATTGAGATATATCCCGTCGAAAGTTTTGTGAAGTCGCCATACTTTAATTGTCTGGATCTGCCAGGCGTGGCTGGAGAGAAAAAAGAGTTTCACTCCAACTATTTTAGTCAGAGAGGAGAAGTGCGTGAGCCGAAAATTTATGATTAATAGTCATGAAAGCGGAATTACAGCGCAACTCAAGGGACGAAGGAGAGGGTTCACAGCTATTGCGACAGTCGGTATTGCCGCAAGCCTTGTACTTGCTGGGTGCAGTTCCGGGTCGGACGATGCTTCCAGCGGCGGCGACAATCCGTTGACCGGTAGTACGGCCACCAACATGCAGGGTAAATCGTTGACACTGGGGTACTCACGAATTGGCGGATGGCCTCCAAGCGCGGCACCAGAAGCTATGTTCCCTGCTTTTCAGGCCTATGCCAAGGAGAACTACGGTTACGATGTCGACTTAACGTTTGCTGAGGCACCTTTCGGTGAACTTTTCCAAAAGATCGCACCAACCTTGGCCGCAGGCTCGCAAGAATTCAACATCATGATCGTTGATAGCCAATGGCTGGGTGCCCTCGCCGAACCTGGCTGGATCGTCCCCGCAGACAAGATTTACGATTTAAATCCCGAACTTGATATTGAACCGTTCTCGAGTCTGGTCGCAAGCACTTACCAGGTGTACCCAGATGGATCAGGCCAACGCTGGGGCTTCCCTCAAATGCCAGACACGCAAGGAGTGTTCCTCCGTCTAGATATGTTGGAAGATCCGGCCAAC
The DNA here is from genome assembly GCA_028825115.1 of Candidatus Nanopelagicales bacterium. Lineage (GTDB taxonomy): Bacteria > Actinomycetota > Actinomycetes > S36-B12 > S36-B12 > UBA4592. The sequence goes on along the minus strand of JAPKAV010000012.1, from coordinate 31,610 downwards.
CAAGCTGCCTTCGAAGCCGAATACGGCAAACCATTGCCAACGACTTATGAAGAATACGAAGAAATAATGATGGACGACTTCGTGGAAATTGTGGCATTTTTTAACGATCAAGACAATGGAATGTATGGAACGGCACTTCAGTACAGCAAGGACTATGACTTCTTCTCGTGCGCTTACTACCCATTTGCGTACTCACGCGGTGGTGAAATCTGGAATCCAGACACCAATCAGATTTACGGTGTCTTGAACTCAGATGTGAATGCTGCAGCAATGGAAGAGTTCGTGGGCTTGAAAAAGTACCAGCCGGCATCATTCGCAACACAAGGGATCGGCGAAGTTGTTGATCTATTCACAACGAGCCAAGCCTTCTCTGCATTCCAGTGGTTGGCAATTGGAAAGTTCATGATCGCACCAGAGCTTGAAGGTAAAGTTCTTGCAATCCCACTTCCCAAGTTTGAGGGGCCAGATGGCAAGCCAAAAATTGTTGGGGCAATGGGTGGCCAGCCATGGGTTGTTAACTCTTTCAATGACGACGATCACATGCGAGTTTCCGTCGACTTCCTGAAGTGGTGGTATTTGCCTGAGACCCAAGATAGTTTCATTCTTGAAAATGGTGGACTGCCTTGGAGTAAAGAGGGTCTGAACAATGAGACCTACCTAAATAGCGCACCGTATGTGCGTCCATTTAAGTACATGCTGGAAGAAGGTCGTTCGGTTGACTTCTGGCACGTCCCCGAGTACGCCCAGATGTTGGCAGTGCAGCAAGAAGCATGGAACGGTTACGCAGCTGGAACCGTGTCAAGTGCAGCTGACGCTCTGGAATACACGGCAGCTAAGCAACAGGAAATTCTGTTTAACAGCGGTCGCAGTGAAGAGCCACCGCCCGAGGGCACGGCTAGCTTGACGCTCCAGTAACGCACTGAGTGGGCTAGTTGAGTCCAACGAGAGTAGGTGGAGCCTCTCCGCACGAGCGGGAGGCTCCATCTACTTGTTCACATGTGAAAGGACACTGCACAGGAAATGACTGAGGCCGTAATTAAGAGCAAGCAACCTGAACTTATTCAGGGCAAAACTGGCAAGAGTGCACCCAGGAAAGCGAAGTCACGTTTTTCTAGTAACACCTTGTGGTCCGGGGGTTTGTTAGTTCCAGTTTTGCTGTTCTTTATTTTAATGAACGTGGTGCCTACCATCTGGATGCTCGGATTGAGTTTCTATGATTATACGTTGACTTCAGCCAAAGGCATGGAATTTATTGGCTTCGATAACTACACACGTTTGTTAAATGACGGACCAATTCAACTTGCTATCTCCCGCACCTTTCTATTTATGGTCCTCGCGGTGATACTTCAAACATTGCTTGGGGCTTTGATTGGATTCCTTTTCTGGCGCGCTGATCGCATGCCGGGCCGCCGGCTGGCGCTAACACTTCTCTTTACTCCTATGGTGCTTGCACCATTGTCAAGCGGTCTGTTTTGGCGGCTGTTGCTGGACCCTGTTTTTGGATTGATCAACTATTTTATTTCTTCACTCGGATTCGAACCTGTAAACTTTTTAACAAACCCGGATTGGGCATTCACGACCGTGCTCTTGGTTGACACGTGGATGTGGACTCCGTTCATGGCACTGATGACATTGGCTGCACTCGGATCCGTACCAAAGGCTGAATTAGAGGCGGCTCAAGTTGACAATTTATCGATGTGGCAACGCCTAATCCACGTAATCATTCCCTACGCAAAATTTATTATTGTGTTGGGTATTCTGCTTCGGACAATCGATGTGTTTAAGACCATGGACTTGGTGTACCTCATGACAAATGGCGGACCCGGTGACCGTACTGAGCTCATCGCAGTTGGCTTGTACCGTCTAGCTTTCCAAAGTTTCAATCTTGGCTATTCTTCAGCGCTAGCAGTACTTCTACTCTTTATCGCAATCGCTCTCACATCAATTTACCTTTTCGTTCTTAATCTGCGAGCCCGCAAGGAATTGAAGGATCAATCATGACGACCCCAGATGGAACTTCATCAGCTGATCTACCCTCTGTGCGATTGGGAGAAGCAAGTCAACGTGATCGCCGTTGGACGTTGGCTTCATTGTTTTCATGGGTGGTCGCGCTCATCTTCTTCGCGCCAATCGCTTGGATCGCAATGTCTGCATTCAAGACAACAGGCCAAATTTTGTCGGTTCCTCCTTTGTTTATTTTTCAGCCTACGCTGGAAAACTTTACAGAAATGTTTCAAGACCCAAAAATTCCTAAGTTCTTTTTTAATAGCGTTTTACTTTCTGTAGGTTCCGTCTTAATCGCTATTGCGGTCTCGTTCTTGGCAGCTTACTCTTTCTCCCGTTTCAAGCCGCCGGGCACAGATTTTCTCATGTTCTTGCTGTTGTCGACCCGCTTTGTTCCTGCAGCAGCATTCGTCATTCCATTTTTTCAACTTTTTGGGATTCTAAATTTTAGGAATACCTATGTGGGGCTGATTATTTTTTATGTGATGTTTAGCGTTCCATTTTCTGTTTGGATTTTGAAGGGGTTTATTGACGGCGTGTCACAAAGATTTGATGAGACTGGATTGGTTAATGGAGCCTCACGGGCGCATGTTATTTTCCGAGTGGTGTTGCCTCAGGTGAAACCCGGCCTGGTGGCTGCATTCGTGTTCAACATCATTTTCGTTTGGAATGAGTTCCTTTTCAATTTCCAATTAGGTGGTACCGATACGAACTCTATCCCGGTGGCTCTTTTTACCGCTCTTTATCAAGGTGGGGCAGTCAACTGGACATACGTGTCCGCTTTGGGCACGGCTTACGTCCTGCCACTTGCGGTATTGATCTACTTCTTCCAGAAGTATCTCTTAGTGGGAATGACGTTCGGAACGGTCCGGGGTGAGGTCTAATGTCCATGTCCAATGCAACTCCCACGTCGCCTGAAAGGGCCGTGCGTCCAAAAGGTAAGGCGTCGTTCGCCGAACGCTCTCAAAATGTCGTTATGGCGATGCTTGTCGTCAGTTTGTTGTGCACTGCCCAAGGATTTTCGTTGCTGGTGAGTCAGATCGGTATTATTGTCCTGGGGGTGTGCGTGCCGCTGCAGATAGCGGTAAGCAACGTGGACCCAAAGGCGGGAAGAAAAGGTACAATCCGGAAATCTATTACCATCCTTCTCATTATCGCCGCAATATTCGTATTCTCTATCTGGATCACCCCGATTTTAGTCGGGCTTGGTCCGTGAAAAGGGCAGATAACTAATGACACAACAAGGAGAAAATCATGTCCTTCGGCTGGAATCCGTCACGAAAGTGTACGGAGATACCGAAGTATTAAAGGATGTAGGTGTGACGGTGCGCGCTGGGGATTTCTACGTGATTTCTGGACAACCGAGCTCGGGTAAGTCGGTTCTATTGCGGTTGATCCTTGGTTTGGAGTTGCCAGACTTGGGAAGCATCAATTTGCGAGGTGAAGTTGTCACCGGTGAAGGGCCACAGAGACGCAACATCGGCTATGTACCACAATCTTTTGCACTGTTTCCTAACAAGTCAGTCCTGGACAACATCACTTACCCAATGCGTGTTGATAAGACCAGTAAGAAAATAATCGAAGAAACCCTGGAACGGGTATCGGAATTACTAAATATCAGAGATTTGCTCGATAAAAAACCGGGCCAACTCAGCGGTGGGCAAAAGCAGCGGGTTGCGATTGCTCGTGGACTTGCTAAAGAGACAGACATTTTTGTGTTAGATGATCCTCTGGTTGGGCTCGACTTTAAGTTGCGGGAGAGACTTATAGACGACCTCAAGAAAACTAGGGCTGCGCTTGGCGTCACTTTCATCTATTCAACGTCAGACTCGCTGGAAGCGTTACTGCTCGCTAACCGAGTAGGCATTTTGTTTGGGGGAACAATCATGGAGGAAGGTGAACTCGATACGGTGTATGACGAACCGGGCAATAGTGCTTCCATGGCAACTTTGGGGTTCCCCTCCGTAAATTTCCTTGACGGCCTGATGATGAAGTCTGACACCGAGTCGATAGCTCAATGTCCGATCGGAAGTTTCCCAATGAATCCGACGGACTATGAAGGACCTGTAGTTCTGGGAATTCGTCCAGAGCACATCGAGATTCAATCGGAAGATTCTGCTCAAGGCTTTTTGGCGCAAGTACTTTTTACGGAAGATGTCGGTGGTTCTGAAATAATTTATGTGGAAAGCAACAATGAGCGATTAATTTTAGTCTTGGGTGCCAGTGACCCTCAATTAAGCAAAGTCCGGACGGGGGAGTTTGCAGCAAGCGTGCAGCCAGAACACATAGTGGCTTTTGACCCGAACACACTTCAACGTATTTCTGAGGGAAAGGAATCATCTCGTGTCTGATGTCGAAATTATCGGCTTATCTAAGGACTTTGGTTCCTTTGTGGCGGTAGAAAGTGTAAGCACAATTTTCCGTGAAGGCACAGTGACAGTTCTGTTAGGCCCTTCTGGTTGTGGGAAAACAACTCTCATGCGCATGATTGTCGGACTGGAAAAACCGACCGCAGGACAGGTGCTGATTGGCGGAGAGGACGTCACTCGAGTCGCTACATCAAAACGTCGGATGGGCATGGTCTTCCAGTACCCGGTGGTCTACCGGGGAACCAGCGTCGCACGAAACTTAGAACTACCATTGATCGCCGATAAAGTATCAAAAGGTGAACGCAAAAAGCGGATAGACGAAGTAGCGGAAATTCTAGGTATTACTGATCTTCTGCAGGTCAACGTCGACAAGCTTGACAATGCTGGGCGCCAAAAAGTCGCGGTTGCACGTGAGGTCGCCCGAAAACCTGAAGTGCTTCTCTTTGACGAGCCGATAACAAATGTTGACTTGACCTCGAAATTAGAGCTTAAACGCGCCTTGAAAAGCGTATTTCAGGAGTTGCGTCAGACAATTATTTACGTTACGCACGACCAGACCGAGGCGATGAGCTTGGCCGATGATATTGCCCTGATGAATGATGGAAAAATCGTCCAGCTGGCTCCACCCCATGTTTTGTATCATGAGCCTGCGGATGTTTTCGCTGGATGGTTTCTTGGCAATCCGGGAATGAATTTTCTCCGCGACAGTTTTGTCATTGAGCAGGGGGTACTGACTAGTCCATTTTTGTCCGCACCTGTGCGAGTATTCGGGGACGCTGGCCGAGCTGTAGTACTCGGTATTCGGCCTGAACATATCGGGGCGTCAGTCGAACCGAATTCCAACTCAGTCGAGGTCGCTGTAACGAGTAGATCCATTTCTATCGGGGGGCAGGCGTTGCTTGAACTCGAGTTGGATGGTCATGGATTTAAGGCAGTTGTCGACCATGGTTCGGGGAAGAAAATGACAGACCGGGCGTGGATTACTTTGCCTCCTTCGAAGATTTTTCTTTTTGATTCTGATGGGCGTGCGATTGTCGCCACTCTGTCAGGCGCGTGAGGTGCGTAAATGAACATATCTTTGGCGATAGGTTGTGATGAAGCTGGTGTGGGATTGCGCGACTACTTGCGCGGGAAAATACAAAACGACCCTCGAGTCGGTGAATTGACAGATTTTGGCGTACCTACGAAGCAGGACCGGACTCCTTATCCGAGGGTAGGGCTTGCAGTTGCCGAAGACGTCCGTGAAGGTAAGCACGGTCGTGGTCTTTTGATCTGTGGAACTGGAATAGGCATGGCAATCTCCGCTAATAAGGTCCCTGGTATCAGGGCCACGACGGCCCACGATATTTATAGTGTGGAACGTTCGGTGTTGAGCAACAACTGTCAAATACTTGCTTTGGGCGCGCGTGTCTTGGCGCCCGAACTGGCCTGGACTTTGGTGGATCGCTGGCTTGACTTGCGATTTGACGCTTCTTCGGCATCATCGGAAAAGGTTCAACTAATTAGCGACTACGAAAAAGAGGGAAATGGCCATGAGTAGGATCCCGAGCCTCGATGGATTAACGGCTTGCGTGTTGGCCGATGAAGGTGTGGAGGATCTTGAATATTACGTGACTCTAATGCGCCTGCGAGAGGAAGGTGTTGCCGTTGTGACTGCTTCACTTAAGGGAGAAGATTTTCGCGGAAAAAACGGTCTTTGGATTACTCCAGATTTGGGCATCTCTGGGGTCACTGGAAAACTATTTGATGTGCTCGTCCTACCGGGTGGATGGGCTCCAGATAAATTACGTCGATCGACCGAGGTCTTAGACCTGATCCGTTCTAATTACAGTGCCGGAAATATTTTAGCTGCAATTTGCCACGGACCTTGGTTACTTGCCTCGGCTGATTTAGTGCGAGGTAAGAAGGCAACGGGTTCACTTGGGATTCGAGATGATATGCAAAATGCCGGTGCGACTTGGGTGGACGAAGCAGCCTTTACCGAGGGACAAATCGTCTGGGGACGAGTTGTGGTGGACATTCCGGAATTCTGCTCTGAGTTGGTCACTCGCCTACGCGATTTTAAAGCCGCTAAAGGGTAAAGTGATAGTTAATCTGAAGTTGTAGCTTGGCAACTTCTCGGGCAATGGATTGAAGAATAATTGCAATCGAAGTAGCGCCTGCGTCTTGGTGGCCGACCGCTCGTTCGCCAAGGCGGCTAGCGCGACCTTTCAACGGGACCATGTCCTTAGTGTCTCGTGCGGATTGCATGGCTACTTGGCCAGCCAGGGTCAGCGCGTCTGCCAGATCGCTGCTCGCCGCCACCGAAACTCGCATTGACTCAATTGCCGGATGAAAGGAATCTAGGATTGTCTTATCCCCCAATTCGGCGCCACCAAGTTCCTGGATAGCAGTGAACATTGCTTGGTAAATATTAAGCCAGTCCGAAGTGTGGTCAAGTGTTTTCTTGTCTCGGGCGGCGTCACCAGCGGCGGCGAATGCCGCTTCATAAAGTGGCCCGATCGTGGCGCCCACTTCGACGGCATAGGCTTCAGCTGCGGAGTCAAATACATCGGAAGGAAGGTAGCTAGTCGGCAGATCGGCTAGTGATCTCCGAACTGCGCGCATACCGATTGTCATGCTGACCCCGTGGTCCCCGTCGCCCACTTCGCCGTCTAAGAAACATAGATAGTCTTTTTGATCTTCAATGTCGATGGCTACCTGATTGAGAATTTCAGCAACTGTCAAACCATTTATATTCATGCAGAGCTACTTTCACGTTGGAGTTTTTTAAACATGCATGTATTGACCGGGGCGTTGAGCAAAATTTCCATCTCGAGGTCCAACCGAGTAATACTAATTGACGCTCCTGCCATTTCCAGCGCGGTAACAAACTCACCCACAGCTTTATGAGCAATAGTGATTCCATGTGCATCGCATAACGCCTTGACTTTTCGGTAAACAACAAAAAGCTCTTCTGCAGGCGTCCCCCCGAGACCGTTTATTGAAAGGGCGACTCGCTGGTTGCGGTAGTCCAAATCCGCCATGAGTTGCGCAAACATTTCTTCAATTATTTCATCAACTGGTGCGACTTTTTGTCTTTTCATACCTGGTTCGCCATGGATCCCGAGTCCAACTTCAATTTCGTCGTCTGCGAGCGCGAACGTTGCTTTCCCATTCGCAGGAACTATGCACGAACTCAGCCCAACCCCGATTGTTCGCGTATTCTCATTTGCCCGGTGTGCGATCTCAACGACCTCCCCGAGTGAAGCCAAAGTCTCCGCCTTCGCTCCCGCAATCTGATAGACCCACAGCATGCCGCCTATGCCACGGCGACGAAGGGCATCGCTCGACGGTGCTGAAGCCACGTCGTCATTCATGACAACGGACTCGACGTCATGACCCATCTCTCGGCAAGTGTCCTGAGCCCGATCAAAATTAAGACAATCACCGGCGTAGTTGCCATAAATAAAGACCACACCAGCCCCGGAGTCGCAGGCCAGCGCCGCTTCAATTATTGGCTTGGCAGGTGGCGAAGCGAAAACGTTACCAAAAGCTGCGGCGTCGGCCATGCCCGAACCGACATACCCGGCAAATGCCGGCAAATGGCCTGAGCCACCACCAACCACGATGGCTACCTTATTAGGAATGGGGCTTTCCAGACGGGCAATCGAACGGCGGCCGACCCGCTTCACAATGTCGTCATTGGCCGAGATGAACCCGTCAACCATTTCCTCGACCATATCGAAAGGATCATTTATCAGCTTTTTCACACTTACTCCTATAGGCCTTTTGTGCTTAGTCGTAGGCAATCTCAGCCTGCTTGTCGGTATGGAACGGTATCGTCGTAAAGTAGGACGATATGTATGTTACAGGTGACATGCTCGATACGCCTGAATTTTGAGGATTCGGTCTAGGTAGAGTTAAGAGGGTTCAATGTTCAGATCTCGTGGGGCAAATTTGCTCACTATGGTGTCAGCGCTCAGTGTGATCTCAATTCTGGGTGGGTGCTCATCTGGAGCTGGGTCATCTACATCGAGCGACCCTGCACCGAGTGGTTCTCCGGTGAATTGGACTAGCCCAAGCCAAGCCATAACCGAAATTAACGGGGCTGGATTTGACTGCGAAATAGACGAGACGGATGTTCTCAAGCAGGTGATTACTGAATACCCGGCAACAAAAGAACCTATTGGGGGCGCAATAATTACGTGTGACGGATTCCAAGTCCTACTAATAAACAACCCGAATCAGTATTTAGCTGAGCTTCGGGAGGCATGTGTTGACGTTACGGCCGCAGAGTTGGAATCGGAAGAGCTCAACGCGATTTTGGTTGCTGGGGACAATTACCTGATCACTGGCCGGGAAACCGGTTCGGCTTTTCCAACTGAAACTTTGGCACAAGAGTTGCAGCAGTCGTTCGGCGGCAGGTTGTTGAACCTTCGCGAGTACTATGAAGACCTTTGCAAAGGTATTCCCGCGACAAAGGCAGAGCCGCAGGCGTAAAAAGAATGTCCGCGGCGCCGGCTATTGTGTGGATCACTGTTGTGAACTGAAGGCGGCATCGAACGCTTTCTCCGAAGGTGCAATTTCGGCGAGTTTGCGAACAAACGCAAGTGCATCTGGGGCACCCAACAGGCGATCCATCCCCGCGTCTTCCCATTCCACTGACATGGAGTATTCGAAGTCGATGAAATTCAGCATTCGAAAAATGTCTTCCCAAGGGACATCACCGTGTCCTGTTGTCACAAAATCCCACCCGCGGCGAGGATCAGCCCAGGGAAGATGCGATCCTAGGCGTCCATTACGCCCATCAAGTTTGCGTTTTGATTCCTTGAGGTGCACGTGATAAATCCGATCTTTGAATTCTAATAGGAATCCCACCGGGTCAAGGTCCTGCCACATGAAATGACTTGGATCGAAATTTAGCCCGAAGCCTTCGCGGTGACCGATAGCTTCCAGAGCGCGTTTGGTTGTCCAGTAGTCGTAGGCGATTTCACTGGGATGTACCTCATGTGCGAATTTGACTCCAACGCTGTCAAAGACATCAATAATGGGATTCCAGCGGTCCGCAAAGTCCTTATATCCACGTTCAATCATTTCAGCTGGAACCGGTGGGAACATGGCGACCGTGTGCCAAATTGAGGAACCCGTGAATCCGACCACGACAGGTACCCCCATGAGTGCAGCTGCTCGCGCAGTGTCTTTCATTTCTTCCGCGGCCCGCTTGCGTACACCCTCGGCATCACCGTCTCCCCAAATCCGGTCTGGGAGGATTCCGCGGTGACGTTCGTCTATGGGACTGTCGCACACGGCTTGTCCAACAAGATGATTGGCGAGTGCCCAAGTTTTCAGGTTGTACCGTGCCAGGATTTCTTTCCGTCCGGCAACATAATCGGGCTCGGCAAGTGCACGATTGACATCGAAATGGTCACCCCAGCAGGCAATTTCGAGACCGTCGAATCCCCATTCGCTGGCCAACTTGCATACGGTTTCAAAGGGTAGGTCAGCCCATTGGGCGGTCAGCAGGGCAATTTGTCTGGGCATATCAGATTTTCCTTTCCACTTGTGTGAGTTGTGAATTATTAGCGGAACTGCGAATAACGGCATCAAGGACAAGTTGTATCTGAAGGCCATCCTCAAAACTCGGCGTGGGCGAATGGTCATTCGCGATATCCGTGAGGAAATCGAGGATCTCGTGGGTAAAGGTGTGCTCGTAGCCAATAATGTGTCCTGGTGGCCACCAGGCTGACATGTAAGGGTGGCTGTCACCCTCCGTCACCATTATTCGGCGAAATCCGGCCTCGGACGGGGGCAGTTGGTGATCATGAAAATAAAGGACGTTCATATCCTCAAAATTAAATTTGATTGATCCCTTAGACCCGAAAACTTCAAAGCCGAGATCATTTTTACTACCGGAAGCGAATCGAGTAGCTTCAAAGGTGCCCAGTGCACCGTTGTCGAAAGTCGCGTTGAACACGGCGGCGTCGTCGACGGTTACTACTCCTATCCCAGAGGACGTGCCTTCACTTTCGGCCGTGAGTTCCGAGCTGCTTGAGGGTAAGGGACGCTCGGTGATAAAAGTCTTGAGAATTCCCGATACTGCTTCGATGCGTGCGCCCGTGACATATTGAGTCAGGTCGACAATATGCGAGCCGATATCACCCAGTGCACCAGACCCTGCAATTTCTTTTTGTAACCGCCACACCAAAGGAAATTCCGGATCAACGATCCAGTCCTGTAAGTACCGTGCTCGGACATGGTAGATCTCTCCTAGTCGGCCATTTTCAACAAGTGTCCTTGCGAAAGTTATGGCCGGGACCCGGCGGTAATTGAAGCCCACCATGGATTTAATGCCTTGGGCCGCGGCCTTCTTTGCGGCTTGTGCCATTCCGAGTGCTTCTTCAATCGTGTTCGATAGCGGTTTTTCACAAAGAACATGTTTGCCAGCTGCCAACGCGGCTAAAGCAATTTCGCTGTGCGAAGACCCAGGGGTGCAGATATCGACAATAGAAATGTCATCGCGGGTCACTGCTTCCCTCCAGTCGGTACCGCTTTCTGCCCACCCATGCTTTTTCGCTGAGTCTGCCGTGGTTTGCGCATCTCGTCCCACAACTATCTGCATGACTGGCTCCAATGGCGTGTCAAAGACCCGACCAACGGTTCGCCAAGCTTGCGAGTGAGCTTTACCCATGAATGCGTGACCAATCATTGCTATCCCGATTTTCTCGGATTTCTGCTGCGTCAAGGTGCTGTCTCCGAACGTGATCAGTGATGTGAGCAAATGAAATATCAGAGTAGGGCCCCAGTGTATCGGTAAGTGTTAGTTTAGGGCTTATAAATGTTAAGATAATGCTAATAATGACGCTGTGGTTTCTTGATTCGAAGTTGCTGGGAAAGGATCAAAAATGAAGGTTGCTTGCGTAGGTGTTCACATCTTAGATGTGCTTGGCCGGCCCGTGCTTGAGATTCCCAAGGGTCAAGGAATAGCGCTAATAGAAGAAATTCGAATTACGGTGGCCGGAACGGCTGGGGGAACTGCGGTTGACCTCGCAAAACTCGGAGCTGACGTCACTTGCATTGGGGCTTTGGGCTCCGATGAGATCGGTCACATCGTTCGTGGCATCCTGAAACGTTTTGGGATTGATGACGCAGGCCTTGTCTCAAAGAAAGGTGTGCAAACATCCTCGACCATGCTGCCCATCCGTCCGAATGGGGAACGGCCTGCACTGCATGTCATGGGAGCAAACGCAGTCTTTTCTGTTCAAGACGTTGATCTGGATTCACTCGACCGCTACGACGCCGTTCATGTTGGCGGCACTTATTTGATGCCTTCATTCGATGGAAGTGGCGCCGCCTCGGTGCTTGAGCGAGCTCAGAGCGCTGGGGCTCTCACCACCATGGACGTCTTGAGTATCTCCCAGGAAGACATGATGTCAGTTTTGCGACCGTGTCTTCCTTTTCTAGACTTTTTTATGCCCAATTTAGAGGAGGCACAAATGATCACTGGACTAGAAAAACCTGATGATATCGCTCGACTCTTTCTCGATAAGGGAGTGGGAACCGTTATCTTGAAAATGGGCGAGTACGGATCGGCGATTTATTCCGCCGATGTGGGAACGGAACGGGTCCCTGCTTACTCAGTAGAGGTTGTTGACACCACCGGGTGTGGTGACGCCTACAACGGGGGGTTGATTTACGGCATGTGTTCAGGATTAGGGGTCATTGAGTCCGCGAGGTTAGGTTCGGCTTGTGGGAGTTTGGTCGCGACGGGGTTGGGATCTGACGCGGGAATTGTGGACCTTACAGTGGTACAAAATTTTATGTCCCACACCAAGACCCTTGACTTAGTGACCTAGCTCGGCGGTCTGAGACAGTGAAAATTGACCACACGCGCACTCCGATGTGGATTGGCACCAGTTGGAAAATGAATAAGACTATTGTTGAAGCGCAGTCCTACCTTGAATCCCTCGACCTTGCCCATGTTCCTGCATGCATTACGCCGTTTGTGCTACCACCGTTAACTGCATTGGCAACCTTGGCAACTGCCCCCAATCGTGATGGCAGGCTTTTACTAGGAGCTCAAAATGCGCATTGGGGAGAGGAGGGGGCTATGACCGGTGAGGTATCCATGCGCATGATCAAAGACGCGGGCGCCCAATTGGTAGAAATCGGTCACTCCGAGCGGCGGGAGTTCTTTGGCGAAAGCGATCAGGACGTGGCCCGCAAAGTGCGCGCGGCTGTTGACCAAGGTCTCACTCCACTGATTTGTGTGGGAGAGTCGCAAGCAGTTCGCAGCACCGGTGACCATGTCACATTCGTGAGAAATCAGGTTGGGCAGGCACTCTCACTCATGGATCCCACCGAACACGGCCAAGCCATGTTCGCTTATGAACCGAGATGGGCAATTGGTGAATTTGGGAGAAAACCCACAATCGCTGAAGTCGCGCAAGTCCTAGATCAACTTGCACTGCAACTTGGAGATCTAGGTAATGGGGTGCAGATCCCACTGCTTTATGGAGGCAGCGTTGACGCTGAGAACGCGGGAGAACTCGTGGAACTCGAATCGGTGAACGGACTTTTTATCGGGCGTTCTGCATGGAGCGTTGATAGTTTCAATCAAATTCTAATGCGGTGTGGTGCTTTTTTTCCTCAAACTTAGTTAGAGAGCGTACAGTTACAAATACCAAAGTTGCCTGTTCGAAGGGTAAAGGAGGGGTAAATGCGTCCAAAAAAAAGTGATGTTCGGCGATCAATGATGGCGGAACGGATAGCGGCGAAGGGATCCTGTTCAGCCCAAGAGCTTGCCAACGAATTCAATGTCTCCATAATGACTGTTCATCGTGATCTCGACGAGCTCCAGTATCGGGGAGTCGTGCGAAAATTTCATGGTGGGGCTACTGCGCAACCTTCTAGTGTTTTCGAGTCGCGGATGACATTTCGCCAAGATGTGGAACCCTTGAAGAAGAATGTCATTGCCCGACATGCGTTGTCCTTTGTGCACCCAGGAATGTCGATTCTCCTGGATGATTCAACATCAGCGCTGCACATGACTTCTGGACTAGCAGAGCGGGCTCCGCTTCACGTGTCGACAACGTTCTTGGCCGGGCTCAGACGGCTGGCTGAGCTGCAAGATGCCGCCGACATGACGGTGATTGCTATCGGTGGTCGTTACGACCCAATGCATGACTCTTTCGTTGGCTCACAAGCCCTTGCTCAAATTGCCGATATGAGGTGGGACGCTTTGTTTATGTCCGCACCCGCGGTGGATGGTCGATCGATTTTTCATCAAGAAGATCGGATGGTTGGAGTCAAGAAGGCCATGATGGAAGCATCGAAAAAAAAGTATCTTCTCGTGGACAACACCAAAATTGGTAAAGTAGCGCTACACAAAGTTGCTTCATTAAGCGAGTTCGATCTTGTGATCACAGATGAAGATGCCGACCCCCAAATTTTGGAACAGTGGGAAACGAATGGCGTTTCGTACTTTGTCGCAAACCAGGCTTTAGTGAAAAAACCGGATCGGTCACAAGGTCCGGCCGGTAATGATTATGAATGCGAAGTGTGAACGATTTCCACCATCGCGCGCGCATTGGTGGACAGGTCTCCTCGGTGGAGTGCTCCGCCAATCAGCAGGGTGAGGTCATTGCCGTAGACCTCGATCATCTCAGGAACGCGATCAAGTGTCATGCCACCGCCTGGGCTGGGAAAGATTGGAGCAAGTCCGCCGAGGCGAACGGCGCATGCCTGGGCGATCTCTTCACATTCTTGTTGAGAGAATGAAAAGCGTCCCCCGTAATTGGGGAAGATACTGATATCGGCACCAGCCAGCCGCATGATCGTGCCAAACACGATTCCGTGAGCAATACCCTGCTGGGGGTTGACCACCGTTGACCCTAAAAATGAGGGGTGCGACATTATGGGAAGGTTTAGTTCGGAGTCTTCTGCCAATACGCGCAAGCTGTCGAATCCAGTGAGGCCGGGCAGGACAAGTAGGGCGCCAGCGCCCCACTCTTTTGCTTGGTGGGCGGCCTCTACCAGCTGATCAGCCGGCACGTTGAGTGCGGGCATGTACACCGAGTGGTGGTCGCTACTTGCGTCTATTTCGCAGACACGACGTGAAATTGTTTGTACGCGTTTGGCCCAAGGAGCCCATGGTTGGCTGGCCAATCCGTGGTCGTCTTTTATCATGTCGAAGCCGGCACGGGCGAGTGTGACTGCGGTTGCACCTAATTCTTCGGGGGAGAGACCCATGGGTTTCAAAGCGGTACAGAGTAATGGCCGCGTTGGTGCGTTAAAAATTGAACGCACACCCGAGATTCCAAATCGTGGTCCGCTAAAGCCAGCTAGAAATGCTGCGGGCAGTTGCAGGTCAATAATGCGGACGCCATTGAGTAGTGACACATTCCCCCACAGCACGTTAAGGAATTGCACTAAACCACCGCCGGTTACTCCGAGCGGGTAACTGATCTGGACCACTTGTTGGTCAATGCCTTCAATGCGTCCAACAACTTCGTTTTGAATCCAGGTGGGAGCGAGGTCAAAGGGAAATTCGATCGTTTGCTCGGCGCGAATAGCTTCGGCAACTGCCTCAGGTTCCACGCCGATACCCGGATCTATCTGGTAGGTGACGACTATGCGAGTTAAATCTATGTCTTGACTAAAATTTGTTGAATCAGGCGCGCTCATAGTGCCTCCGCCTTCGCCTCACTGTGTAGTGCAGCCACCCTCGTCTCTGCAAGATCAGAATCAGGAATACTCAGACTTAAGCCGGTGAGAGCTTCCGCGCGATCAACCAACGCCCGGGCATCAAGTTGGTATTCCTTGAGCAAGTAGGGCAGTGAAGCTCCGTGGGCGTAAGTGTCATTAAGCCCAATTCGGGAGAGGGGTACGGCTATTGCATTCTCGGCCATAACTTCGGCGACAGCTGAGCCAAGGCCACCGGTAACCAAATGATTTTCCATTGTGATGACACCTTTGCGAGCACTCGTCAAAGCAGCCGTCACGGTCGGATCGGAAAAAGGCTTGAGGGTGGAAACGTGAAGATGGGTGACTTTGAGACCGCGATCAACCATGGCCGGGACTGCTCGCATGGCCTCTTCTGTGCAGATCCCTGAAGTCAAAATTACGATGTCGGCCGGTTCATTTATGTTGTCATCTGCGCGGTTCAGCACTCGCGCCTTGTTGAACTCCATCGGGGTTTCGAACAGTCGAGGGACTTCTCCACGAAGCATGCGCAGATATACAGGACCATCAATTGCGTGGGCGATATCAAGGACGCTCTCCACTTCGGTGGCGTCCCCCACCTCCAGCACGGTCATATTGGGAATTACCCGCATGATCGCGATGTCGTCGATTGATTGATGGGTGACCCCGCCAGGGGTTGCAATTCCTGGCAAGAAACCGACTAGGCGTACTTTGAGGTTTGGGTAGGCCACGGACATTTGAAGTTGGTCAAGCGGTCTGCGATAAAGGAAAACGGAAAAAGTGTGCAGCCATGGTTCAAAACCTTCTCGTGCGAGTCCTGCGGCAAACCCCATCATATTTTGTTCAGCCATTCCCATTGAAAAATAGCGATCGGGATAAGTATCGCTCCACTTGCCTACTTCACAAGAGTTAGTGAGGTCAGCTGTGAGAACTAGGACTTTAGGTTTGTCTACGGACCAATCAATAAAATTTTCAACATGTGGCCGGATCACAATTTCGGGGCTCTCGCTGCGAGCGCTCATCGGCCGACCTTCATTTGGGCAAATGCATTGGCATAACGTTGACGTTCTTCCTCACCCGTAAAACGCAGGTAGTGCAAGTTCGGGGCTCGCTCGTTGAGAACGGGCACCCCCCGAACCGGGTCGGTGTACGCCAGAACGAAGTGCGGCTTTCCGGTGGGTCTGGTTAATGCGGTAGCCAATGTCGAGATGTCGTGCCCTTGCACAGAATCTACACTGCACCCGAAGGCGCGGATGCGCAAGGACAAAGGTTCGATATTCATGACCTCAGACATTGGACCATCACACTGTCCCTTATTCACATCTACGATCACGCGCACGTTATCTAGTTTGTGAAATGCGAGCGCCTGGAGCGCTTCCCATGTTTGTCCTTCTTGGAACTCACCATCGCTCATGAACACATAGACCAGACCACTTTCACCTTTGATCCTACGTCCAAGTGCGATTCCCCCGGCGGTGGACAAGGCTTGTGCCAAAGACCCCGTTGTCGATTCAAAGCCTGGGGAGTGCTCCGCGCCAATCATTTCAACTGTTGAACCGTCTTTGTTAAATTGCTCTAAGGCACTTGCCTCCAGGCGGCCAGTTTCAATAAGTGCGGCGTAGACAACAAGGGCGTAATGGGCTGGAGACACCACGATTCGGTCGCGGTCTGGGCCCATTTCTCCATGAAAATCCCCACCATTGAGGTAAGCGGCACCTTTCCCGGGTACCTGTTTAAACGGTTCAGGGATTTTAGGGGAAACCAGCGGCGCCAGATTAGCGACGGTGTATAGCGTCGCGAGTAATTCAGCAGCGGAACAGGCTTGACTAAGGTAGCCGCCATTATTAGCCATCACGTGCGCAAAGACACGGTATCGAATGTTCTCTGCCATCGTCGTGGCACTGGCGATATCTTCAGGAGCTAACATCTTGCCAATTTGCACCGCCATGGGGGAAGCCTAGCAACTTGTCAGTTGTCCTACCACTTGTTTCTCGAGTCTTCACTTGATCCCACCATGACCTATAGTGTGTCCCCAATATGGATGTGTGATCCACTCGTGTAGGAAGGCGCCATGACCCCTCATCTGCCCGTAGAAATTGCTTGGGAGCAGCTGCGGAGCGCTGCGCAGGACGCGAAGTCACGTGCTTATGCCCCCTACTCACAGCACCCTGTAGGCGCCGCCGCATTAACAAGCACCGGTCGAATCGTGAGTGGTTGCAATGTTGAGAACGCTTCTTATGGGCTTACTTTGTGTGCTGAGTGCGGGCTGATCAGCGAATTGGTGAAAACCTCGACCACCGGGTCCAGAGAAACGTTAATTGCATTCGCATGCGTAGGTCCTCACCCAGGTCCGCTTTTGCCGTGCGGCCGTTGCCGACAATTACTGATGGAACATGCGCACCCGTCACTTCTCATCGACACCGAGCGCGGACCGTCCTTGCTCATTGATTTGCTTCCATTCGCATTTGGACCAGAGGACCTACCCCACTTATGACACAGCAACCACTTGGCGTAATTGCCGGTACCGGTTTTTATGACCTTCCCGAGCTAAGCGAGCGCGAGTCACTCGTCGTTGACACGGCTTACGGACAGGCTAAATGCGTAGCAGGACTGCTGCACGGTCGAAAAACTGTATTTCTTTCCCGCCACGGCGTCGACCACTCGGTCCCTCCGCATCTTGTGAACTACCGCGCCAACATTGCCGCAATGAAAGAGCTAGGCGTCGCTGAAATTCTCGCAATCAATGTGGTCGGGGGACTGGGCCCTGATTCTGGGGAACTGGTGGTAATAGACGACTTTATCGACTTCACCAAGTCCAGGGTGAGTACTTTTTTCGACGGCACAACTCCTGAAGGGGTAGTGCACGCCGACATGGGAGAACCCTTCACCCAACGCTTACGACAGGTGTGGATCAATGCTTGTGCAGCGGCGCAAGTCCCTGTCGTCACCACTGGTATTTACGGCGCCTATGAAGGTCCCCGATTTGAGACCCGCGCCGAAGTCCGTGCAGCGCAAGCGATGGGCGTCACGGTGGCCGGGATGACGGTCGTACCTGAAGTTGTCTTAGCAAATGAACTCGCAATTCCATACGCGTGCATTTCGCTTGTGGTAAATCCTGCCACTGGTTTAGGTGCGGGACAGGTCACAATTGAAGACATTAATTTGGTCATTGACCAAGGTTCAGAAGCCGTGAAACGAGTGCTCTCACATGCGGCAAAAGCGCTAGCTTCGAATCTAGATTCAGAAAGTGCACAAGAATGATCCTTTTACACAACGCCCGGTACTTAGTTACCTGTGATCCACATGACACCGTGCTGGAGAACTCTTCGTTGGTTATCCATGACACAAAGATTATCGATCTGGGGCCCGCGAAAGAGATTAAAAATAGGTACCCACAAGCCCAACTAATTGATTTAACAGATCAATTAGTTATGCCTGGACTAATTAATCTACATACACATTTACCCATGACTCTGTTACGTGGAGTGGCCGAAGGTGTTGATCTTCAGGGCTTTCTCGAGTTGGTGTGGGCGGAGGAAGCCCGGATCATGGACGTTGAGGGAACCTACATCGGCGCTCGGCTAGGAGCACTCGAATCCATATTGTCTGGCACAACAACCGCATTAGATATGTACTTTCATCCTGCTCACAACCACAGAGGCGCCGTTGAAGTGGGGTTAAGGCATGTGACTGGCCCGGTATTTTTCTCTTTCCCCGGGCCAGACAACTTAACCTGGGATCAGCGTATGGACCTGGCACGCGCGTGGCCGCAGACCCTGAGTGAGATTGGTGGACCATATGTGCCACCCGCATTGACTCCCCATTGTCCCTTGACCGTGAAGCCGGAGCATTTGCGGCAGATCGGTGAGCTTGCGATCGAGCAAGGGGCAATCATCACCGTACATACTTCGGAAAACATTCCCGAGAACGACGACACGATTGCAGCGCATGGCGAGCGGCCCACACACCTGCTGGACGTCACCGGCATTCTCGATCTCAAACCTGTTCTCGCGCACGGGGTGCACTTAAACGAAGCCGAGCGTCTACTCATTGCTGCGAAGGGCGGGTGTGTGGCTCATTGCCCTGGGTCAAATCTGAAATTGGCGAGCGGCGCGGCCGACCTGGTTCAATATCGCGAGGACGGCATCACGGTAGGGCTTGGCTCAGACGGCTCATCTACCAGTAATGACCTTGACATGTTTGCCGTCATGCGCTTGGCTGCGAACCTCGCCCGATTGGTTCGCAGCGATCCAGCCGCGATCACATCGACTCAGATTGTCCGGTCGGCAACTATCGACGGGGCTACCGCGTTGGGGATGGCCGATCGGATCGGCTCGTTGGAAGTGGGCAAAGAAGCTGATGTCATTTCCCTAGCCCTGAACCAACCGCACCTAGTCCCTGTTCATGACCCGTTCACCACGATTGTGTATAGCGCTGGTCGAGCTGATGTTCGTCACGTGTTTGTGGCAGGTGAACAAGTGGTAGCTAATCGAATGCCCACAAAAGTTGGTCCTGAGGAAATCATGAGTGCTGCTTTGGGACACGTCCAGGGTCAAAATTTGTGAGTGAAAAGGCTGTGAACAATTCCCTAAGTGACCTTTCGGCACCTGAAGTCATCGATCTTCTGGGGCTGGAATTCCTAGAGGGAGAAGGCGTGTGGATTAAACTTCTCTGGCGCACACCCGAAGCCAACGCAATTTACGGCTTGCTCACTGCGGATGATTTCAGCGCCTTGCACCAGTTGCACGAGCTGGAGTCATGGGTGCACGTTGCAGGAGCCCCCATTGACATGACGATCCTGAACGCAGACCACACGGTTACCCACCATGTGCTCGGGCAAGAAGCCGGCGTGGGTCAAGAACCGCAGTATTTAGTGCCTAAAGATGCCTGGCAAGGT
The DNA here is from genome assembly GCA_028825115.1 of Candidatus Nanopelagicales bacterium. Lineage (GTDB taxonomy): Bacteria > Actinomycetota > Actinomycetes > S36-B12 > S36-B12 > UBA4592. The sequence continues at coordinate 11,657 of JAPKAV010000012.1, read as the reverse complement.
TCCACATCACGAGGCAAATGGTCGCTCGTTGTCTGCGTGCTGGCCCCACCCTTTAGCGGGTTCGAGTTGGCGCAGCCAGGATTGGAGTTCACTCCTTGGCTAGATGCCTGTGACGGCGAGGCGGCCCGTGCCCACCTTCAGGAGCGAATAAAGGAGCTTATCCGTGAGTAAACAGACAATTACCGCTGATTCTGATTCTGAACTAGATTTGGTGGTCATCACTGGAGCGTCGGGCCACCTAGGCCAAGCGATCGTACAACGATATCTAGAGGAACGTGATCTTAGGGTGATTGCTTTGGGGCGAGCGCGGACCGATAAGTCCGCTGAATTGGAAAGCTCTTGGAGTCAGATTTCCTCTGCGTTCGCCTATCTTTATTTTGATGAACTTCAGGCCAAGAATCAGTCAGTGTCGTTCACCTTGGCGGAGCGCTTCCCTGGATCGCGGATCACTGTCTTGATTAATAATGGGGCGAGTCAAGCACTAGGGGCTCTTTCCGAGTTCACTACTGAGCAGTGGAATTCGATGCTCACCGAGTCTTTTCTCTCTATTGTCGAGTTAACCCAAGGGCTAATTGACCAGATGGGAGCAGGCTCGTCCATAGTTAACATTTCATCCGTGGAAGCCAGGGTTGCTTTCCCCAATCATGGTGCATATGCCAGTGCGAAAGGTGCGTTAGAGGCCTACACGCGCTCATTGGCCAATGAGTACGGTCGGCACGGAATTCGGGCGAATGTTGTTGAGCCCGGACTTATCGAGCGGGAGGGCCTAGCTCAGGCATGGCCCCAGGGGTACGCGGCGTGGAAAAATACCTCACCAACAGGGGGTCCGGTGCTCGCGGAGCAGGTAGCCAATGTGGTCCACTTCCTTGGAAACAAAAGTTCGTTGGGAATAAACGGAGTGGTAATTCCGGTCGATGGCGGTTGGCTGTCCAGTGCCCGAATGTCGCTTTAGTGCCACTCGCAACACTTTGATAACAAGTTGATCCCGGATCAGTGACCGGGACCCATTTGGAGTCGATACCCGGTAACATGGCGTTGTCGTAGGGAAAAGGGCGTCCATGTGGCGTGCGTACAGACACTTGCGGCTCGAATCTCGATGTGACCTCACGTCGACCAACGAAGAAAGGCATTCATATGCATCGCAAGCTACTAGTCGCGGGACTCGCCGTGGCAGCACTCGTGCTCGCCGGTTGCAGTTCAAGTGACGACACTGCAACAGATACTACCTCAGCAGAAGCAACCACTGAAGCCGCTGAAGAGACAACCGAAGAAGCAGCCGAAGAAGAAGTAACCGAGGAAAGCGCACCGGCAGTCACCATGGATGACAGCAACTGTGCTGCTCCGGAGAACTACTGCGTCGGGCTAGTCACAGATTTAGGCAAGGTTGACGATAAGTCATTCAACCAAGCCGCTTTCGAAGGTGCTCAGCTCGCAGCCGGTGAAATTGGAGCGTTCTTGAAGTATGTGGAATCCACGGATCCCAAGGATTACATGGCCAATATTGGGCAGTTTGTGGCAAAGGAGTACGACACGATTGTCACGGTTGGATTCCTTATGGCAGAGGCGAGCGCGGCAGCCGCAGCCGAAAATCCCAATATCAATTTTGTTGGTGTTGATCAGTTTCAGGGTGAAACATTGCCAAACCTCACCGGTCTGATCTTCGCTGAAGACCAGGCTGGCTACGCCGCCGGATACCTCGCCGGCTTGATGACCGAGACGAACAAAGTGGGCGCCGTGCTTGGTACCGACACCGTTCCTCCTGTGTTGTATTTCGGTGAGGGCTACCGCAATGGCGTTATGGCTGCAAATCCTGAAGCAGAGGTCACGGTTGTCTATCACGAACCAGCTAACGCATTTACTGATCCTGAGTGGGGTGCCGCTGAGGCAAAGAAGCAGGTGACACAGGGCGCAGACATAGTCTTTGGCGCTGGTGGTGGCACTGGAAATGGTGCACTTATCGAGATTGCCAAGTCGCCTGAATCGGGCAAATCAGTGTTCTGCATCGGTGTCGACATTGATCAGTACAACACCGTTCCACAGGCTCAGTCTTGTTTGCTGACTTCAGCGGAGAAGAAGCTAGTAGCGGGTACCTCTGCTCTAGTACTGGCGTCCTTCGACGGAACCTTCCCGGGTGGGAACTTCGTCGGTGCTACTGGCCTAGCGCCTTACCACGATACTGAAGACGCAGTCCCGGCTGAGGTCAAGACTGAGGTCGAGGGAGTTATTGCTGGTCTCCTGGACGGTAGTCTCGAAACAGGTGTCGTTAAGTAGTAAGCGAACGATCTAAATCGGGGTGGCGTCTATACCTAGATGCCACCCCGATCTATGCGCAGATTTTATGCCTTAATCAGGTTCCCTCTCTTGCAGCACCTTGATTTCGTAAAAGACCTGAACCCATGTAGAAGTTGTGAAAGGATACCGTTCGATGTCATCCGACGGCCCCGCTCAGACTGATCTTGGCTTCACCGATCCGAACCCCACATTGGGCCCAAAATATGGGGTAGTTAAGGCCTTTGCGATTCCGATAGTTTCTGTTCTTCTGGCTTTTGCTGTGGGTGGAATCCTGATCTACTTTCAGGGCGTCAATCCTTTCACTGCCTATCGCGTTCTCTTTGAGTCCGCACTCGGCGACAGTGACGGCTATTTGCGGGTCATGCAAAAGTCCACGCCACTAATTTTTACTGGTCTGGCGGTTGTTGTTGGTCTGAGAGTGGGACTGTTCAATATTGGCGCCCAAGGGCAGCTAATTGTGGCGGCAATTGGTGCGGCGTGGGCTGGGTATCACTTTGACCTTCCAGCAGTGGTTCACCTACCTTTTGCACTCGGCTTTGGCATGCTATGCGGAGCCGCATGGGCATCAATTGCCGGCGTACTTCGTGCCTACCGCAATGTCTCTGAAGTTATTACCACCATCATGCTCAACAGCATTGCGATTGCGCTAGTCGATTATTTGGCCAGTCGACCATTTAAAGAGCCCGATCAGCCGTTGTCACGGACCCCGTTGATTAGCGACTCAGCGGCACTCGCGACGTTCGGGGTAATCCCCAGTGGTTTTGTCATTGCTTTGATTGTTTCGCTCTTTTTTGGCTGGTTTTTAATTAGAACCACAGAAGGGTTTCGTTTTAACACGGTGGGTTTGAATCCGAATGCGGCACGGTATGCGGGTATTAGCGTTAAACGCACAATTGTGCTCGCGATGGCGGTCAGCGGGGCTCTCGCAGGCATGGGAGGCGCGGTCGAGACCATGGGTGTTGTGGGACGGTTTGAGCCTGCGTTCAATGCAGGTTTGGGTTTTGATGGAATCACGATCGCGTTACTCGCGCGCGCGAATCCGATCGCCACGATACCAGCAGCGATCCTTGTGGGAATATTGCGAACGGGCGCGAATTCCCTGCAGTTTGAAACGGGAATTGAGCCGGAAGTGGTTGACGTAATCCTGGCACTCACCTTGCTATTTGTGGCTGCACCGATTGTGTCTCGCTACATCTTCCGGATCAACGCGAAACGCAAGAGCAAGTCGAAAGGCCGATCATGAGAGCGCGTTGGGCCTGGACAATAACTGTAATTATCTTGGTGGGAATTATGTTTTCCTACACGCAGGACGAACTACGCACTACATCTGTGTTGTCATTTTCATTACGGTACGCGATCCCACTCATTATCGCCGCGATGGTTGGCCTCGTGTGTGAGCGCAGCGGAGTCATAAATATTGGTATTGAAGGTCAACTGCTTATGAGTGCTTTCGCTGGATTTTTTGGCGCCGCAGCCACGGGAAGTTTGATTATTGGAACCCTGTTTGGAATTGGCACCGGCCTAATTATGGGTGCCGTTTTTGCAACGGGTGCCGTTGCGTGGAAGATGGACCAAATAATTTCAGGCACAATTATCAATATTATTGCGACCGGTTTAACATCCTTTTTCTATGCTCAGGGTCAAGTCTTGCCAGCCAGTACGCCAGTTGTTGCGATCCCATACCTAAAAGATCTACCACTTGTAGGTCCAGTTCTGTTCAACAACGGATTATTCACTTACGCTGCCATAATTATTGTGATCTTCTTGCAAATAATGTTGTTCCTCACTATCTGGGGTTTGCGCACCAGAGCCGTGGGGGAAAATCCGAGTGCGGCTGACACTTCGGGAATTAATGTGCAACGTACCCGCTTCATCAACGTCACGCTGGCGGGAGGACTTGCCGGCGTCGCGGGTGCCTATCTATCTCTCGAAGCTGCTGGCACATTTGAAAGAGGTTTCACCGCGGGCCGAGGTTTCACGGCACTCGCCATCATGATTTTCGGAGCGTGGAATCCGGTTGGAGCTTTCGCGGCTGCCCTCTTCTTCGGTCTGACGCAAGGAGTCGCAAGCCAATTACAGGCCGACGAAGTGGTTGACATCCCACCGCAATTTATCAACATGTTGCCGTACGTCCTGACAATCGTTCTCCTGGCCGTAGTGGCTGGTCGCGTCAGACCGCCCGCAGCGGTCGGCAAACCTTATGAGAAAGATTAGGTGTGCTCATGGATGATGAATTGGTTCTTGAAGTTACCGGCCTGACCAAAAGATTCCCTGGTGTAGTGGCGAACGAGGATGTCTCGCTCACGGTTCATAAAGGTGAAATCGTCGCGCTGCTTGGCGAAAACGGTGCGGGCAAGAGCACCTTAGTCAAAATGATTTACGGGCTCTACCGACCTGATGAAGGCGAGATCAGGATTAAGGGAGAGACCGTCCGGCTAAGCGGTCCTCGTGAGGCGATTCGTCGTGGGGTTGGCATGGTTCACCAGCATTTTCAACTGGTGCCCGTTTTTACGGTCGCTGAAAATGTGATTTTGGGAAACGAACCCCGAAAACTTTCTTTTATTGAAAAACGTAAGGCCATAAAAGAAGTCACGGCATTGGCTGAAAAGAATGGCATGGCTGTAGATCCGAAGGCTCTTGTCCGAGACTTACCTGTGGGAGCTCAGCAGCGAGTGGAGATCCTAAAGGCGCTTTACCGCCGAGCAGACATATTGATCATGGACGAACCCACCGCCGTCCTGACTCCTCAGGAAACGGACGAACTTCTTAAAACCATGAAGGGATTTGCTGCTAACGGAGTAGCAGTAATCTTTATTACCCATAAGCTTCGCGAAGTTTTGGCGATAGCGGACAAAATCGAAGTTTTACGAAGCGGTAAAGTGGTGGGCACGACAACTCCCGCTGAAGCCGATCAGGCGAAACTTGCTCAGATGATGGTGGGAAGAAGCGTTCTGCTTTCTGTTGAAAAGAGCACATCTAGTCCAAAAGAAATAGTCCTTGACGTTGTTGGCCTTTCTTCCGACAGTGATATCGGGCTGCCCGCTGTCCGCGAAGTCAATTTGACGGTCCGTTCTGGTGAGATCGTGGGTATAGCGGGAGTCGAGGGGAACGGGCAGCGTGAACTGGTTGAGGCACTTACCGGGATACGTAAATCAACCGCCACCAAATTCGCCATCAATGATGAGAACGCCATTGGCGCAGACCCCCATGAAATCCATAGCATGCACGTAGGGCATGTTCCCGAAGATAGAGAAAAAGATGGCCTCGTAGGTCAGTATTCCATTGCAAATAACATGGTGTTGAATCGTTTTGATGAACCCGAGTTTTCTCGTAGAGGGATTCGAAATATGGATGCGGTTAATGGTCTAGCCACAAAACTGGTGAAAGAATTCGATGTGAGAACGCCATCAATCAAGACACCGGCGAATTCGCTATCAGGTGGAAATAAACAAAAGGTCGTGATAGCGCGCGAACTTTCGGCGAATCCGAGTTTGCTCATAGCTTCCCAACCCACTCGTGGCGTGGATGTGGGTTCGATTGAGTTTATTCATTCACAAATTATTTCTGCTCGTGATAACGGTGCGGCCGTTCTTCTCGTTTCAGCGGAACTCGACGAAGTACTTGGTCTTTCCGATCGAATTTTAGTCATGTATGACGGGGAGATTGTGGCTGAACTTGAAAGTGCGGACGCAGATCGGGCGGAGATTGGGAGGCTCATGGCTGGCGGTCATGCCGTGATGGCGGAAGAAAGTTCACATGGTTGAGCCATTCTCAGCTGTTGACGTCATCAAAGCCAAACGTCAAAAACAAGAACTTTCCACACCGCAAATTGATTGGGTGATTGACGCCTATACGCGTGGCGCTGTGGCTGATGAACAGATGGCGGCCCTCGCCATGGCAATTTTGCTCAACGGCATGAACCAACAAGAAATTGTCCAGTGGACCCAGGCAATGATCAACAGTGGCGAGCGGATGGATTTCAGTGACATCACGGTCCCTACCGTGGACAAGCATTCAACGGGTGGGGTGGGGGACAAGATCACGTTACCGCTCGCACCACTTGTGGCAGCGTGCGGAGCCGCAGTCCCGCAACTCTCAGGTCGCGGTCTTGGCCACACCGGTGGCACTCTAGACAAGATGGAAAGCATTTGGGGCTGGCGCGCGGACCTTAGCAACGACGAAATGCATCAGATCCTCCAAGATGTGGGAGCGGTCATTTGTGCTGCAGGTCCGGGGCTAGCTCCCGCAGATAAAAAATTGTACGCCTTACGGGATGTAACTGCCACAGTGGAAGCGATCCCGCTGATTGCTTCCAGCATCATGAGCAAGAAAATCGCCGAGGGTGCGAGCGGACTGATTCTTGATGTGAAAACCGGGAATGGTGCATTCATGTCTGACCCAAATATGGCGCGTGAGCTTGCTCAAACTATGGTCAACCTAGGCAAAGATGCCGGGGTGAATACTCGAGCGCTGATCACGGCGATGGATGTCCCCCTCGGCTTGGCAGTCGGTAACGCACTAGAAGTGCAAGAAAGCATTGAGATCCTGCAAGGTGGCGGGCCAGCCGATGTCCGCGAGCTAACCCTTACTTTGGCACGAGAAATGCTTGAGATTGTCGGAATAGCTACCGATCCGGAAAAAAAACTTGACAACGGTCAAGCGTTCGACGTCTGGAAAGCCATGGTCGCAGCTCAAGGGGGAGACAATAATGCTCCGCTACCTACTGCAAAATTCGAACACACCATTACGGCTGGCTCAACGGGAACCGTGACCAGCATGAATGCTTTGGCTGTCGGCATTGCCGCGTGGCGACTCGGAGCGGGCCGAGCCAGAAAAGAAGACCAAGTATCCCTTGGCGCGGGCATTGCATTGCACGCGAAGCCAGGACAAGAAATTCAAGCGGGCCAACCACTGCTCACCATGTTCACCGACGAAGAGGGCAGGTTCGAAGTCGCACAACAAGCATTGGATGAAGCACCTATTACGATTGGGTCACCCGAGCAACGAGTTGCACATCTACCCCTCATTATTGAGCGCATCAGCTAAAGGAGCAAAATGCCAGAGCTAATTCCTGCCCCCGTTCAAATCCCGGTTCCTGGCGGAAAAGTTATTGAAGAATATGCCGGTCATGTCGCTACCGGCGACGACCGGGTGTCCATTGCCCACATGGTGGCTCCGGCAGGGTGGACCGAGCCCGAACAAACCCCAGAGTTTGATGAATTCACCGTTGTGCTGGAAGGTTCGCTCACTGTTGATTCTGAGCACGGGCCCACACTCGTTAAGGCTGGTCAAGCAATTGTTGCTCGAGGTGGTGAGTGGGTCCGTTATCACACCGAAGACGGAGCCCGCTACATGTCAATCTGTGTCCCGGCTTTTATGCCAGACACGGTGCATCGTGCTGACGAGGATCACAACGTTTACGATCCGGAGTAAAAAGCCGTCAGAGCCGACTTGCATGTTGCGCAGAGGTCATGGTTTGGATCGCACCAGCGCAGGTGGGCTAAGTTAGGGGTATGAGCATTGACACCGCAGAATCTTTCCCCGTTCCCCTTGATGTGATCATTGAAGCCCCCAAGGTGTTACTCCATGACCACCTTGATGGTGGCTTGCGACCGCAAACCGTTATCGATCTCGCGGCAGCGTCTGGGTATTGCGAACTGCCTGCGACAGATGCAGAGTCACTGGGTCGCTGGTTTTCAGAGGCCGCTTACTCGGGTTCCCTTGAGCGCTACCTCGAAACCTTCAAGCACACGGTGGGGGTTACCCAGAGCGTTGACGCTCTTTCCCGGGTTGCGCGCGAATGTGCTGAAGATTTAGCGGCCGACGGTGTGGTGTACGCCGAAGTGCGCTTTGCCCCTGAGCTTCACGTGGAAAAAGGGCTTGCTGAGCGCGAGATCATTGATGCTGTTCTTGATGGTTTTGAGTCTGGTGTTGTTGCAGCCGCTAGTAGCGGTCGGACTATTCGGATTGGGGTGCTACTCACGGCCATGCGAACGGCCGCGAATTCACGCTCGATCGCTGAACTCTCTGTCCAGTATCGCGACAAGGGAGTTGTCGGCTTTGACATTGCTGGTGCAGAGGCTGGCTTTCCGCCCACCCGCCACCTTGACGCTTTCGAGTTTTTGCGCCGAGAGAATGCACATTTCACCATTCACGCGGGCGAGGCTTTTGGACTTCCTTCCATTTGGGAAGCGATTCAGTGGTGTGGGGCAGACCGATTAGGCCATGGTGTTCGCATTATGGATGACATCACAGTTCAGCCGGATGGATCTGTCGAGCTGGGAAATCTCGCAGCATACGTCCGCGACCGACGCATTCCGTTGGAGCTGTGTCCCACCTCTAATGTTCAGACCGGTGCTGCCGAATCCATTGCATCCCATCCCATTGGTTTGTTGCGCACACTTGGTTTCCGAGTCACAGTGAATACGGATAACCGCCTAATGTCAGGAACTTCCATGTCGCACGAAATGGACCTGCTGAGCCAAGCATTTGGCTGGGGGCTAAAAGACATGCAGTGGTTGACAACCAACGCGATGAAGAGCGCATTTATTGGCTTTGACGAGCGATTAGACATCATCAACACTCAAATCAAGCCTGGGTACGCCCGCGTTCGGTCAGAACTGGAAATGCGACTGAATGGTTAAATGACGAGTCGTGGTGAAGTAACTTATCTCCTCTATTCGCGGCACATGGATTAAAGGCTAGGCCCGCATCTAACTGGTGCGCCCCTAATTGGGTTGCACCCGAGAAGATCATTGCAGCGAGCCATTGAGTGTCACCGGTCGTTGTGGTGGTCGTTGGCGTTGTCGCACTTGGAGTCTGAGTTGGAGTCCTGGTTTTTCTTTGGCGCGAGTCAAGTCACATTCCTGCCGAGCATTTATCGGGTGCAGATTTCAGATATTTCATGAAGGTCACATGAAATTGTCCACTCACGTTCGGGTGAGTCTGCGAAGGGAATTCCACATGCAGCTTGCATGGTGCCACGTCTTCCCCAAGCGGGTGCCCGAGTCAGCTACATCCCCATGGGGTGCCATACGGTTTTCACTTCGGTGAAAGCGCGTAGGCGTGAAAGGCTCGGGGTTGCTTGCCAATCGGGATTTACTGGGGCAGTGCGTACTCGCTTGACTGTTCCGGCTGCTTCAATTTGGAGAGCTTTTTGTAGTTCGGGATCGGTTATTCCGGTGAGGTCGAGTGCGTTTACGTCACCGTGGCTGGCAAGTGACGGCATAATCTCGGCCGGGTCGCCGGTGAGAATGTTGATATTTCCGGCGATTACGTCACTAGTTGCTAGGCACTCACTGAGGGTGATTGCTGGGATAGGTGAGGCCGTGCTGGCAATCACAATGACGGAGTTTCCGCTGGTGATGATCGGTGCGATTACACTAAGTAGCCCCAACAAGCTCGAATCGGCAGGGGCGACTGCCGCGACGACTCCCGTTGGCTCGGGAATGCTGAAGTTGAAAAATGGCCCGGAGACCGGGTTAGTGTTGCCGAGTACTTGGGCGTACTTGTCGGCCCAACCCGCGTACCAAAGGACACGGTCAATCGCTTGGTCAGTTTGGTTCGTGGCCTTTTTGGCACTGACGGCTTCGGCGTCTTGTATGTTAATGATGAATTGGTCTTTGCGACCTTCCATTACCTCGGCGATTCGGTAGAGAACTTGCCCGCGGTTGTAGGCCGTGGCTTTTGACCACGAGTTGAAACCCGTGCGCGCCGCGAGGACGGCATCGCGGGCATCTTTGCGACTGGCCTTAGCAACATTCGCTAAGAACTCACCTTGACCGTTTGTGGCTTCGTAGGTGCGCCCTGATTCACTTCGCGGGAATGCTCCGCCCACAAAGAGTTTGTGGGTCTTTCTGACTTCAACGCGGTCGTTGCCGATCATGAGGTCTCCTCGCTCGTGAGGTAGGCACCCAAGCCTTGCACGCCACCTTCGCGTCCGAAACCAGATTCCTTGTAGCCGCCAAATGGGCTTGTCGGGTCAAAACGATTGAAAGTATTTGCCCAGACAACGCCGGCCCGAACTTTGTTGGCCATTGCGAGAATGCGACTTCCCTTCTCGGTCCAGATTCCGGCACTGAGTCCGTAGGGAGTGTTATTCGCTTTCTCAATTGCTTCATCGGGGGTCCGGAAAGTGAGAACACTCAGTACTGGTCCAAAAATTTCCTCGCGGGCAATACGGTGGGCTTGCGTGACGTTGGTAAACACTGTGGGAGCGAACCAGAAACCTTTCTGTGGAATCACGCAATCAGGACTCCAACGTTGGGCACCTTCATCTTCACCACTCTTGGTCAAGTCAATAATTCGATCGAGTTGCTCACGTGAATTAATCGCACCGATATCTGTGTTTTTATCTAATGGGTCTCCTAGGCGAAGCGTGGCCAGTCTGCGTTTGAGGGAATCAATTGTTTGTTCAGCGATACTCTCTTGCAGGAGTAGTCGACTTCCAGCGCAGCAGACGTGCCCTTGATTGAAGAAGATGCCGTTGACAATTCCTTCGACTGCTTGGTCAATCGGGGCGTCATCGAAGACAATATTTGCTGCTTTGCCACCTAGCTCAAGGGTTAACCTCTTGTGAGTCCCCGCGATTTGTCGTTGAATCGCTTGGCCCACCGCGGTGCTGCCGGTGAATGCCACCTTGTTGACATCGGGATGCTCAACAAGCATCCGACCGGTCTCGCCGGCACCGGTAATAATATTGACGACACCCGGGGGTAGGTCCGCTTGCTGGCAAATTTCTGCGAAGAGAAGAGCAGTTAGGGAAGTCGTTTCAGCTGGTTTGAGCACCACGGTATTCCCGGTTGCCAGGGCGGGAGCAATCTTCCACGCAAGCATAAGTAGCGGGAAATTCCACGGGATCACCTGGGCAACCACGCCCAGTGGACGGGGGTTATCGCCGTAACCGGCGAATTCGAGCTTGTCGGCCCAGCCCGCGTGGTAGAAAAAGTGAGCCGCTGCAATGGGAACGTCAACATCACGACTTTCTCTGATTGGCTTGCCGTTATCGAGTGTTTCCAGGACAGCAAGCTCACGTGAACGCTCTTGGATGAGTCGAGCGATGCGAAAGAGGTACTTGCCACGATCGCGGCCGGACATCTTTGACCAGGTTTTGTCATGGGCCTTGCGCGCAGCCATCACGGCCGAATTGACATCTTCCTCGCTGGCGTGCGCAATTTCAGCGAGTACTTCTTCGGTTGCGGGGTTAATTGTCTTGAACGCATTGCCATGTCCAGGGGTGAATTCGCCATTAATGAACAGATCGTTGGAACTGTTAATGTGCACGATGGCGGTGGACTCCGGGGCCGGAGCATATTGGAAAGTCATGGGCGTCTTCTCTCTCGCTCTAATCAATTGTGACGTAGTCG
>JAPKAV010000074.1 GCA_028825115.1 Candidatus Nanopelagicales bacterium | reverse complement strand
CACCCTGACCGGCTGGGGCTTTGTCATGGTGGCTTGCCTTCCTGATGCGGGTGGCTGTTTGGCATTAGTATTGAGGGATGCGGAAGTGGGTCGTTGCCATCGGGTATGAGTTGCGTTGGTGGCTGTTGCGGCCGTTCCGAAATCCGTATTGAACACGCAGAGACGGTTTTTCTAGTCTGTGCGTGTTGATTTAGACCCATCCAGTGATTCAAGGAAAGCGAGGAAAGCCCGTAACTGGGGGATACCGATTATCAGTATCGGGGAGTTTCTTTCTCAAACTGCGAACTCCTGAAAGGAGTCGGTCGTGCAGTTATTTTGTGGCCAAGATGAGTGGCAATTTCTCGAGCGTCCACACTCGACCCCCGGCTGCCCGTATCTGTGACCCTGGAGTCAAGCTCATGGATTTGACACGTTTCGTCCATTCTTCAAGAAAGATCTCAATTTCGCTTCGGGTGAGCCCAGCCCCTGAGCAATGATGCTGCCCTGAACTAAAGGCCATGTGTGATTTTCTTGCACGATCAAAATCGACTTCCTGAGAATTTTCCACAGCTTCGGGATCCATTCCTCCAATCTGGATCAGAAAAATTAGCCGATCTCCCTCTTTGAATTGGACTCCATTGTGTTCAAAATCTCCCTTCACTCCACGCTCAGGTTGAGCAACTCCACTCACCCTGATTAACTCTTCTGTCGCAGCGTGGAGAATCTCAGGCTCATCAATTAGTCGTTGATATTGGTCTGGATTTAAAGCAAGATATTTCATGACAAAAGAAAGCATCGCCGTGACTGTGTCAAGTCCAGCGAGAAAGACGAAGATGGCACCACCGAGAATCTCGTCGTCTGTTAGTGGGCGACCCGACACTTTACCCTCTACGAGTCGACTTAACATGTCATTTTCGTCGGGATCAGCCCTTGCTGATTCGATGACACCGGTCAAAATCTTGCCCAGGTCAGTCATGGCCTCACGAGCAGCAGTTGGATCCTGGCTGCGAAAAAACTTGTGTGCCAGGTCGAGCATTTCTTGCCGCAATTGCAACGGTGCCCTGACCATCCGTAAAAAAATTTCAACGGGATACGACTCAGCAACTTCACTCACAAATTCGCACTGGCCCTGATCAAGAATGGCATCTATTAAACTGACCGCCACCTCTCGGATCAGAGGTTCACGATTCCGGATCGCATCAACCGCAAAAACTGGATTGATGAGATTGCGCATCTCCGTGTGCTCCGGAGGATCGTAATCTTTGACTAAAAAACGCACAGGATAGTTACGGCGGTCGTGATTATATTGAGGATCAACAGGGAAGCGCTCGTGGTCTCGAAGCATTTCCAAACAATCTTTTCGGCGGGAAACCACCCAATGCCCACCGTTGTGCGGAGTGTAAAAGATCGGTGGTGCTCCGCCATGTAGCAGCTCTGAGACACCTTGTTGTGGGTTACTAAATTGTGCTGGGGTGGCGTAGAAGTCAAAGTCAAATATTAGCTCAGCTGGAACATGGTTAGGAATTTCTGTCGCGTTTAATGACACGTGCGCCCCATCCTCCTATAACTTAGTCGAATTTCGACAATAAATTAAGAGTAGACCTTTGATTTGTGTATTTGGGGCAAAACTGAAACATATTACTTCCAAACGGACTCCTGAAATGCCACAGATGAAATGCCACAGACACCGGACTAGATGCTTCTGGAAGTATTTACCTGGCGCTACTTGCTTCACGAATCGCCATGCGGATATTTAATGTCGGAGAGTCTGAGCGCACTCGTAATACATAGGTTCTTTTTTGTAGGCCTTGTGTCTTGACCTTAGCCACAATTCGTGTGTCCGAGCTGCCCTACGTTTTTTTACTGCTTACTAAAAAGAAAACACGCTTAAACCCTCAAAGAGTTTTGGTTGTACTCGTTCCCTCTTGCCGGTCCTAGCCTCTAACAAACCTTAATTGTCCAACTCTTGCTTCCCTAGGGGGTACTTTGGCAAGGGGCAGCGGGAGTAGAGAGATCGTCTCTTAAAAAGCCATTTTTTATTTTTAGTGGCGGACGCGAGTCAGGTTCTTGATCATGCCTGAATGAATGCGAAAAGCAGCAGTCCTAGTGCTATGCACCAGCCGAGAAAGACAAGGAGGTTCTTGTTTCGTGTGGCCTTGCTCATGACGTCAGTATGCCGGCTTGTTCGGTTGAGCGGGACACTTATTTAGTGCACTAACCCTGCACTACCCCCCCTGGACACCAGTGCACTTGATAGGAAGATTTTGCGATATCTGTGAGGGATTTCCTGTGCCAGTGGACGTCACCGGACGCTGTGGTGTGACCCGGTAGGTTAGAGGTTCGAGTCCCTCTGGGCACACTTGCTGGGCGAGGAACCATCCGCATACTTTGCCACCCCAACTTACATTCCCACCCACCTGCTTGTCACCGCTGCTTTTTATAGGACGCAGTCGCACCGGGCAGGAGCAGACCCCAGATCTGACACTTCGCCGGTCTGTGTGTCGATTGACTCAAAACTTGTCTCGGTGGGGAAAACTACATAGGGCTTACTTCCGATCATGCTCTCCGCGACGAATACCGCTGTCAGGCCGTTCACGTCAATCACCGAACCAATCTGAAAAAGTGACTTCGTTTCGGTGATTGCATCATCAGAACCGGCCCGCAGAACAACTCGGGCACCTGAGCGTCCAGCCAGCGCCGTGACTGCAACGGCAATATTTTCTCGCTCTTCACTGCCCGCAGCAACAATGGCGACAGCTCGAGATGCACCCGCTCTTTTGAGGGCATCTTGCGAAGAAGCGTTCCCGATGATTACCGGCACTTTACTGGCTCTCGCGATGCTAAGCCCAGGTGCTTGTGGATCGCGTTCAATTCCAACCACCGCCACGCCGATGCTGCGCAGCTCCTGAGCGAGTCGAAGTCCCACTTGCCCCATGCCTGCCACAACCACGTGCCCACTACGTGGCACAACCCGGCGCCCTACCAAAGTCACGTGCCGACCAGACAAAAGATGATTCACAATTCCAGCTGCGAACATCGCAGTGAATCCCATGACAATAATTGCTGCAATCGTTGCCCAGATGAGTACGCCGGGAGAATCTGGAAGGTCCGGGGACGAAATAGTCGCAACAGTTCGAGTCGCGTCATAAAGGGCGCGAAGGCCACTCGCATGCGTCAAACCGACGAGAGTGTCAATTGCGATAATGAGCACAAGACCGAAAGCTCCGGCGAGCAGTGTTGTTGAGCCCGCATCGTAGGAGCGAAATTGGCCTAGGGCGATGCCGCGGATTCCACGTACGCGCAGCCTGTAGGGGATTTTCCACGGTTGAATGCTCGTAGTTTCGTCAGTTGATATGGACACCCAAGAACGATCAGCCATCTGATCACGGCGCCGGATCGAAGCAACGCTAGGAGCAATTGCTGCCGCAACCATGGTCGGTACGCTGATCGCTGCCGGGGATAAAACAACGCAGTTGGTGACTGTTGACTCCAGTTGCTGGCGAACTGTTCGATCGAACATCCCCACAAACAACCGGATTCCCGGTCGAAGGTGCTCTGCGATCAAGCTGTATCGCAGGGCTCTGATGTCGTCGTGCAACATTACAGCGACACCTTCAACTTCGGGTGTTAATGCCGAAGAAAGTTCGCTGTCGGTGGGATCTCCAAGATGCAGTGTTCGAATTCCCCGCGCGCTCAAGGCTGAACACACTCGACGACCCACGTCGGTGTCACCGATCACAAGAATGCACGATGCCGCCTTCACTGTGGTGTATCCCCCACCGGACCACCGCGAAAGTTTCTACCGCGCGAGAGAAATTTCATATCCATATTTTAGGAGGTGCTCTGAGTTTCGCAAGCCACGATCTATTGAGAACTATATGATGGCACACTTGATGCGTGCTCACCGCAATAGGTCGTCTCGGGTTGGGGATATTTTTAATCTTTGCTGGGCTTGGGCACTTTGTGTCAACAAGCGAATTTCTTGCGCAGGTTCCACCGTGGATGCCGGCCCCTGAATTAGTCATTCTCGTTTCTGGCGTGTGTGAACTAGTACTCGGTAGTGCGCTCATAGCGGCACCGACTAAGTGGCAGCGACTAGTCGGGTGGGTAACTGCCGCATTTTTTGTCGTGATCTTTCCGGGTAACATTTGGCAGTTCATCGAGGGTCGAGATGCATTCGGACTTGATTCAAGTGTTGCTCGGCTGGTTCGTTTGCTCTTTCAGCCGCTACTCGTGATCTGGGCCCTATGGGCAACCGGAGCCTTTACCGCGTGGCAACAGAGAGGCAATTCATGCTCTAAGTGAGCCGCTACTTAACTACTCAGCCGCGATCGCAGCTCGAAGGCGCGATAAATTACGTGCCGGGCGGGTCACTCTGGGAAACGCGGGACAAGCACAGATCACACACAGTGTGGTCTTCTACGTTGCGTTAAGTTGACGACTCGAGAAGAGAACATGCAAAAGTCACTAGGGTTCTTTGCCGCTGGAATTATGATTTTCGCATTCAACACAGGGTCGGCACTGGCGAGTCCAGACGTAGACACGTTGCCACTAGGTGATGGCAATAATTCAGTTTCAGGAGCTAAGAAGAACTACACATATACGTGTCGGGCGGGCAATCCCAACGCTCCGGGAGCAATCGACGATGCTCCTTGGATCAGCGGAAACACCTGGAGTTTGCCAAAAAAGCAGTTACTGGGGACTCTTGCTGGGAAGAATTTGTGGCCTGGCGCACAATATACGCAGCGACAGTCTGCCCGATGGCGCACTCTGTCCACAAGCCAAGTACCAACGATAGGGTATAAAGGAAATTTTCCTGTATCTAATGACCCCACGTTGAATCAATACGATCGGAACCCCGGAGTGCCCACCGCCGCAAAGAGCACGATTCGGATTCCACTAAAGCCCAAAACTGCGAACAAGGTGTCGTGTCTGCCCTTTGCTGGGGTGGCCACCGCTCTCAGCGGTGTGACCGTGTACAACGCAATGGATGGAAAAGGGAACGATGCTCGGGCACACGAAGTTCTCGATGGTTGCGAAGGTCACCCAAACCAATCTAACTACCACTACCACTCAGGGTCCAAATGTGCGGTCAAAAACTTCGACACGAAACCGAACACTTCAACCTTGTGGGGCTATGCAGATGACGGCTTTGGCATTTACTTCGTTCGTAATAGATCAGGAAACTTTCTCACAAATAGCCAACTTGATAAATGTCACGGGTGGACTGCGAAGATAAAATTTAACGGCAAAAAGCAAAAGATCTATCACTATGTGATAAACGATGAATACCCATACATTTTGGGTTGCCTCACAGGGACCGCAACCGCACGCAACTCCTCTGCCGGCGAAGCCATGACCGATCCACAGAGCGCGCAGGGTCCACAAGGTCGCCCAGCTCGACCCGGGCCTGCCCGATGACCTCCCGTAAGGCAAAAACGAGGTAGCAAATGCGCGGTCGACTACTTCCCAAATGGGTTCCTGCTGTGAAACTGTTCCGTGCTTACTGCCTTGCTCGTACCAGATAGATAACCTTGTCAGTCGTGAACCATCAAATTGAGCGGCTAAAATTAATCTAGGGCCGGTTCTAGTGAGTTCGGGCCCTTCCGTTTAAGAGATTGCGCCGCAAGACATGGCGACGTGGCCTTTTTATTTTTACGAAGCCAAGTTTCTCACTTGCCGCGCCGGGCTGTGAGTTCTGCACTCGCTGATTTCGCTACCATGAATGCCATACTAGGAGAAATGTGTACCTCCAGAAATCTGCGAAATGCCAATCCACTCAATTAGTACAGCGGGAGATCCGCGACTCCTTGCTTATCGGGGCTTAACCGATGTCGCACTGCGCAGAAAATCCGAGCCAGAAAACGGCATCTACATTGCCGAAAGCGCCAAGATAATTGAACGCGCTGTTGCCTGCGGGCACACCCCTGTCTCGATTCTCATGGCCGACAGTTGGCTTGCGAAAATGCGAATACTGCTCCCGGGAATTTCCGACAATGACTTTGGCAACATCGACGTGTTCACGGGCAGCCATACAATCCTTGAAGAGTTAACTGGATTTCATGTTCACCGCGGCGCGCTCGCGGAGATGATGCGGCCTGCGCCACTAAGTTTGGATTCAGTGCTGAACGGGGCCCGAAGAGTAGTCGTGCTTGAAGACATTGTTGACCACACAAATGTGGGCGCGATTTTTCGGGCAGCTGCCGGGCTCGGAATCGATGCGATTCTGGTCACGCCGAAATGCGCGGATCCCCTTTACCGGCGAAGTATCCGTGTTTCCATGGGTGCAGTGTTCACAGTGCCATGGACCCGGATTCCTCAGTGGCCGGCCTCAATGGACATGCTCAAAGGGCCAGGCTTTACCACGGTCGCAATCTCACCCCAGGATGTCGGCAGCCAAGAATCCCAAGATTTACGAGAATTTGCCGCGAGGCCGCTAAATCGGGTTGCCCTGATTCTGGGCACAGAAGGTGAAGGGCTCACCGCAGCATCCCTGGACACTTGCGATCACAGTGTGCATATCCCAATGTCTAATGCCGTAAGTTCACTCAATGTTGCATCAGCTGCAGCCGTAGTTTTTTGGGCCCTACAGGAATCTCACTAACGTGTGCGCAAGTACTTCGCGTAGGTGTATTGGTCCTCATTCCACCAAGAATCAAGACGCCAATTAGTGGTGTGCCCTTGGTCTTGTTGAACACTGACGGGCTCAGTGCCAACCAAGAACGGTGCTGTGGTCAAATCAAGTTCATCAACAAATTGAAACAATGACTCCAACAGACGCGGTCCACCTTCACACACAATCCGTTGGTGTCCTTGCTCGCGCAAGTAAGTGAGCGAATCAATTGCCGGGTCGGCCAGGCGCACGATCTGAACTTTGCCCTGCTCTTGCATTTCTAGAGCGACTCCAAGTGCCTCGCGCGATTCGCTACCTCTGACTGTAAACACAATTGGCGGGTGCGTTGATTCACCAAATAATGGCTCTTCCCATGGGAGGTCCAGTGAAGGTGACACGATCGCAACCACGGCGTTTGTGCGCATGGGTCGGTACCGCTCAGCCCGAATAGTTGCTGCCCCCACGAGCACCACGTCAGCGCAGCGTCGTGCTTCAAGTAACACGTCCCGATCGCGCGGATTTGAGAGACTTTTGCTGCCGCCATCGGGCCCGAAGTACGCCCCATCAAGGGTGTGCAGCATCATGGCCCGAATCCACCAACCCTGTGGCCACGAGTAGAACTGCGATAACTCAGGACCTAGTACACGCACTGGCTCACCCATATCTAGATTGTTGCATATCCCACCGATCCTGACTTTTGATCGTGATTGGCGATGGGGCCTCACGTCGTAGGTGAAAGATTTAGGTGCCCTGGGAATAACTGTGTTCGAGCGCCCGTTGCGACCCCTGCAAAGTCGAGTGAACGCGCGACGCCACAAACCAGCACAACCATACGAGTAGCCCTGCGGCGAGGGCATCGGCAATAAAGTGATTGCCCGTTCCGATCACAACGAAAGTTGTTGCGG